>NZ_CP036292.1:6637884-6944198 GCF_007751715.1 Rosistilla oblonga | reverse complement strand
TCGACTTGGAACGCTTCGTCGATGCGGATCGAGATCTTGGTGTCGCCTCGCAAAATGGTCTCCTTCCGTGGCGGGAAGGCTACCAGATGATCCATCGCCGCAGCGGCGGGATCGGCGACGACAAGAATGTCCAGATCGCCGCAGGTCTCGCGGCCGCGGCGGTAGCTGCCGGCAAACTCCATTCGTTCGATCGCATCGCAGTTGGATAGATGGGAACGCAGTCGAGCGACCCAGCCGTCGGCGTTGACCCACTTCTTCCGCTGCGCCGCCGCTTGTGCGATCGCCAAGCCGTCGAGGATCGTCTGCTGGCTCTTCTTGCCAAAGCCCTTGAGGCCACTCACCTGATCCGTTTCGCAAGCGGTCTTCAGTTCGGCGAGGTTGTCGATCCCGAGTTCTTGGTGCAGCCGAGCCGCCTTCTTCGCGCCAAGGCCGGGGACGCGAGCCATCGCCAGGACCGAGGCGGGGAACTGTTCTTGCAACTCCAGCAACTGGGGCAGGCTGCCGGTCGCGACCAGGACGGTGATCTTGTCGACCAAGGTCTTGCCGATCCCCGGCACATCGGACAGCTTGCGGCTGGGATCGTCGAGGATCTGGGCGACCGGTTCGTCAAGGTCGAGGATCGCTTTGGCCCCGTTGTGATACGCCCGGATCCGGAACGGATTTTCGCCTTTAAACTCCAGCAGTTCCGCCATCTGTTCGAAAACTTCGGCGATCGATTGATTATCCATTTGTTCCAGCACTCGTTGAACTCTATCGTATCGGCAGCAGGCCTTTTCTTCATCCTACGGAATTGCCAAATCCTTGCCCACGGGCGGCGTTGGAAAACGTCGACCGAGCCGTCCCGTTCGCCTGCAAAATTTCCTCAATCGAGCGGTGCGGCAGGTATGATGACAACTATGAACATTCGAATCATTTGCCGTCGCTCGATCATCGCTTTGGCCGTCGTTTGCGGATCGCAAGTGGCAGCGTCTGCCGTCGCCGACGACGGGGCTGCGAAGCGGTTGGCCGCGTTTTTGGATCAGCACTGCACTGCGTGTCACGGTGCCGATACGCAAGAGGCCGACCTGCGGTTGGATCGCTTGACAGTCGCCGATTCGGGAAGCGAGGCGATCCGCCAGTGGACGCGCGTCGTCGATGTCATCGAATCGGGAGAGATGCCGCCCGAGGGTGAGGACCGTCCGAACGCCGCTGCGGTGAAGCGTTTTGTTTCGGAGGCCGGTCGGTTTGCGGAACGGATGCGCGGCGAACGGCCGCTGGCGCTGCGACGGATGAATCGCCGCGAATATCAAAACACGGTCCACGATCTGTTGGGGATCGATGTCCCGTTGATGGATCTGTTGCCCGAGGATGGCAGCCTGCAGGGATTCGATAACGTCGCCGACGGGCTGAGTATTTCATCGGTCTTGATGGAACAGTACTTGGCTGCGGCGGCGGTTGCTTTTGAAGCGACGATACGGCGCGTGCAGCCGTTGCCGGTTGCGACGCGTCGAGCCGATCTGATGCAGGTCAAAGAGAACATCGATTCGGTTGACAAGAAAAAAGGGGGCACGGTTGCTGTCGATGAATCGTTTGTGAAGTTCACTCCCGGTTGGCCGCCTGCGCGGATCGATCCCGCCCATCCGATCGAAGATGGACTGTATCGTTGTCGCGTTGCGGTTTGGCCTCATGATCCGGGAGAGCGGACGTTGTCGGTGGCCCTTTACGTCGGTTCGTTGTTTGGTCCCGATGCGCATCGATTTATTGGGATCTTCGATGCCACGGGCAGTTCCCAGCAGCCGCGGGTGATCGAATTTACGGTGCCGATGCAGCAGGGGGGGACGATTCATATCGTCCCTCGGATCTGGCCCGAACACGTCACGTGGCGCGACAAGCACGAACCGCGTCCCGGTGTGGGGATCGCGTGGGTGGAGACCGACGGGCCGTTGGACCAAGAGTTTCCATCGTTGGCGACTCAGCGGTTGTTTGGCGATGTCGATCATATTCGGATGGAACCGGAGCGATCGATTCACATGCGGCATCGCAAGCGAGTCCAGTTGCATCGCGTCGAATCGGAGCGGCCGCGCGAGGATGTGGCGCGGATCGTTAGCGATCTGTTGCCGCGGGCGTTCCGGCGCCCGGTCGACGATGCCGAAGCGGAGCCGTTCGTTCGATTGGCGCTCGATCGACTCGACGCTGGCCGCTCGTTTGAACAAGCGGTTCGCGCGGGGGTGACCGCCGTTTTATGTGCTCCTCAGTTTTTGTTGCTCAACAGCCAGCCCGCGGTCGACGACTACACGATCGCTTCGCGGCTCTCCTATTTCCTTTGGTCTTCGCAGCCCGACCCGCAGCTGATC
This sequence comes from Rosistilla oblonga, assembly GCF_007751715.1. Classification (NCBI taxonomy): domain Bacteria; kingdom Pseudomonadati; phylum Planctomycetota; class Planctomycetia; order Pirellulales; family Pirellulaceae; genus Rosistilla; species Rosistilla oblonga. Next base: position 6,941,865 of record NZ_CP036292.1, on the reverse strand, counting down.
GATTTGGCGGCGGCTGGGAAATTAAAGGATCCCGCAATTCGACGCGCTCAGGTTCAGCGGATGTTGGCCGATCCGAAGCGGGAGCGGTTTGTCGAGAACTTTCTCGGTCAGTGGTTGGATCTGCGGGAGATCGACTTCACGACGCCCGATAAAAAACTCTATCCCGAGTTCGATCCGTTGCTGCAGGAAGCGATGCTTGGCGAGACGCGCAGCTTTTTTGAGTACTTGATCGACGAAGATGGGAGCGTTTTGAATTTCATTGATTCCGATTTCACGTTCCTCAACGAGCGACTGGCCAAACATTACGGCATCGCCGGGGTGCGTGGGAACGAGGTCTTTCGGAGGGTCGCGCTGCCCGACAACAGTTTGCGTGGCGGGGTGCTAACGCATGCGAGCGTGTTGAAGGTGACAGCCAATGGCACGACCACGTCGCCGATCCAACGCGGCAATTGGGTTTTGGATAACCTGTTGGGCCGCCCTGCCCCACCGCCGCCTCCAGGTGTTCCGGCGGTCGAACCCGATGTCCGCGGCGCGACCACGATTCGGGAGCAACTGGACAAACACCGCGCGATCGATTCGTGCAACGTCTGCCATCGCCGGATCGATCCACCGGGCTTTGCCTTGGAAGCGTTTGATGCGATCGGTGGCCAGCGGCAATGGTATCGATCGATTGGCGATGGGGAGAAGCTTGGTCGTTTGCCCTATCGCAAAGGGCCGGATGTGGAAACGGCGTCGCGGTTGGCCGACGGCCGCTCGTTCGCCGACTTTGGCGGCTACCGCCAACGGTTGCTCGAAGACCGCGATCAGGTCGCTCGAGCGATCGCGACCAAATTGATCGTCTACGCGACCGGGCGGCCGCTGTCGCTGGCCGATCGGCCGGCGATCGATCGCATCGTCGCCGCGTCGGGGGGCGACTTGGGGCTGCGGTCGATGATTTTGGCGATCGCCAGTAGCGAACTTTTTATCGAACCTTAGTGTTGGGAGCGTGTTGATGAGATCTGTTTTGCGACGACGGACGATGTTGCGCGGCGGTGCGGTTTCGATGGCGCTGCCGATGCTGCAATCGATGTCCGGTACCGCCGCTGGAGCTGCCCCGGGGGAATCTGGGAAAGGGGATGTTCGCCGGATGTTGGCGATCTGCGCTCCGCTGGGAATCCACACGCCCTACCTGTTCCCCAGCCAATCGGGAACCGATTACGAAGTCACGCCCTACCTGGAACCGCTGCAGCCACTGCGGGACAAGTTCACGGTGATCTCGGGGCTGCACCATCCCGATGTCGACGGAGGGCATAGCGCGGAGAAGAGCTTTTTGACCGGAGCGGCTCATCCCGGTCAGCCGAGTTTCCAGAACACGATTTCGGTCGACCAGTTCGCCGCCGAACAGATCGGTCATCAAACGCGGTTTGCGTCGCTGGCCCTGTCTGCCGGGCGATCGAGTCTTTCGTACACGCGATCGGGCGTGCAGATTCCCGCTCAATCGCGTCCGTCGCAATTGTTTGCCAAGCTGTTTTTAGCGGGAACGCCGGCGGAGCAAGCCGATCAAATCCGGCGGATCGAAGATGGGCAGAGCATCATGGATTTGGTCCGCGATCAGACGCGCGGCGTCGCTCGCCGCGTGGGACGTCAGGATAATCAAACGCTAGATCAGTACCTGACGAGCGTTCGCGAGCTGGAACAGCGGTTGGTCAGCGCGGCGCAGTGGGCGACGCAGCCGAAGCCGGTCGTCGATCGCAAGCCACCGACCGACGTCACCGATCGGGCCGATTTCACCGGGATCATGGGACTGATGTTCGAGATGATCTTTCTGGCGATCCAAACCGATTCGACGCGGTTGATCACTTTGATCGGTGCCGGCGGCAACGAGGTGGTGTCGCTGAAAGGGGTCGACGACGGCTGGCACAACTTGAGCCATCACGGGCGGAATCCGGAAAAGATCGAGATGCTGGCGATCATCGAACGCGAGGAGATGCGGTTGTTTGGTGAGCTGTTGAGCAAGCTGGAAGCGGTTCGCGAGGGTGAGCACAGTTTGTTGGATCAGACCGCCATCTTGATGGGCTCCAATTTGGGGAACGCTTCGAGCCACAACAACACGAATCTGCCGATCATCGCCGCCGGAGGACACTTCCGACACGGGCAGCATCTGCGGTTTGAATCCGAGAAATCGCCACCGCTTGGAAATTTAATGGTCAGTTATCTGCAGCACTTGGGGCTGGCGGTCGATCAGTTCTCTAGCGGCGTCGGTACGTTGACCGGTTTGCAGCCGAGTTGACCCCGGTTCGCTGGTCGAATCGGATCGCTTTTGCCCAGGCCGCGTGTTAGGATGAAGGGAAGGCAAAAGGGAATACGGCGGTAGCGCCGCGAAGGTCATATGAGCGAATTACCAAAAGACGACAAGCCGTGGATCGATCGCCTGGGGGAATGCACGGGGAATCACCACGAATCGATGGTTGCCGTTGCCGAAGGCTTGGTGATGGAGCTGCCCGACGTTTCGCAGCGGTTGCGAGTGGCGATCGCTGGCGGCACGCCGAAAGAGATCGAACGCTACGGGCATACGCTGAAGTCGTGTCTTAAATATGTCTCCAGCGGAGACGAAGTCGCTCTGGCCGAAGAGATCGAACGCTGTGGCCGCGAGTCGCGCGTCTCCGACGCCGTCGCGTTGTACGATCAACTGCAACCGACCGTCCAAGCCTGGCAGGACCGAGTGCAACAGTGGCTCGACCGGCAGTAGGAAACCTTCTGGCTTCGCATCGCGTTCTGCCCCTATCATTCTGCCCCTATCATTCTGCCAAAACTTGCTGCGCTTCGCGTTCTGCGAGCGAACATCTGCCGTCGCTCCGCGACTTCGTTCTGCGATGTTGCCGTTTTCCTGGGACTTGCGTCCCAGGCTTTATGCGGCCATGGCTCCGCCATTGACGAAGGTCCGTGCGTTTGTATAGCGAAGGGGATGGCAGATGACGTGGGCAGAGTGATGGTGGGCGAGATGTTCATTCTGCCCTTCTCTTTCGCTTCTCCGTTGGCGTTTGATCTTTACGTCCAGCGGCGGAGCCATTTTTCGAGGATCAGTAGGTTCCACAATCGGTAGCCGTGGTTGACGGCGCCGGTCTCGTGATCGTGGACCATCTTGGCGACGACTTCGGGGCGGAAGAATTGTTGATGCTTGGCGTCGGGAGCCAGTAGCATGTCGTGCAGCATCGGCCGCCATTCGTTTTTAAACCAAGCAGCGATTGGGATGCCGAAGCCCATCTTTTTGCGAGTCCAGATGTTTTTGGGGATCATCGATCCGAAGGTGTCGTCCAGGATCAGTTTGCCGCGTTTGCCGCGGAACTTCCATTTCACCGGCATCCGCGCGGCGAGTTCCACGACGCGGTAATCGAGCATCGGTTGGCGGACCTCCAATCCGTGAGCCATCGACGCGATATCGACTTTCGTGCACAGATCGCATGGCAGGTAGGTCATCAGATCGGCTAGCGATGCTTTGGTGACGTCGTCCCGATTCCCCGACTGTTTCCAGGCCATGTGGAAGAACTCGAACGGATCGTCCCCCGGCAACTGCTTAACGAAGTCCTCGTTATAGATCTCGCCTCGGAGCGCTTCGGGGAAGATCTGCAACCAGTTCATGAAACGCCGCGCCGGCGGTTGGCTGATCGCGTCGCAGAACCGCTTGCCGCGGCGGATCAGGGAACGCTGCCGCGTCGAATCGGGCAGCCGCTGGATCCACTTGGCTCCCAGCATTCCACGCATCGGCAACATCCGATCCATCTGGCGACTGATCCACAACGCCCGGTAGCGATCGTAGCCGGCGAACAGTTCGTCGCCGCCGTCGCCCGAGAGGGCCACGGTCACTTCGCGGCGGGTCAGTTCCGACAGGTACCAGGTGGGAATGGCGCTCGAATCACCAAACGGTTCGTCGTAGTGCCAGACCAATTTGTCGATCACGTCGACCGCGTTCGGCTGGACTTCGAACCGTGTGTGCTGGGTTCCCAGATGGTCGGCGACTTGTTTGGCGTAGTGGGTTTCGTCGAAATCCTTCAGCGGAAAGCCGATGCTGAAGGTGCGGATCGGATCGTCGCGCTGCTGTTGAGCCAGGGCGACGATCAGCGACGAATCGATCCCGCCGGAGAGGAACGCTCCCAGCGGAACGTCGGCTTGCAATCGCAGTCGCACCGAATCAGAGAGCAGTTCCCGCAGTTGCTCGGACGCCTCCTCCTGCGTCATCGGAGTTTCTTTGGCGAGATCGATATCCCAGTATCGCTTGACGCTCAAGTGTTCGTCTTCGAAGACAGCAAAGTGTCCCGGCGGCAGCTTGTGAATATCGCGATAAATCGTGTTCGGATGAGGGACGTATTGGTAGGTCAGGAATTCATCGATCGCCGACGGATCGATCTCCCGACGCAGCCCCGGCACCTCCATCAGCGACTTCAGTTCGCTGGCAAACAGCAGCCGATCGTCTTGCACCGTGTAGTGCAGCGGCTTCTGACCCAAGCGATCGCGCGCCAGCACGATCCGGCGGCGGTTGCGGTCCCAGATCGCGACGGCAAACATACCGTTGAGGTGCGAGAAACACTCGACCCCCAGGTCTTCGTACAGGTGCAGGATCGATTCGCCATCGCTGGAGGAACCAAAACGATGGCCGGCTCCTTCAAGACGTCGGCGGAGATCGCCAAAATTGTAGATCTCGCCGTTGAAGACCATCCAGATCGAACCGTCTTCGTTGCTCATCGGTTGGTGGCCGCCGGCGAGATCGATGATGCTCAATCGCCGAAACCCAAGGGCCACGCCGGGGACGGGGCCCGACGGATCGGTCCGCATCGCTTCGACATGGGTTCCGCTGTCGTCGGGGCCACGGTGGCGGATCGCCTCGGTCATCCGCTGCAGGACGTCGGCGGAGATCGAGTGTTGCGGGTGAGTCCAGAGTCCGCCGGTGATGCCGCACATAAAGCTATTTAGTTAGTTTGATGGAGAAGGGTCGGAAAGGAATCGCGAAAGGGACGGTTCACCGAACGCCGCCATTCCCATTGTCGTGGTTGTTGCAACAATGGAAAGCCGCCCAATCGAATGTCAATGTGCAACGCTTTGGGTAGACTGGTTTGCGACGTATGATAACAACTATTGGCTGGCTGAGCCCGATGCTCTCTGCTTCCGGCGCAGCGTTTATAAGAAACCTTTTCAGGATAATCCGATGCGTTGGCGTGGAAGACGAGAGAGCGAAAATATTGAAGATCGACGCGCCATGGGAGCCGGGCCGGCGGTGGCTGGCGGCGGTGGGCTGATGATTTTGGTTGTGATCGTGTTGGGGCTGATGATGGGGAAGGACCCGCAGCAGTTGATCCAACAGGTGCAACAGCAGCAGGCGCAGCAGCAAGCCGGTGCGCCGCAGAACGTCCCGGTCGAAGATAGCGAAGCCGAACGCGAGCTGAAGCAGTTTGTCTCGGTGGTGTTGGCCGACACCGAAGATGTCTGGAACAAGTTGTTCACCGAGCAGATCGGGAAGCGGTATCCCGAGCCGAAGTTGGTCCTGTTCCGCGATCAGGTCTCGTCGGCTTGTGGAATGGCCAGCAGTGCGACGGGCCCGTTCTATTGCCCCGGCGACGATCAGGTTTATCTGGATATGTCGTTCTTCGAACAGCTGCAGAATCAATTTGGAGCCAAAGGGGACTTTGCGATGGCTTACGTGATCGCTCACGAGGTCGCGCATCATGTGCAAAACACCTTAGGCATTTCCGACCAAGTTCATCGCAGCCAGCAGAGCGCCGACAAGGTGGCAGCCAATCGGTTGAGCGTGCGGTTGGAGCTGCAGGCTGATTTTCTAGCCGGCGTCTGGGCGCATCACGGCCAGAAGATGAAGTCCTTCTTGGACGCTGGAGATGTCGAAGAGGCGATGAAGTGTGCTGAAGCGATCGGCGACGATCGCTTGCAACAACAGATGCAGGGGCGAGTGGTTCCCGATGCCTTTACGCACGGAACCAGCAAGCAGCGAGCCTACTGGTTCCGAAAAGGCTTGGAGACCGGCCAGATCGAAGTTGCCAACGAACTGTTTGAGTTGCCATATAACCAGATCTAACCAGTCCGTGGGTTGGAACGAATTGCGAGGGATCGCTATCGCATCGGCGGGTTGAAATTATTTCGCCGTCGATGCAAGCGCTAGGTCGATCAGCTCGTTCCCCTCGGCGACGTCGATCACGAGTGGCGACATCGTGCCTGAGGCGTAGACGCTTGGGATCGCTCCCTTGGCCTGCTTCTTTTTTCTCGGCGTGGTTGGCATGAAGACCGCTGCCGCCGGTTCGTTGCTGTCGATAACCTCTCCCTTGCTGGCCGTTTGGAAGTCGGCATCGCTGATCGGGATCAACGGCTCGGAAACCGTTACGCGATAACGTCCTGGCGGGCAGCCATTAAAATCCTGCACCGCGCCGGGGACCATCGCCAGGACTTGGTATTTTCCTTCGCCATCGGAATAGCCCGAAGCGCCGCCGCCGGTGGTTCCTTCGATCGGCGTCAACGTTAGGCTTTTGAAGGCCAGCGGTTCTCCATCGAGCGTCAGGGTTCCGGTGATTGGAACGCGTGGTGGCCCCGCGTCGCCGCAGCCCGCGATCGCAACAACTCCTGCGATAAAACTGACTTTTGCAAATTTAAACATCAAATTCACCTGCTAATCTTTAAAAGACAAATCGAAATAGAGTGGTCGAGCGATGAGATAAGAGGTTGATGGGGAGGGGGCATTTTTGAGTGCAGTTTCCCCGATCCCACCCTCCCGCTGCGCCGGAGGGTGAAATGCAAATTGTCTTGAGGCCGTTCGCTACGGAAGCGTGGCGACTTGTCCGTCCGACATGACGGTCAGGTTCAGCAAGGTCGGTTTGTCGATCGTTTCGCTGACGAACTGGACCGAAGCGTCACCCATGACAAAGTGGCATCCGCCGGGATGCAGGCTGGCCGACGCAACCCACCAGCTGCGAGCGCGGCCGCGAATTGGTGTGAAGGGAGGGCTCTGCCATGTTGGCGAGATCCAAGGTTGGTGCCAGACGTTGATTCCTCCGTTGGCCGCCGACGTGTAATACGGGTCGACGCCAGTCATTACCCAGCCGCGATAGGACCAAGCCAGGGCGGCGCCATTGACGTGGTATCGCGTGGTTTCGCCGACCATGAAGGTGTTGGTCAGGCCGTCGATGACTTCGGCCATTCGCGTGTTGACGTCGCCGCCAAACATCCGCTTCGTGGTGCTGTTGGTGGTGGCGTAGCTGTTGCAGGTGCCAAATTCAGGGCCGGCTGCGACGATAAAGTCATAGTTGGTTGCGGCGCCCGAAAATCCTGGTGCAGGGCCGTAGTGATTTCCGACCAGGCGGCCTTTGATGGGATTGCTGTCCGAGGGGCAAGCGAAGACGTCGAGTTCCAATTCGGCAATGGTCGCATTTCCATTGGTCGCTGGATCGCCAATCACGTTTCCGGTCGCACGCTGCCCCGAACTGGTAACTGCAAAGGCTTCTTCGTGGTTGAATTGGTCGTAGACGTTCTGCAGTTCGATGTAGGGAAGTAGAGCGACAAGGCCACTGGCGTTTTTGATCTCGCCGTTGACTGCGTTGCCAACACATCCGCCGTATCCGCGGCTGGAGGCTGGGAATTTTTGGTAGGTGTCGACGTAGTTGTGCAACGCCAAGCCAAGCTGCTTCATGTTGTTGCCGCACTGCATCCGCCGAGCCGCTTCGCGAGCCGCTTGAACCGCTGGCAGCAGCAGGCCCACTAAGATCCCAATGATCGCGATCACAACAAGTAGTTCTACGAGGGTGAACGCTCTTCTTTTTGCAAACATCGGACGTCTCCTGGGAGAGATGAGAAAAAAACAGATCGTGATTTGCAGCTTCGCTATCGATTCTGTGCAGTGCCGGTTTGAATGGGATGTTCTTGGTGTCGGTGGTTGGCCTGGCGATGGATCGGAGGGGCGAATTAAGTGTGAAATAGAAAGCGAAATGTCTACCTGTATGACATGTTGGCTGATTTGAATGTATCAGCCTTTGGTTCGAGTGGAAACAGTTTGTTCGCCAGAAAAACCAGAGTTTCTGTAGGCGTAATCGATGCATGAACGGAATGACATGTGTCGTTGGGATCGATCGATAGACTCGACGTTCGTTGAGGGAGTTTGCTGGACCTGGGAAGGAAATGAGGCTCGCAGAACATGAAGTTTGCCGTGCAGGGATTGGTTGCTAGGTGGTTTGCCGCATCTTGTCCGCGGCTTTTACTACGGTGTGCCAGGTTGCGGTGCGATGTGGTTAAGGTGGTCTAGTGTCGCCTTGGTGCTTTTTTGGTGATTGTGTTTACGGGAGGCCGTCGACACTCGCTGTTCGTTTTGATCGTCGCGCGGCGCAGTTTGTTTGGATTGTTGTGCGCTGCTTCTGTGTTGTGCTACGCCGCGGCTTTGGCGAGTCGTTTGTTTGTTCGGTGTGTCTTGGTGACGTGTGGTTGTTGGTTTGGCTTCGCCGTCGCCGCGCGAGGGTTGGCGGTTGTGTCGTGGTTTAGTCGCGTTGCGGTTTCGTGTGGCTAGTTGGATTAGGTTTCGTCGTTAGGTGTCGTGTTGCACTGCATCTGCGGGGCTGGCACTTTGCGAGGGCTTCGACTGAAGTTCTACAGTCAACGTTGTGTTTTCTTCGCGGATCTCGACTTCCAGTGGCGATGTGTTGTCCGAACGGTAGACCGCGGGGATGTCGCTCTTTGCTTTGGGATCGGGAAGCAGGATCGCAACCGCGGGCTCCGCTGTTGGTGCGGCGATCGTTTGGTTTCCGGTTTCGAAATCCGCTTCGGAGATCGGGATCATCGGTTCGTTAACAATCACGCGATAATGCCCCGGAGGGCAGCCTGTGATGTCGTGCAGCTTGTCGGAAACGACAGCCACTAAGTGGAACCGGCCTTCGGAATCGGAATATCCGGCCGCGCCGCGGCCTGCGGTGCCGTCGGTCGGCGACAGCCGTACGCTCTTGAAAGGGAGTGGCTGACCGTCGAGAGTGAGCGTTCCCGAGACGGGGATAAAGCTTGGCCCCGGATCGCTCGTAGCCTTGCCGCAACCGGTGATTGCGGCAACTGTGATCAAAAGGCTCGTTCTCGCAAAACGGAACATCGCATGCGCCTTGGAAGGTGAACGGGCTCTGCAGCCCGACGGTTTGGATTGTCGTCCACTACGGTAGCGTAACGACTTGGCCATCCGACATGACTGTTAGGTTCAACAAAGTCGGCTTGTCGATCGTTTCGTTGATGAATTGCACCGATGCATCGCCCATCACAAAGTGGCATCCGCCCGGGTGCAAGCTGGCTGCTGGTACCCACCAACTGCGAGGTCGGCCGCGTTGTGGAATGTAGGGTGGGTTCTGCCAAGTTGGTGCGACCCAGGGTTGGTGCCAGACGTTGATTCCACCATTGGCGGTCGTGTAATAGGGATCGATACCTGTCATCACCCAGGCACGATACGACCAGGCGAAGGCAGCGCCGTTGGAGTGATACTTGGTTGTCTCGCCTACCATGAATGTGTTGGTAAGCCCGTCGGTGACCTCGGCCATTCGGGAGTTCACGTCGCCACCAAATATCCGTTTTTCGGTGCTGCTGGTCGTGGCGTAGCTGTTGCATGTGCCGAATTCAGTGCCGCACTTCACGATGAAGTCGTAGTTGGTTGCGGCGCCGGAGAAGCTGCCGCCGGGACCGTAAGCGCTTCCCACCAACCGCCCCTTGGCCGGGTTGGGGTCGGACGGGCATAGGAAGACATCGAGTTCCAGTTCGGCGAGCGCTGCGTTGCCGTTGGTGATCGGATCGCCGACCACGGTGCCGGTTGCCCGTTGGTAGCCGCCTGGGTTTACCGAAAAGGCTTCGTCGTGATTGAACTGGTCGTAGACGTTTTGCAGTTCGATGTAGGGAAGCAGTGCGACCAGGCCGTTGGCATTCTTGATTTCGCCGTTGACTGCGTTCCCGACACATCCACCGTATCCGCGGGCTGAGGCGGGGAACTTTTGGTAGGTGTCGACGTAATTGTGCAGAGCCAAGCCGAGCTGCTTCATGTTGTTGCTGCACTGCATCCGCCGCGCTGCTTCGCGGGCGGCTTGGACCGCTGGCAACAGCAGGCCAACCAGGATGCCGATGATTGCGATCACGACCAGTAATTCAACTAATGTAAATCCGTTTCTGCGACGCATCGGGAATGTACTCCAGGTGATTTTTGAGGTGGGTTCGGAACTGGAGCTGTCTGTTGGAGTTACAGGTATACCGGCACCGAAAATCGTGGGGATAACAAACGCTCGTGAGGAGAATGATCCGCCCAGCTGAAGTTGCTGGATGGCTGATCGAGCGGTATGCAAAAGGTGTGCCGGTGTTTGTCGCGGGGATCGGGGGGCGTCGATTTGCGCAGCGATTTGCCGTGTTTTTTGTTCTTCGTGTTTTTGGCGTTTCTCGACGAAAGCCGTGCAATCGCTGGTGTCTTGCTTAGGAAGCGTGCCGTCGACGCCTACCGATTGTGCGTTGATTGTCGATTGGGCGGGCAGCCGATTCGGGGTGCTTTCTGATAAACTCCGAGCATGGAAACCGAAGAACCTGAAAATCTGTCGATCGAATCGCAACTGCTCGCCGCCCTAGAGACAAGCTGGGGTTACGATTCCTTTCGCCCGCTGCAGCGCGAGGCGATGGAGTGTGTGATGCAGCATCGCGACAGCGTCGTTGTGCTGCCGACCGGTGGCGGTAAATCGCTCTGCTTCCAAGCCCCGGCGACCTGTCTCGACGGGATGGGCGTCGTCGTGTCGCCGTTGATATCGTTGATGAAAGACCAAGTCGATGCGCTACGCAGTTGCGGTATTTCGGCGGCGTATATCAACAGCACGCTCTCGGCTGACGAGCGCCGCGAGATTGCCGACCAGATCCAGGCGGGAGAGCTGAAACTGCTGTACGTCGCCCCCGAACGACTTGTCGACGCGCGGATGATCGAGTTCCTGAAGTCTGCCAAGGTTTCGATGGTGGCGATCGACGAAGCCCACTGTATCAGCGCGTGGGGGCACGACTTCCGGCCCGAATTCCGGCAGTTGCGGTTCCTTAAAGAGGCCTTCCCTGGCGTTGGCGTGCACGCCTACACGGCGACCGCGTCGCAGCAGGTTCGCGAGGACATCGCCCAGCAGTTGCAATTGGAATCGCCGCAGATGTTGGTCGGCGGTTTCGATCGCCCGAATCTGGTCTATCGCGTTTTGGCGGCGAACAATCGGTTCGGGCAGGTCTGCGAAGTCATCCAGCGTCACGCCGGCGAATCGGGAATCGTCTACTGTATCAGCCGCAAGGAGGTCGACCGGACGACGGAGAATCTGGTTCGGTTGGGCTTCAAGGCCGCTCCCTATCACGCTGGTTTGAGCGATACTCAGCGGGCGCAGAACCAGGAAGCGTTCCTCAGCGAGCAGGTCGACGTGATCGTGGCAACCGTCGCGTTTGGGATGGGGATCGATAAATCGAACGTTCGGTACGTGGTCCACGCTGGGATGCCGAAGTCGTTGGAGCACTATCAACAGGAGAGCGGGCGTGCCGGGCGCGATGGCCTGGAAGCCGAATGCGTGCTGATCTACAGCGGCGGCGATCTGGTGACGTGGAAGCGGATCATGCGCGGCGGCGATCCGTCGGTTTTCGATTCCGCAGTGGCGTCGCTTGAGGCGATGAACCACTTCTGCGCGTCGGTCTCGTGCCGGCATCGATCGATCGTCCGCTACTTTGGCCAGGATCTCGAGGCGGAAAATTGCGGAGCCTGCGACGTCTGTCTGGACGAGATCGATTTGGTCGACGATGCGACGACGATCGGTCAGAAGATCTTGTCGAATGTGTTGCGGACCGAGGAGCGGTTCGGGGCCGACTACAACGCCAAGTGTCTGGTCGGATCGCAGGAGCAGCGGATAGTGCAGATGGGGCACGACAAACTTTCGACCTATGGGCTGCTCTCCAGCGAGACCGTCAACACGGTCCGCGGTTGGATCGAACAACTGGTGGAGCAAGGTTTCTTGTTGCGTAGCGGCGAATACAACACGATCAGCGTGACGCCAAGCGGTCGCCAGTTGTTGCGCCGCGAGGTGGAGCCGCGGTTGTTACGCCCCGCCAACAAAGAGGCTCAGCCCAAGGCGGCGTCGGCCGAATCGTGGGAGGGTGTAGATCGCGGGCTGTTCGAGCACTTGCGCGAGTTGCGCGGCAAGATCGCCGCGGAGAAGAAGGTGCCGGCTTATGTCGTTTTCGGCGACGTGACGCTCCGCGACATGGCCCGCATCCGTCCATCGGACGTGCCCCGCTTGATGAGCGTCTCGGGAGTCGGCGAGAAGAAGCAGCAGGACTTTGGCGAGATCTTCCTCGCGGAAATCGCCAGCTATTGTGCCCAGCATGAGCTGCAGCAAGATGCCGCCGTGGCGACGCGAGCGGTCAAGCCGGTCGCGAAGAAACCGAAGGCGTTGGCTGCGTCGAGCCTTGCCGCGATGGATCTGTTCCGCAACGGGATGTCGTTGGACGACGCGGTCGTCGAATTGAAGCGAGCCCGATCGACGGTGGCCGGTTATTTGAACGACTACCTGAAACACGAACGCGTCACCGACCCAACGCCGTGGGTCGAGACCGAGGTGATCGGGCAGATCGAAGCCGTGCTTGCCGAAACGGGGCTCGAGCGGCTGCGGCCGATCTTCGACGCCCTCGACGGCAAGGTCGATTACGATTCGATCCGGATCGTCGCCAGTTGCTGGAGCAACCGGCAAGGCGAAGCGGGATGATCCCGCTTGGGACGCTGTGGCGGTTGCCTAGAACAAGCTCGCGATCGGGACACCGCCATCGGTGATCGGAACGGGGCGATCGCCATCGTATAGATTGATGCTGGTGTCGATCCCCATCGTCGCCATGATCGTGGCAAAGGCATCGGGAACGGAGATCGGGTTTTCGACAGCGTTCATCGCCAGTTCGTCGCTGACTCCGTAGGCTCCTTGGTGACGCAAGCCGCCGCCGGCCAAGACCATCGAGAAGTTCTTGCTGTAATGGCCGCGGCCGCCGCCGGAATCGAACTGAGCCGGGCGACCAAATTCGCTGTTGATCACGATCAGCGTCTTGTCGAGCATCTTGTGGGCTTCGAGGTCAGCCATCAACGCCGACATCGACCGGTCTAGCTCTTGGATCAACACGTGCTGGTTCAGCTGGCCATCGTTGTGCGTGTCCCAGCCGGTTCCGTTGCGGAAGTTCATGTTGTGGGAGACTTCGATGAAACGGACGCCCGATTGGAACAGCCGCCGCGTCATCAGCAGACGCTGGCCAAAGCCGTCGCCATATTGGTTCCGCAAGTCGTCCGGTTCGTTGCTCAGATCGAACGACTTCATAAAGTCGGGGCCGCTCAAACGCAGGCTCTCCGCAACCGCCGAATCGTAGTCGGCGTACAGCTTGTCGCCAGCAAACCGCTTGCGGCCCGCGGACCGGACGGCGGTGAGCAGTTGTTCGCGGCGGGCTTGGCGGCCGTCGGTGATCTCGGCCGGACGAGCCAGTCCGGCCGGTCCTGATTCGATATCGGTCAGGTAGACAAAACCAGCCTTCTGGCCAAGGAAGCCCGGGCCGCGGGTGAGGTTGGGATATCCGATCAGCATGTAAGCGGGAACGCCTTCGCCCGCGGCACCGCGTTGGTCGGCGATGATCGAACCGATCGATGGATATTGGACGGTGCCGGTCGTCGGCCGGCCGGTGTGCATCCGGTTGGTCGCCGCCGCGTGTTCATCGACGACGTCGTGGTGAACCGTTCGCAGTGCGGTCACACGATCCATCATCCGCGCGGTCCCTGAAAGGTGCTCGCAAACCTGAACGCCCGGGACGGCGGTGTCGATCGCTTTGTAGTAGCTGCCCGCCTTCTTCGCCTTCGCGTCTCCCATCGCTTTGGGATCGAAGGTGTCGATCTGAGCCATGCCGCCACCGAGCCAGATCATCACGCAGTGTTCCGCTTTGCCCATCGGCATCGCGTTGGTTTGCGAGGCGAGTAGTGGTGTGGCTGCTGCTGCAGCGGCGGTCGATTGCAAAAAGTGTCGTCGTTTCATGGCAAGATCGTTGGGTTGCGTGGGAATGTGTCGGAGGTGAGGTTTCCTGGGCGATTGAAAGGTCCGTTACGGGACCATGATCATTTCGGGGCTGTTCAGCAGCGACCAGATCGCATCTTCAGCTCGCAATCGCCAGGCTTCGGTCAACATTCGTGTCGGTGGATCGCCTTGGCGTGCGTAGGCTTCCATCTCGACCTTGATCACATTGGCTTCCGAATTCAGGTGGTTCGACCACGAGACATAACGGAACCGTTTGGGAGGCTGCGGAGCAAAGGCGTCGATGTCGCTGACCAATCGATCGGCGTAGCCAGGTTCCAGCAGTTCGCGGAACTGGGCCCGTTCGGGATCGGTCGGTTTGCGAGTCAACATCCGCAGATACAACGCGTCGATGAAGGCGTCGAGGTCTTGATCCTGCAGCGCCAATTGCGTCAGTTCGCTGTGGTCGCTCAGTCGCGTCAGCCAGGTGCCGAAGGTGGCGTTGGCCAGTACGCCCGGTTGGATCAGGTTGGGCGTCTCTTCGCGTTGGCTGATCGGTTCGGGGCGGGAGTTCCGCCAACCGAAGGCCTTCAAAACGTCGATGATCGCTTGGGCTCGCGGCAGTGCCAGGCTGGGGCGATCGCGTTCGTTCGCCAACGTTGTGAATTCCCACGATCGTTTGGGGAATCCAAAATTGACAAACGTATTCGGTGGCAGAGTTCCTTCGATGTCCATCGTCAATTGTTCGGTACGCATCGTTTGGCCAACGGCGTGCAGCGACGAATCGACGATCTGTTCAGCCGACATGCGGCGGCGATAGGGGCCCGCGAACAGGCGTTGTTCGCCATCGACTGGGATCGCAACGCGTTGGTAAGCGTCGCTGGAAAGGATCGCCCGTTGCAGTTCTTTCTGGTCGTAGCCCGATTGGATCAGGATATCGGCAATCGCCGCCAGCAGGGCTGGATCGCTGGGCGGATTGCCTTCCCAGTCGTCGACAGGTTGCACGATCCCGGCTCCCATCAATCGTGTCCAGATTCGGTTGGCGATCACTTCGGCGAACCGCCGCGAAGCAGTCACTTGCGCCGCCAAGACCTGCCGCGAATCGGAGGGATCTTGAACGATGTCCGTTGCGCTCTCGGACGACAGGCTGGCGAAAGGCCATTCGGGTCGGACGGTCGCTCCCGGTTTCAGGGTGACTTCGATCAACGATTTGCGAGCTTGCTTCTCGAAGAAGGCCGCCGGTACCGTGCTGCTCTCGGGCAGCTTGATCGAATTGCGGTTGAGCATCGCAGCCATCTGGAACAGATCGCCCTGCTTCCACGAGTGGTAAGGGGCGTCGTGGCATCGGGCGCATTTCATTTCGACGCCCATGAAGGCGGTGCCGATCACGTGGGCTTTGGCAGCCATCGGCACATCGTTTTGCGAAGCGATTGAAAATCCAGCCGAGCCGCCGTACCATTGGCTGCCCCGCATCATCATCAACTCGGTCGCAAAGCGATCGATCGGTTTGTTGTCTTGCAACGCCTCGAGGATCCAGAACCGGAACGGTCCGGTGTTGTTAAGTGTTGGTTTCAGCAGGTTCGGGTTTTCTGCGAACACGTCCTGCCAGTAGCCGACCCAGTTTTCCGCCCAGCGAGGATCGTTCAATAAGCGATCGATCGCGTTGTCGCGGCGAGTGGCGGGATCGTCGTTGAAGAACTGGTCGATCTCTTCGAGCGTCGGCGCGAGGCCGATGGTGTCGATCGAGACTCGGCGTAAGAAGGTGTAGTCGTCGACGTTGTTGGTCAGTTCGACCGGCGGCTTGGAGGTCTGAGTCATCGCGGCGCCGTCGGCGATCCATTGGCGAACCGCTGCAATCTCCTCTTTGCTCAGCCCGTCGCCCTTGGGAGGCATGCGGTAATCGTCGGCATCGGCGGAGATCAGGTCCATCAGATAGCTGGCGTCGGGATCGCCCGGCACGACGGCGGGATCGCCCGATTCACCCCCTTCTAAAAGCGATTGGCGATCGACCACGCTCAGTTCTCCCTGCCGCTTTTCGCTGTGACAGCGGGCGCAGTGGGATGCCAAGATCGGTTCGATCCGCTCGCGATAGAAGGTATCCGATGCGGTCGCCGTAGCGGCAGCTTGGCGTTCTGTATTGACGGCGTCGATCTTCGCGGCGATCAGCTGGTCGATCTCTCGCGACGCGGGTTCTTCCAGCAGATGCTGTCGCGCGTATTCGTGTCGCTGCTGCCAATAATCGGATTGGATCTTGTTTGCCGCTCGACGTCGCTCGCGGTTCATGTCGCCCACCAGTTGCTTGTGGTCGGCGGCAAAGGCCAGCCAGCCCTCGTCGGTCAGCGGGTACGATTTGCCTGGGCCAATGATTTCGAACATCTCGCCGGGGCGAGCGATCGCGACGCACGATTCGCCAAACTCCAGACGATATCGCGGCCCGCCAACGATCGCTTCGAACAGGATCTGATGCGTTTTGCCGTCGCTGTGGAAGTCGACGATCCGTTCGGAATCGCTCATGAAGTGCGGACGCATTCCCGGCACGGGAACCTTCGGCAGCGGATCGACCACGTGGTGAGCACCGGCTCGGTTCGGTTGCCGCGGCGTCGTGACGACGTCCTGGTCGTCGATCTTCAGTCGCGAGTAGCCGCGCGATCGAACCAGCAATTGGTAATCGCCCGGCGGCAGTGTCAATTCGGTCCATGCGCGGACGACCATCGACTTTTGGTTGCCTTCAGTCCAATCGTCGCGGATGCCCCAGTCATCGTATTTGTAGGGAAGCTGGGAGAACGCGAGCGAATCTTGGTGCCATTCCAGTTGCGGTTCGTCCATTCGTCGCGGGATCGAATCGAAGGTCGCCGTGGGGCCCAGCAGTTGGACGAGGACCTTGCCTTCGGGGACCTCCGGCTTTTTGATCGGTTGCGGAACGTATTTGTAACGCGACGCGATCAGTTCGCTGGGCAGTTCGTTCCGGTACAGCTTCAGTTCATCGATCTCGCCGTTGAACGAACAACTGCGGGCTCCCTTCATCGACGACCCGATCCAGACTTCGTCTTCATCGACGACGGGGGCTCGTTTGGTTGGACCTCCCATATCCCAGGTACCTTTGACCGGCTTGCCATCGACGAAACCTTGGATCGTCTCTGGCTTGCCAAACTGGTAGGAGACTGCGATGTGATGCCAGCCGCTTCCCGGAGCGAAGCCTTTGGACGAGGTCCAGCGATGCCAATCGGCGGGGCCAGCTTCGTCGGCGCGGCTGCGGAACAGGAAGTTCACGCAGGCTTCGCCACGGTGATTGCTCAACCGCACGGCCCAGTTTTGGTTGTCGGAGTCGAAACCGCTGCGCCCGGTTCGCCCTTTGCCGATGATGTAGGCGTGCTGAACGATCGAATACAGATTCACCCAAGCTTCGACCGAGATCCAATCGCCGTTGTCGAAATCGTAGCGGTCCTCTTCCTTCGTATCTTCAAGGCGGATGTAGGATGGCGCGTTCAGCGACAGCGCTTGGTTGTCCTTGGCGAAGTCGGGGAATTCCGGAGCGGCGGGCCCCCACGGTTCCAGACTCGCCTTGCCGACGATCGTGCCGGGAGGCTGTTGGTCGAAGGACCATTGGAGGATCGGTTGCCCGCTATTGTCGGCGGCTTGGCACGTCGGCTGGATCGCGGGAGCTGCAATCAGGGCTACGCAGGCAAGCCAGTAGTGGGGAAATCGCATATCGCATCATCGGGGGCGCGAGGTGTGAAGGTGGGGCCGTTGAGTGGACATTATACCAGGCGGATGGGGGATCAGAACCCCAATCTTTTGCCCAAGTCACCGCGTGGCTTGCGGCGGAGAGCGGTCGTACTGCCCTATTTTAGCAGCGTTTGCCGCGATTTTGTCGAATTTTGGCGGTGAGGCGAGTCGGTGTGATCGGGTCGCCATAGAGACGTATCGGCGACGCGGCTCGGTGCCGTCGACCGAACCAATGCGGCTGTCGGTTTTGCGGTTCGCAAGCTTTGGGGTTGCTGGAGCTTCGCCCCGCAGAACCATCGATCTGCGATCCCTGCGGGAGCGTTGGGCACGTTTGGGCGTCGTGTTCCGGAGGTGCGCCGCTGCGCGACGACCTCCGGCTACCGTCTGCGATCCCTGCGGGACTCGGTGCATCGATCGTGGCCGCAACGCGGCCCCAGAAGGTAGCCGGTGGTTTGAGCGTAGCGAATACCACCGGAACCGAATCGCGAAATCGAATGCCGCCCCCGACGGGGGCGTACAGCGAACTGCGCTCCCTGCGGGAGCGTCGCACGCGGTGGGCGTTGTGTTCCGGAGGTGCGCCGCGGCGCGGCGACCTCCGGCTACCGTCTGCGGTCCCTGCGGGACTCGGTGCATCGATCGTGGCCGTAACGTGCTCGCACCCAATGCAGGTGCCGGGCCGAAGGCCAGGCGATGTGTTCGCCGATCGATCCGAACTCAGCAAATTGCCGGGCCGTTGGCCCTACCGATCGAATGCTGCGATCGCCTAGCCCAGGCCGTTGGCCTGGGCTAGGCAAATTGCTGGAGCTTCGCCCCGCCAAACCAAACTAGGCTCCCAACGTTCCGGCGGCCCATGGACCGCGAAGCGGCCTCAGAAGGTAGCCGGTGGTTTGAGCGCAGCGAATACCACCGGAACCTGGTCGTAAATCAAACGCCGCCCCCGACGGGGGCGCAGATCGATCTGCGATCCCTTCGGGAGCGTTGCACTGGATGTAGTCGAAATACGCCGAGATTAACTGTCTCGTGGTAACGGGCAGGTTTCATCGCTGTAAACCTATTTGAACAAGGGGTCAAGGGGCGATTTTCGGTACCTTTTGCGATCTGCGGCAATCTCAAGTCGTCTGTCCCTAATCGCTGGGTTGTATGGATTTCGCTTGCTGTGGGCCACTCTTTAGGTATATTGCGGTTGCGCTGGATGGGTGGCTGCGATGGGCGGCTGGCGAGCGTCACTCGTGTTAACACTTGAACGTTCTGTACTGGAGGGAGCTAAAGGCCATCATGGAATCCCCCGCAGAGCCCCCCAACGCCTTGCGATCGGTGCATACGTCGAATCTGCCCGAGATCTTGGATCAGCTTGGGATTTCGATTCTCGTGACGACCTACCAGTCGGGCAAGCTGGTGATGTTGCGGCCAGAGGCGGGCGTTCTGAACACGCACTTCCGTGTGTTCGAGAAACCGATGGGCCTGGCTGTCGAGCCGAACCGGTTGGCGATCGGGTCGTCGATGCAGGTCTGGGAATTCCACAACATTCCCGCCGCTGCTGCCAAGCTGGACCCGGCAGTCAACGATGCTTGCTTTCTGCCTCGCGTTGCACATTGGACCGGCGATATTCAGATTCACGAGATGGCGTGGGTCGATGACGACGTCGTCTTCATCAACACGCTGTTCTCCTGTTTGGCTCGCCGCAGCGGCATCTATAACTTTGAACCCGTCTGGCGCCCTCCCTTCATCACCAAATACATCCCCGGTGACTGCTGTCATCTGAACGGCCTGGCCGTTCGCGACAACCGGATTCGCTACGTCTCGGCACTGGGTGAAACCGATGAGCCCGCTGGTTGGCGTGTGAATAAGAAGGATGGCGGACTGTTGATCGATCTCGACACCAACGAGATCATCGCCCGTGGGCTCTCGATGCCCCATTCGCCCCGTTGGTACGACGGCAAGTTGTTCGTCTTGCATTCGGGGACCGGCGGGTTCGGCACGATCGACATGGGCACGGGCAAATACGAATCGATCGTCGAATTGCCTGGGTTCACGCGAGGTCTGTCATTCCACGGTCCGCTGGCCTTCATCGGTCTGTCACAAGTTCGTGAGGCGGCGGTGTTTGGTGGCGTGCCGATTGCCGAACGCGATTTATCCGAACGGATCTGCGGTGTCTGGGTGGTGAATATCCAGACCGGCGAGATCGTTGCGTTTGTCAAGTTTGAAGACGCCGTCCAAGAGATCTTTGCCGTCGAGGTCTTGGTCGGTTCCCGTTACCCCGAACTCGTCAACGAGGATCGCCAGTTGCTGGCCGGTTCGTTTGAATTACCCGATCACGCCTTGGCTGATGTTCCGCCGGAGCTTCGCAAATAAATCGCGACAGGTGTGGCGTCATACGAAACGTCTCGCTGTCATATCCCTAAGACATCGTTGTTGTTAACGCCGAGATATTGAGACACTGCCATGAAAAAACGACGAAAATTAAATCGCAAGTCTTTCACCGCATCACGTCGTTTGCGCGTTGAGACGCTGGAGAGTCGGCGGTTGCTGGCGGTCTTCAATGTCACCACTTTCGATGACGTCGTCGCGGCGTCCGACGGAGTGCTTAGTCTGCGCGAAGCGATCGATGCGGCCAATAGTTCGCCTGGTGCGGACGAGATCACGTTTTCCGAAACCGTCGCTCAGCCGATCGTGCTGGGGCTTGGCGAATTGACGATCACCGACACGGTTACGATCACTGGCTCCGGGCAAGCAACGACTGTGATCGATGCAAATCAGCAATCGCGAGTGCTGAATGTCGTCGGAGAATCGGTCGACGTAACGCTGCAGCAAATGACGCTGACCGGTGGCCGCACGACCGGTTCGAATGAATTCATAAACGGTTCGAGGGAAACGACACACAGCGGAGGTGGGATCCGATTCGATTCGGCGGGCACGCTTGCCTTGGTCGACAGCACGCTGAGCGGCAATAGCACCACTGGGGAGAGTGCGAGCGGCGGTGGAATCTATTCGTACAGTGGTTCGGTGACGTTATCGGGTAGCACCTTGAGCGGCAACAGCACTGTTGGGGGAGTTGCGTTCGGCGGTGGTATCTACACGTATCGAGGTTCGGTGGCGTTAACAGACAGCGTGCTAAGCGGTAATAGTACCGCTGATAGCTGGGCGTTGGGCGGTGGGATCAGTACGTCGAGTGGTTCGGTGACGTTAACGGGTAGCACGTTAAGCGGCAACAGTACCGCTGGTGTCTGGGCGGTTGGCGGAGGAATCAGCACGGTTAGTGGTTCGGTGACGTTAATCGGCAGCACGTTAAGCGGCAACAGCACCGCTGGGGATAGTGCGAGTGGCGGTGGGGTCAGGACGGGCAGTGGCTCGGTGACGTTAACGGGTAGCACGTTAAGCGACAACAGAACCGGTGGGGATAATGCGGATGGCGGTGGAATCTATACGTCCAGCGGTTCGGTGACGATAACGGGTAGCACGTTGAGCGGCAACAGAACCGGTGGGGATTATGCGGATGGCGGAGGGTTGTGGTTTCGCGACTCAGCGGTCGGTGTCACTGGTAGTACGATCACGGGCAATGTCTCCTCGGGGCGGGGGGGCGGCATTGGCATGTTGGACGACGGTCGGGGGGAATCCCTGGCGATTCATAATTCAATCGTCGCAGGGAACATGGATGCTGGCGGCGTTGAGTCGGCACCCGATTTTGTTGCCCCTGACGATCCGGCCAACAACTTGGATGTCCGGTCGAGCCTGATCGGCGACTCGACAGGCACAAGTCTTTTCGATTCCTCCACGCCCGATTCCAATGGCAATGTGGTCGGAGTCGACTGGACGACGGTTCTAGCCAGCCACACAGTCGATGATCAGGTCGTTCCACTGTTGGTCGAGAATGGGGGCCCGATCCAGACGGTTGCCTTGTTGCCCAATGCCGAAACGACTACCAATCCGGCGATCGATGCGGGTGACAACGCGTTGGCCAAAGACCCGGCGGGTAACGACTTGACGACTGACGCCCGCGGCTTGCCGTTTGTCCGCATTGCGGGGGGCGGCGTCGACATGGGCGCTTACGAGTTGCAGCCTCTGCCCGTCGCCCCGTTTGTCGTCACGACCCATTTAGATGAACTGGATTACAGCAACAACAGCGGCGCCAACCCTCAAGTCAGTCTGCGTGAAGCGATCGCGCTTGCGAATGATTCGCCTGGTGCGGACGAGATCGCGTTTTCCGAAACCGTTACCCAGCCAATCGTGCTGGGGCTTGGCGAATTGACGATCACCGACACCGTTACGATCACTGGCTCTGGGCAAGCAACGACTGTGATCGATGCAAATCAGCAATCGCGAGTGCTGAATGTCGTCGGAGAATCGGTCGACGTAACGCTGCAGCAAATGACGCTGACCGGTGGCCGCACGACCGGTTCGAATGAATTCATAAACGGTACGAGGGAAACGACACACAGCGGAGGTGGGATCCGATTCGATTCGACAGGCACGCTTGCCTTGGTCGACAGCACCCTGAGCGGCAATAGCACCACCGGGGAGAGTGCTCGCGGCGGTGGAATCTATGCGAAGAGTGGTTCGGTGACCTTAACGGGGAGCACGCTGAGCGACAACTACACCGTTGCGGAATATGCAGGGGGCGGCGGAATCTCTACGGACATTGGTCCGGTGACGTTAACGGGCAGCACGTTGAGCGGCAACTACACCTTTGCGGAATATGCAGGGGGCGGCGGAATCTCTACGTACAGTGGTGCGGTGACGTTAACGGGCAGCACGTTGAGCGGCAACTACACCTTTGCGGATTTTGTAGGGGGCGGCGGAATCGATTCCTGGAACGGTTCGGTGTCGTTGACCGGTAGCACGCTGAGCGGCAACAGCAATGCTGGGTATGGTGCTGCTGGCGGTGGAGTCTTTGCGTGGAACGGTTCGGTGATGCTGATGGGTAGCACGTTGAGCGGCAACAGCAACACGGGGGATCTTGCTTCTGGCGGCGGAATCTTTACATACGCCGGCTTGGTGACGTTAACGAACAGCACGTTGAGCGGTAACAGAAACACGGGGTTTTCTGCTCTTGGGGGAGGAATCTTTTCATCGAACGGTTCGGTGAAGTTAACGGGCAGCACGCTTGCAGGTAATGTTACCTCGCGTGAGGGGGGCGGTATCGTTTTCAGTGGACAGAACTCCTCTTATATTACGTCCCTGACGCTCGACAATTCGATCGTCGCTGGGAATTTGGATGACGGTACGGCTCCCGATTTTCTTGCCCCTGACGATTCGGATATCAACCTGCATATCCTGTCGAGTCTGATCGGCGACTCGACAGGCACAAGTTTTGTCGATCCTTCCTCGCCTGATCTCATTGGCAGCGTGATCGGAGTCGACTGGACGACGGTCCTGGCCAGCCACATGGTCGATGGACAGGTCGTTCCGCTGTTGACCGACAATGGCGGCCCGGTTCAGACGGTTGCCTTGTTGCCCAATACCGAAACGACTACCAATCCGGCGATCGATGCGGGGAACAACGCGGTGGGCACCGACTTGTTAACCGATGCCCGCGGCTTGCCTCGAATCACCGATGGTGATGGAGATGGTACGGCAACCGTCGACATGGGGGCATTTGAATCTCCAGGCGACGTTATCATCCCGCCAGATATCACCGCGCCCGTCATTACTTCGCCATCGCCCGCCACGCTGGAAGCGACATCGGCAACGGGTGTCGACCGTTCGTCGCAGGCAGTTCAGGATTTCCTTAACGGGTTTGCGATTGATGATGACAACGATCCGAATCCAACCGTCGTCAACGATGCTCCCGCAACACTGCCGCTGGGAACCACCTCGGTTACCGTAACCGCAACCGACGCCTCGGGGAATGCTTCTCAGGCGTCGGTCAATCTGACCGTCGTGGACACTACGGCCCCGTCGGTCACGGCGCCACCGAACCTGACTATCGAAGCGGATACCGCTACGGGCGCGTCGGTCGCGCAGCAGGAGATCATCGATTTTCTCAGTGCAGCAACGGCCACCGACATTGTCGATGCCAGCGTGACAATCACCAACGATTTTTCCGCTGTGGGGGAATTGCCGGTCGGTGTGACTACGGTATCTTTCACCGGTACTGATGATTCTGGCAATCAAGCGACTGTCACAGCGCAAATCACGGTCAATGGATCGTCTGCTTCCACGTTGGACTTTGGCGATGCACCCACCAGTTTCCCTGTGACCGAAGCTCAAGACGGCGCGCGGCACACGGTCGGCGATCTGTTCCTTGGCAGCAGCGTAGGTGCGGAGTTCGATGGAGTTGCCAGTCCGACGGCTTCGAGCGACACGGGCGACGACGGCGTGACCTCCTTAGCGACAGCAATCGCCAGCAGCACCTCCGCCACGCGCAGCAGTTTGGCTGTCGTTGCATCGGCCGCAGGTAAGTTGGACGCCTGGATCGACTTCAACAGCGATGGAACATGGCAAGCTGCTGAGCAGATTTTCGACAGTGTCGACGTCTCGGTTGGCGCAAATACGCTCAGTTATCAAGTTCCTGCCGGCGCGACGGTCGGCGGCGCGGCGGCGCGTTTCCGATTGAGTTCCGCCGGCGGCTTGAATGTCACCGGAGCGGCCAGCGACGGCGAAGTCGAAGACTACGTGACGACGCTCACCGCCGTGGACAGCAGCGCCGTCAACGTGACATCGATCACTCCCGGCAGTGTGACGATCGAAGAGAGCGACAGCGACATGATTGTCCGCGAAGGGAGTACGATCTTATTCCAAGGTCCCGCCGCCAGCCTGGCCGTGCTCGACTTCACCGGTACCGGCGGCGACGACACACTTTTATTAAACGCCAGCCTTGTCGATTTCCCAGGGACCGTCGGATTCGATGGTGGCACGGGGCGCGACATCTTGCAGGTCGGCGGCAGCGGCCAATCGATTGATACCAGCGATCTGCCCGCAGGTAGTATCAAGGGGGTGGAGGTGCTCGATTTGCGAGGGACCGGGGAGAACCACCTCTCCCTTAGCGAGCAGGATGTTTCGGCGATCCCCGACGCCGGGCAGACGCTCAGAGTTGTCAAGGATTTTGGCGACACGATCACCTTCCGCAGCGGAACGTTTAAGATCGACAGTTCCCGAGTCGAGGATGGTCAATTGATCATCGCGGCCCAATCAGCTTCCAGCACGATCGAATTCTCCGGTGAAGGTTGGACCAACCCGCTGAATCGCTTGGACGTTGACGGTTCCGGGACGCTTGAACCGCTCGATGTTTTGCTGATCCTGAATGAACTGGGACGCAAGAGCTACGTTCAGCCTGGCACCTCGACGCTGGTTGCTCCCGAATCGTTGGGTGGATCGTTCCCGATGAAGTTCTACGATACCTCGGGGGATAACGAAGTTGCACCGATCGACGCGCTGCGGATTATCAATGCCCTCGGCCGCGGCGAAGGCAAAGCACCTACGGGTGAAGCATTTTTGTCGATCTCCGCATTGCCATCGGTGAACCAAGAGACCGATGAAGAAGACCAACGCGAATCGGTCGATCTCGCGATCCTGCAATGGTTGGGCGAACGTTAAACGGATTTGTCCGGGACTGTTTCTGGTTTCGTTTAGTGCGACCGTTACCGGTTCGTGCCATGGGGTTTAGCGTTGGATTGGACGGGGACTGGCCTGGCCTTGCGGTTGCCCCCATCGACCGCAACGCGGGCGCATCCGCTGCGGATTCAGGGCCGAAGGCCAGGCGATTTGCCTAGCCCTGGCCAGCGGCCTGGGGCCCCGCCGCACGCGAACATCGAGAGGGCCAACGGCCAATGGACCGCGAAGCGGCCTCAGAAGGTAGCCGGTGGTTTGAGCGTAGCGAACACCACCGGAACGATTCGCGAAATCAAACGCCGCCCCGGACGGGGGCGCATGTTGATCTGCGCTCCCTCCGGGAGCGTCGCGCATGTTGGGCGTTGTGTTCCGGAGGTGCGCCGCGGCGCGGCGACCTCCGGCTACCATCGGCGATCCCTGCGGGAACGCCGCGCTGAACATAACCGCAACGCGGTTGCATCCGCTCCGGTGGGCAAACCAACGGCCTCGGGCGGCTACCAGGAGCCCGATAAGATTTCGGGGGGCAGTTGGTGTCGTGGGGACTGGTCGCGGAGAGATTGCAGGGCGAGTTCGGCTTGTTCTCGCATCAACTGAGTCATCTCGGGGGCTCGCGACGCGATGTCGTTGCTGTCGAAACGGTCGTCCGGTTTGCGGAACAGCCCGGCTTCGGTTCCCGAGAGGCAGAGGTTCCACCATGGGGTTTGGAGGCTTGCGACCTCGCCGTTGCCATCGATCGCGGTTGCCCAGTTGGTCGGCGATTGAGCGTCGGTCCAACCGGCTGGTGTGGCGTCGTTCAGTAGGCCCGCGGGGGACTGGTCCATCCAGCTGTGGATCGTGGAGGCCATCTCCCACGGTTGGCAGATCCGGATCGAACGGATTGGATCGCGTTGGGGGATGCGGATGATCAGCGGCACGTGTAGCGAAGCGCTGCGATGGTCGTCGGTCGCCAGCCCGAAGCGATTGTTTTCGCCAAGAGGCATGCCGCCGGTGCCGATCACGATCAGCAGCGTTTCGTCGCATGCGGGGCTTGAATCGATCGCGTCGACTAACACTCCGATCAAGAGGTCCAGCAGGCGGACTTGCCCGCCGTAAAGCGTCATCCAGCCCAGCATCTCATCGGGCTCGAGGGGATCCTGCCCCGTTAGCTCTGGGGGCGACGTTTGCTCCGGCAGCTGCATTTCATCGTCGGCGTGGCAGAGCGAACGGGGGGCGTCCCAGCATCGCGGCAGGCTCGCCGCATGCAGCCAGCAGAGCTTTTGGGTGCTGTCGCTGATCGCATCGATCCCGGCGGCAAACAGATTTGCCAGCGACGTCTCTTCGACTTCTTCGCACGCAGCGGCGGGGACCTCGAACGGGACGACGATTTGGTTTTCGAACGACTTTGCCAACGGCAGATCGCCTACGGCGGGAGAGTCGGTGATCAGCGTCGATCCGGTGGAATCGAACGGAGCTGCCGACGAGGCGCCTGCGGCGGTGTGAGTTCCCGAAAGCATCGAGCAAAGCGAAGCGATCGGGTCGAGCGAATCGGCGTAGCAGCGCTCGAAGACCAGCGATCTGGCGGCCAGTTGGTTGAGGTTGGGGGTCGGTTGCCACGAGCAGCCGTAGGGTTGCAGGCTGGCTGGGGCAAACCCATCGACAGAGAGAACGATGGCGCGAGCGGGCATAGGGGATGAAGACTTCAAAGCGACCTGAGGGGCGAGCGGCAAGCCTGCAGCGATCCGACACCGCGGCGTCGCATGCGGGTGGCGACATCTTAATATATAGGACAACGTATCGCGCGGGCCGATTCCCCGGAGAGTTGGGGAGCCGGTACGACAGCGGAGCATATTATATCGCGAAGCGGGCAGGGGTAAGACGCCCGCTGGATCAGGCTTCGTGCGAGATCGTTGGGCTGGAACCGCTGTCGCGGGTGAGTTTTTCGATGATCGTGTAGCTGTCGCGATGCATCCAGCGACGCAGGAATCCAGCCAATCGCAGGCCTGGATCGGCCGAATCGATGATGTGTTCCCTGCCCCGCCGCGTCTTCAGCAGCAGTCGGCCGTCGGAGAATACCTGTTTGACGACCCAATATTTTTCGACGACGTACGAATACTGTTCACCCTTGGGAGAGGGGTGGACTTGTTGAGCGTGGGGCCCGGGAAGAGGCCCGGTTTTACTCTTGCGGTAAACGACCCAGTCGCCTGGCATATAGGTTGGACGTATCATGACCTTGCTCCGTGATTGAGAACAGGGGAAACCGACCGCCTTTAAATCATCTCTTGTTGCTTCGATTTCCGCTGCTTGCCAGTTGGTTCACGCCGGATGAAAACGGTTGCGTCGACCTGGCATACCTCTATGATGTTGTTGATAATGAGTTTTGGCAAAGGCAATACGCTATAAAACCAAGGTGTTTAACCGTGTTTTCACAATTCGACCTGCTAGGCATCACAACCGAAGCTGCCTTGTTTCTCGGTTTCGTCATTTTCTGCGTGTTCTTCGGCTTGATCGCGACCTTCTTCGGGCTGCGGTATGGCAAGCTGTGGTTCCAGGCGTGGATGAGCGGTGCCGATGTCAGCATCACTTCGTTGCTGCGGATGCATTTCTGCAAGGTCCATGCATCGACAATTGTTACCGCCAAGGTGATGGCGGCTCAGGCGGGCCTCGATATCAGCCCTCGCAGCGGCATTAGCACCCGCCGTTTGGAAGCTCATTATCTCGCCGGTGGCAACGTGATGAACATCATCAACGCGATCATCGCCGCTCACCGAGCGAACATCCCGTTGGTCTTCGATCAAGCCGCGGCGATCGATCTGGCCGGCCGCGATGTCTTGGATGCGGTACGTACCAGCGTCTATCCGAAGGTCATCGACTGTCCCGATCCCAAGCGCAGCGGCAAGACGACGCTTAGCGCGATCTCGATGGACGGTGTCGAATTGCGAGTTCGGGCGCGCGTCACGGTCCGGACGAATCTGGAGCAATTGATCGGCGGAGCGACCGAAGAGACGATCATCGCGCGGGTTGGCGAGAGCATCATCAGTTCGTTGGGATCGTCCAAGTCGCACTCGATGGTTCTGGAGAATCCCGACTTGATCACACGAGCTGTGCTCAGCCGCGGACTCGACGCGCACACCGCGTTCGAGATCGTCTCGATCGATATCGCCGACATCGACGTCGGCGAGAACATCGGCGCTCGCTTGCAAGCCGATCAAGCCGAAGCCGACACGCGTGTGGCTCGCGCCAACGCCGAACGACGCCGCGCCGAAGCGGTTGCTGTCGAGCAAGAGAACAAGGCCAAGGTCGCTGAAAACCGAGCCCGTTTGGTGCTGTCCGAATCGGAGGTGCCGCAAGCGATGGCCGAAGCGTTTCGTGGCGGTCGGATCACCGTAGGCGAAAGTAATGGCCGGATCTGAAGCTGAGGGTTCCCTCGCGCCGCGGCGCAATGAGCGCGTCGAGTTTCCCGGCGGCAATGGTTTTCCGTTGGCGGGTATCATCGAGATGCCCAGCACCCCGCCGATCGCGCGGGCTACCTTTTCGCACTGCTTTACCTGCGGCAAGGATCTGAAGACGATCGTCCGGTTGAGCCGCTTGTTGGCGCAGCGTGGGATCGTCGTGCTGCGGTTTGATATGACCGGGATCGGCGACAGCCGAGGGGACTTTGCGGAGACCAATTTCGAAACCAACCTCGCCGACCTGCGGGCCGCTGTCGAATATTTTGATTCGCGGTTCGATCTGCCCGCGTTCCTGATCGGCCACAGTTTTGGCGGAGCGGCTTCGCTGGCGCTAACCGACAAATTGGATTCGATTCGCGGCACGGTCAGCATCGCCGCACCAAGCGACATCTGGCACCTGGCCGATACGATGCTGCGGATGAACCCCGCGATCGAAGTCGATGGTGAGGGGCAGGTGACGATCGGCGGGCGGTCGTTTACGATCCGCAAACCGACGCTGGATCAATGGCGGCAGTACGATCTGGAATCGACGATCGCTGCGATCCGTAAACCGATCCTGGCGTTGCACTCGCCGACCGATGAGACGGTTGGTTACGAAAGCGTCTCGCAGATCGTGCCTCGCCACGACGGTGAAGCCTCCGATTCGCCGCTGCCTCGCAGCCTGATCACGCTTCCCGGATCGGATCACTTGCTTTTAAAGAACCCTCGCGACTTGGAGTTTGCCGCGACGGTGATCGCCGGATGGATCGAGCGTCACGCGCACGACGCCGGCTAGCGGTTGTCGACCACGCGCCGCGCCTTGGCTTCGAAGCGTGGCAGCGAACCTTCGGGAACGATTTTGATTGCGATCCGCAATCCGATCGCCGTTTCAAATTGTTTGCCGATCCGCTGCGGATCGTTCTGCGGATCCTCGACCTCGACGCTCACCTGGTCCATCTCTCCCTGTTTGCTCAACAGGATCCGAAACTCGCCGAGTTCGGGGATGCTGCGGATCACGCGTTCGATGCTGCTGGGAAAAACGTTGACGCCGCGGACCACTACCATGTCGTCGGCTCGCCCCAGAACGCCTCCCTCCAGACGGACGAACCGGCATTCGTCGGAATGTTCCCAGCTGGGGCGGACGAGGTCGCCCGTGCGGTAGCGGATGATCGGAGCGCCGATGCGGCCGAGGTTGGTCAGCACCAGTTCGCTCAGCTGGCCCTCGGCGGCGGGAGTCCCATCCTCCAACAAGAACTCCGCGATGAATTCGGTTTCGATCACGTGCAGCGACGTGCCGTCGGCGGTGCCGAAGCCCCAAGGGCCGATTTCAGTCGCACCGCTGTGGTCGATCACTTTGGCGCCCCAAGCAGCTTCGATCCGCTGGCGGACCTCGGGAATCGATCCGCCCGGTTCACCCGCCACGATCACACATCGGATCGCCGACGATTCGATCGGGATCGATTCGTCGCGGGCGACTTCCGCCATATGCAGCGCGTAGGTCGGCGTGCAGCAGAGGATCGTGGCAGCGGAATCTTGCAGCAACGTCAACCGCGCCGCTGTCGAAAGGCCTCCGCCGGGGATCACCATCGCGCCGCGAGCCGCCAGCGCATCGTTGGCACTCCAGAAACCGATGAAGGGGCCAAACGAAAACGCCATGAAGGCGCGGTCGTCAGCTGTCACATCAGCGGCATCGAGTACAAACTGCCAGGTATCGATCCACCATTGCCAATCGTCCGCGGTATCCAACAGCGGCAGCGGCCGGCCCGTCGTCCCACTGGTTCGATGCAGTCGGATGTAACGCGATGCATCGAAGGTATGGAAGCGTGGCGGAAACATGTCTCCCGCAGCGATCAGGTCGGCTTTGGAAAGCGTCGGCAGGTGACGCAGTTCGCCGAGCGCTTGCAGCGGGAACTGGATGTCGTCTAGTCGGTCGTCGTGGAATGAATTCTGCGGAAGGATCGCTTCGATCAAGCGATTGAACCGCTCGATCTGCATCGCTTCGAGCAGGTCGCGACGGAGCCGCGTGAAGGAGAGCCGATCGGTAGCGTCGTAGGTTAGCATGATCGCAACGATACAAATAAAGATGGCATCGAACAAGCTTGTGGCGTTCGCCCGGTGGGACAACGGCGTGAAGCGTTTTTGTAAGCGGTTTGCCTATTTTAGCCGTAGCGGAAGTCGTCAAGACTTTCGATCCACGGCCGGTACCCACTGAAACTCTGGGCGAGTTCCGCCGTGAAATGCTTCACAGCGTGGCCAATTGGGGCATAATAGGATTGGAATTATGGAGTCTTTTAGAGGATTCAGGGTCACTGAACGGGTAGATCTCTTTTCACGAGCCATTCGATTCGACATGATTTCAATCAGGAACACGGTTTTTGTCGGGCATGTTTTGCATCGCCGCGGAGCCATAATTTACCGATCACTATCGATCCATTGAAGGAAACTGCGTTGAGTAATTTGTCTGGCAAACGAGCGTTGATCAGCGGAGCGAGTCGTGGCATTGGGTCGGCGGCGGCCATCGAACTAGCGCGGGCTGGGGCGGATGTTGTGATCAATTACTTCAGCAACGCCGACGAGGCCGAAGCGACTTGCAAACGCTGTCGCGAATTTGGTGTGCGCGCCGAAAGCATTCAAGCAGACACCGGCGAACAAGCCGATTGCGAGCGGCTTGTCGCCGAAGCATGGGATCGGATGGGCGGCCTGGAGATTGTGGTTTCGAATGCCGCGTACAGTGATCGCGAACTTTTCTATCGCGCCAATCTGGATGGTTTTCGGCGAACGATCGATGTCACGATGTGGGGACCGTTCTACCTGCTTCGGGCGGCCAGTTTGAAGATGATCGATGCCGGCACCCAGGGGAGCATCGTAATCGTCAGTTCGCCACACGCGGTCCAGGCGATGCCTGGCGCGATGGCGTACAACATGGCCAAAGCCGCGATCGATCAGATGGCGCGAACCGCCGCTGTCGAACTGGCTCAGCATCGGATCCGCGTCAATATCTTGCATCCCGGCTGGATCGACACTCCCGGAGAACGGAAGTTCTTCAGCGAACAGACGCTGCAGGAAAAGGGGGCTGAATTGCCATGGGGCCGTTTGGGGCAGCCGCAAGAGATCGGTCGTGGGATCGTCTTCTTGAGCGATCCGGCCAGTGAATACGTCACCGGCAGTACGCTGACAATCGACGGCGGCATCCAGTTGCCGTGGCGCGACATGTTCCGCATCGATGAAAAGCCGCAGTCCGTCTAATCCAGCTTGGCAGTTCCCGTGTCGACCGCGACACGTATCTTGTCGGCTTCCTTTTCGTAACACCCCGACCACAGCATTACCCTATGTCCGATGAACCACGCCTAATTCTGGTCGTTGACGACAGTGCGACCCAGTTGGCTCAGATGCGGATGCTGCTGGAGAAGGCGGGCTATCGAACGTTGACAGCGGACGATGGCGAGCAGGCTCTTTCGGTCGCTCGCGAACACAACCCCGATCTGGTCGTCACCGATCTCGAGATGCCCGGCATGTCGGGGCTCGATCTGGTGATGATGCTGAACATGGAATCGCCGCAGTTGCCCGTCGTGCTAACGACCTCGCGCGGCAGCGAAGAGCTGGCGGTCGAAGCGTTGCAGGCCGGAGCGGCCAGTTATGTCCCCAAACGCAATTTGGCAAAAGACCTCGCCGACACGATCGAACGGACGATTTCGGTCGCCGATTCCGAACGCCAGCGATTGTCGTTCGCCAAGTATATTCGGACCGTTGCGATCGAGTTGGAACTGACGAACGACGACACGCTGTTGTCGCAGATCCTGGCTCGTCTGGAGGCCCCGTTGGTCGAACTGGGGATCGTCACCGAAGCGACCCGGATGCACATCGGGATCGCGCTCGATGAAGCGCTGCGTAACGCCATGATCCATGGAAACCTGGAGGTGCCCAGTTCGCTTCGCGATGAGAGCTGCGGGCAGGCGTACATCGATCTGATCCAAGCCCGTTTGAAGGACGAACAATACGCGTCGCGACGCGTCTTTGTCTCGTTGACCGCGAACCCTGAACAGGCGGTCTTTGTGATCACCGATCAAGGTCCTGGTTTTGATGTCAACAGCTTGCCCGATCCGACCGATCCCGAGAATTGGGAAGCTGTCAGCGGCCGCGGCCTGCTGTTGATCCGGTCGTTTATGGACGAGGTCCAGCACAACGACGCGGGGAATCAAATCACGATGGTCAAGCTGCGCGTCGATCCCAATGCAGTCGACGATGACGACGACGATTGCTGCGATGACGACGACTGCTGTGGCGGCGAAGACTGTTGCAGCGAACCCAGCGACGGCCAATGCGATTGATCGCTTGGCGGTCAGTCGATTCGCTGGCGGATCTTTAGGTAGCGGTCGCCAGCGATGGGATCTCAGCTCGTTTGTTGGCGATCAAAACTTCACGTCGAAGCCCATCGACAACGTATCGCTGACCTGGGTGATCTCGACCGATGAACCCGGGATTGGGCCAGCGGGCGTTTGAATCGCTCCGGTGCTGGAATCCTCGAAGACGTGAACATAAGCCAGCGACATCGATAGCGCGTGGTTGACCGGCAGCGTCGCTCCGGTGGTGACTGCGTGATTCCAAAGCGCCGACGACAGCACGTTGAACCCGGTCTTGTCGTTGGAGATCGGCGACTGGCCAAAGTCGTAACCGGCTCGCAAGCTGACGCCGTTTTGGAATTCGCGTTGCAGTCCAAAGGCGACTCCGACGGTGCTGTCCCAACCCAGTCCCGGCACCGAACCGTCGGCTTGGAATGCCGCATCGTCGCCAAAGACCGATGCGTTGGCGTAGTCGATGTAGCGGACGTCGACAGCGCTGACCCAGCCTTCAAATCCGGTGAACGATGTGCCGAGGCTGATGATCATCGGATATTCCGGGTTGGCGGTGAGCGTCCGCGGCGCCCCGGTCTCTCCGGCCGATTGGAATTCAAACTCTTCAAACCACTGCTTGCTCTTGAACGAAGCGCCGAAGTTCCAGCCCGACTGCGTTTCGAGATAGACGCCGACTTGGAAGCCGAGCGCGTACCGCCAGCGTCCGTTCTGGGCGTCGGAATAGGTCGGCAGGCCGCCGTCGGCATTGTCGGGAGCCGCGAACAGTGCGGGTGCCAAGGCCAGATCGCCCATCGTGACGGTCGGAGCAAATCCGACCGATAGGCCGTCGATCAGTTGCACCGCGACGGTGGGGGCGATCTGCAGCAGGTTCAGCCGCGAGTAAGCGTTGCCGATTCCAAAACCGTTGGGTGGCTGAGGCGTCAGCAGTGGATTGGTTGCGCTGGCGGAGTAGTTGACTCCAAAACCGCCGATCGTAAAGACGCCCAGACCAAAGGCAAAATCCGAATCGGGCTCGGTGAAGACCAACGCAATCGTCGGCAGCACGGGAACGCCCGAATGACTGTCGCTGGAGCCCCCGATCGGGATTGCGGGGATGGCGGGGCCAAAAGCGTCGGCTGGCAGCGACGAATCGAGCGTCGTCCGCGTGTACAGGAACTCGGCGCCAAACATCATCTGCGAACTACTCAATGCGGTGATCGAGCCGGGGTTCCAGAGGAGGGCTCCCGCGGCGTCGATCGGGGCTGCTGTCGATGCACCTCCCATCGAGCGATTGATCGGGCCAGCACCGGGTAGCACGATCCCTTGAGCGAAGCTTGAACCGGCGATTAGACATGCCAAGGTGGTGATAAGTATCCGAGGAGTAATTTGATTTCGCATCTAATGCCCACTATAAAAACGAAGCCCATTGCGGGGGGGACGCCCCCATCCCCTGCCTCTGGTTGTTTCGGTAGCAACATTTGGTTCGATGATCGCTATTGGCGCGATGGCATGGAAACTCTGCATTTTTAGGATTACAGCATGTCACAATCGGAAAAGGTTACCATTTTTGGCGGCGGGATCGCGGGGCTCACAGCCGCGTATGCATTGACCGATCCTTCGCTTGCCACTCGCTACGAGGTCACCGTCTACCAGATGGGTTGGCGGCTGGGAGGGAAGGGAGCCAGCGGTCGCAACCGCGAGCGACACGACCGCATCGAAGAGCATGGGCTGCACATTTGGCTCGGCTGCTACGAGAACGCCTTCCGCGTCATGCGGACCTGTTACGACGAATGCCGCCGCGCGAATCTGACGCCCGATTCGCCCTTCCAGAGCGTCGAGGATGCGTTTGATCCCCAAGACCTGATCACGATGATGGAGCCCGACGGGGCGGGCAGTTGGGATCCGTGGTCGATCACGATGCCGTCGACCGGCAAGTTTCCGGGGCAGCAATCGCAATGCATCAGCGTTGCCGGAGCGGTTCGCCGGTTGTTGGAGTTGATGGACAAACTGCAACAGGTGCCTTTGGATCGGATGTCGCCGGAGCGGTTGGGCCAGGTCCGTCAGGCGAAAGAGCGGCTGGACGATTCGGAGTGCCAGAACTGCAAACAGGATTATCGAGCGGTTTTGCAGTCACTTGAGTCGCTGCAGATCGACAGTAAACGCAGCTGGGCGGCGGAGGATCAGACGCCGGAGCAGCGACGGCGAGCGATCCTGATCGAATTGGCGATCACGTTGGGCAAGGGAGTCTTGCGCGATGTTCTGTTGGAAGGCCATACGTCGTTTGACGTTCTCGATCAGCACGACTTTCGCGGCTGGCTGCGACAGCACGGTGCCAGTCGCCAGGCCTGCGATTCGGCACCGGTTCGAGCGGCTTACGAGATCGTGTTTGGATACCATCGCGGCGAGGACGATAAGCCCAGCTATGCCGCCGGCGTCGCAACGCGGTTTATGTTGCGTTGGGTGCTGACCTACGAGGGTTCGCTGATCTATAAGATGCGAGCGGGGATGGGGGATATCATCTTTTCGCCGCTGTATCTGATGCTCAAGAACCGCGGCGTGGAGTTCAAATTTTTCCATCGCTTGGACACGATGTCGCTATCGCCCGACAAGTCGCACGTCGCATCGGTGTCGATCGATCGCCAAGTCGATCTCGAGACGCCGCAATACGATCCGCTGACCTGGATCAAAGGCGTTCCCTGTTGGCCGTCGGAACCGATGTATCAGCGCGACGATGGAACGCGGCAGATTCCGCTGGCGCAACAGCAAGCGATCCAGGCGTTGGCTGAGGAACATCCGGGGCTCGAACCGTTGGAGTCGGCTTATTCGCCGTGGGCCAGCCAGGAGAAGTTGGAACTGCGGCATGGCACCGATTTTGACAAGGTTGTGCTGGCGGTCGCATTGGGAGCCCTGCCGCTGCATTGCCAAGAGTTGATCGAAAACAGTCCCGACCTGCGGAAGATGGTGCTGGGGATGCCGACGATTGGAACCCAGTCGTTCCAGTTGTGGATGTCCGAGGATCGGCATGGGCTGGGATGGCAGGGGGATGCCACGATCCTCGATTCTTATCTCGACAGTTGGGCCGATTTCAGTCATCTCGAAGCTGTCGAGAGTTTCCCGCCGCAGACGGTCAAGTCGATCGCGTATTTCTCGCGAACGCTGCCCGAGCCCGATGCTCCGCCGCCGGTCGGTCCAAATCCGGATTATCCGGTGGAGCGAACCGAGTGGGTGAAGCGTTTGCGGCGCGACGAATTTCTCGGCGGTGAGACGGGGATGAAACCGATCTGGACCGACAGCTACACCGCCGAGGGTGAGTTTCATTGGGATCGGTTGGTCGATCTGCAGTCTCCCGAATCGGTCGGCAAGGCCCGCTTCGACGCCCAGTTCTGGTGTGCCAACGTCAATCCAACCGACCGCTACATTCAATCGCTGGCCGGGACGACGCAGTACCGCGTCGGCGCCGGAGAATCTGGCTTTGACAACGTCGTGTTGGCCGGCGATTGGATTCGCACCGGCCTAAACGTCGGCTGTATCGAAAGTGCGACCAATGGCGGATTGATGGCGGCTCGCGCGATCTGCGGGCAACCGGTAGAGATCTCCGGAGAGTTCGATTTCTGTCCGCGGACCAGCGGATGTTTTACGTCGCTGCTGGCGATCTTCTCGCCACTGCTGGCTTGGGTTCGCAAGTTGTGTCGGATCTGTTGCCCGCCGCCTCCCCCTGCTCCGCTGCCAACGCCGTCGCTGCCGATGTATGTCGAACGCGGTGGCGATCAATCCTTTCCGGCTCCATTCGAATTCAAAACCGTCGACGCGTTTGCGTTTTATCTGTCAGCTCCCGCATCCGCCTTGCAGCGGTTGTGCGATGCACATTTGAACGCCCCCACCGGCGGGCGACTCTCGTACGTCGCGCCGTTTTCGAGTGTGATGATGGTCTTTTCGAACATCTCGAGATCGCGTCCCTCGCTGCCGCCGGCGAGCGAATACGGTTGGCTGCCCGAGAAAAACTTCTCGATCTGGATTCCGTTGATCGCGATGGAAAGCACTTCCACCGGTATCCCGTGGCCTCGCGCGATCGTCTGGTATCAGCCCTACATCATGGTCGATCAGGCTTGGGCCTTGACCAGTGGACGCGAGGTCTATGGATATCCCAAGGCGTTGGCCGACGTCACGATTCCCGGCTTTGGGACCGATCAGACGGCGTTCGGCGTCAAGACGCTTGCTGTCGAAGCCGCCGATCCCGCTGCGGAGGTTCGTCGTTTGGAACTGTTGAAAATTCGCCCGACCTCGAGTTCGGCGGTCCCTGCAGGACGGCAGTTCGATAAAACTCAAGCCGCCGATCTGGTGGAGGACATGAAGCGGAAGGTGCTTGTCGAGCCCGAGGCGCACAACAACAATAGCAGCGCGGTCGAATCGAGAGTCGACACCTTGTTGAGTCTGACCGATCTGACCGGTGTCTTTTTGAAGCAGTTCCGCGACGCCGGGGTTGGCAATCAAGCGTGTTACCAAGCGATCGTGGAAGCCGACGCGAAGCCTTCCTTTTTGGGTGGCGGTTCGTTGTCAGATTCCTATCAAGTCGAAGGGATCGATACGATCACGCATCCGTTTTTAGCCGATTTTGGCTGGAGCAGTTTTCCTCGCGACGTTGCCAATGCGTGGCATCTGAAGTTCAACTTTACGATGCAAGCGGGACGCGAAGTCTGGCGTGCTTAAGCGGTCAGCTGACGCGAACTGCAATCGCGTCGCAGAGCGCCGACGGGTTCTGAACCTTCTGGGCTTGCATCGTCTGCTGCGCGGTGCGGATCAGTTCGTCGCCCTGCTCGCCGCCGATCTGCTGTCCGCGCCGCCAGCGTATTGCCGCGGCAAACATTTGCATGTCGACTGACGCATAACCATGTTCGGCTTCTTCCAATAAACCGCTTGCGGCTTCCCCGTTGCCTCGCGCCGCGGCGACGCCCGCCAGCAGATGCTTGCCGTGCGGGATGCAATAAGGCATTTTCGACTTGATGATCTTGCATGCGTCGCGTTCGACGCGAGCCAGCATCGCGTTGGCTTCGTTCCAGGCGAAACGGTTGCCTGGCTGCATCACCGCGGCGAGAGTCGCCCGACCTCGCAGTTGCAGGTTAAACATTCGGATGGTTTGCAGGTGCAGCAGGTTGGATGCCTTTAATTGCGGCCACTGCTGTTCGTAACGATTCCATGCGTCGACGCCGTTTCCGCAGTAGAGATCGATGTAGGTGTTGGCCATCAGAGCGATGCTGTGTTGCACATGGAAACCCGGGTAGACCCACTTGTTCAACGCGTCGTCGATCGCCATCCGGCCGGCTGCCGGATCGTCCTGCACCAATTTCGCCATCGCCACGCTGAACGAACCGTGGGTTGTCTCGGCGTGCAAATCTCCTCGCTGCCTGGCCTGCGTCAACAAGGCGTCGGAGCGCGTGCAGAGTTCGTCCAGCTGTCCCAGGTAAAACAGTCCCCAGAGGATGAAGGTGTGGGCGGTGTCGAGTTCCCAAGCGACGCCCGCGCATTCGTTCCGCAGCCGATGTTCGGCATCGATCAATGCATCGAGCGAGTCTTGCCAGCGCCCGTTGGTCCAGTGCTGGACGCCGTTGGAAAGCGCAGTGATCACGTGTACGTAGGGATCGCTGCTGCCCGAGGCGAGTTGTTTGGCTAGGCCCAGCAGTTTGTTGACGCGGCCCTGAGTGTGGCCGCCGGCGTTGGAAACATGAGCAGCTTCCCAAGCCAAGGCGCGGGCCAGACGAGTGCGTTCGCCGACCCGCAGTGCCAACCGAAGGTTCCGCGTTTGAAAGCTCGCTCCTTCGACGACGTCAAACATGCTCAAGCCGGCCGAAGCTGCCCAGGCGACGTCGATCCTGGTCAGGTCGGCGGGATCGATTTGGTCTTCGTTGCGGGTTTGAAATTTGAGGCCACGGAGCCGCAGCAACACTTGCTGGCCGAGCATCGACAACAGCGCTCGCCGTGGCGACTTGGAAAGTTGCATGCCGCTGTGACGAAGCACGCGAGCGAGGGCTGCGCGGCCCTCGGGGATGTGCCCGCTGATGCAATATTGGTAAGCCGCTTTGCGTTCGAGTTGCAACGCTTCGTCGGCGTCCGCCGGATCGATCGCCGCTTGGTACTGCGCCGCCGCTTCGACTCCACGCCCCGCGTTGGCGAGGGCATCGGCCAATCGAATTCCCAATTGGCGAGCTTCGGCGGGAGCCCATTCCCGCAGCGCCATGCTGCTCTGATACAGCCGCACGGCTCGGTCAAACGCCAGTTTGTCGGCGGCCAAGTCGGCTGCGGTGCAGTAGTAGCTGCCAGCTTGAGAGAGTTCGCCAGCGGCTTGGAAGTGGTCGCCGATGCGTTCGGGATCGGCATCGGGTTCTCGCTGCAGGGTCTGGGCCAATCGCATGTGCCTGGTGATGCGAGCCCCCATCGGTATCCGGCTGGCGACGGTTTCGCGGATGCGATCGTGATAGGTGCAGACGTCGTCCTCGACATCGCGGCCGGTGGTGCGGATCAATCGCTCGGTTCGCAGCAGCCCCAGCAAGTTCTCGCGCGAGCTGTCCATTTCCGACGACTGCAACGCAACGCGGGTGCGGATCGGTTGGGCGGCGACGGCGATCGTCTCCAACAATCGCCGCGCTTCTTCGGGCAGCCGACCGATCCGTTGGTATAGGACTTCGTCGAGGTCGGCGTCGGCACACGTGTTGCCGCTGTCGCGACTTTGTGCCAGCTCCGAAATGAAAAACGGGATCCCCTGCGATTCGCGGACGATGGCGTCGGCGATCGAATCGGCGTCGGCGATATC
The DNA here is from genome assembly GCF_007751715.1 of Rosistilla oblonga. Taxonomy (NCBI): domain Bacteria; kingdom Pseudomonadati; phylum Planctomycetota; class Planctomycetia; order Pirellulales; family Pirellulaceae; genus Rosistilla; species Rosistilla oblonga. The sequence continues at coordinate 6,902,033 of NZ_CP036292.1, read as the reverse complement.
ATCGGGCAGCAGTTGGAACACCAGTTCGCGCGAGTCCTCCGGCGAGAGTGCACCGACAGCGATCGCGATCCGGTTTTTATGATCGCCAATCGCTCGCAACGCCTTCAGGCAGGGATTGGCTTCGATGTGTTCGCTGCGATAGCTCAACAACAGCACCATCCGCGGCGGGTTGGGACCGCGAACCAGTTCCGCCAGGATCGCCGCACTGTCGATATCGCCCCACTGCAGATCATCGATATGCAGAACCAGCGGCCGCTGTTGTCCGATCGCGTCGAGCAGTTCGCGGAGCGACAGAAACGCAGTCCGACGCTGCTCCTGAGCTTCCAGTTGGCGAGCATGGTGTTGTGGCGAACGAGCGATCGTGGCGACCCGATTCAGCGCCGGGAAGATCCGGCAAAGCGAAGCGATGTTGCTTGGCAGCAGCGGTTCGACTTCCTCTTCGGGCAACCGAGTCAGGTAGCGGCAGAGCGCGTCGACCAAGGCGTCGATCGCTTTGTAGGGAACCGATTCCCCTTCGTAGCAGCGCCCGCTGAGGATACACGCTTCGGTTCCCAGTTGGTTGTGTTCGAGGAAATGATCGATCAAGCGACTCTTGCCCGAACCGGAGTTGCCTCGCACGTGCGCGATCACGGTTTCGCCCTGCAGCATCCGCTGAAGTCCGGCGTTAAGTTTTTGCAGGTCGTCGCTGCGACCGACAAAAGGAAACTGCTGGGGCGGTTCGGGGGTTGGTTCGATCGTGGTGTTGGCGGTTGGATCCGATGGAGATCTCAGTGCCTCTAGAATTTGGCTTCCCGTCGGGCGTGCCGCTGGGTCGCCAGCGAGCATTGCGATCGCCAGTTGAGTCAGATCTTCGGGAGCATCCTCGGGGAACTGAAGATCGGGAATCGCGTAGGCTTCGCGTTTGTGTTGCAACACCAGTGCCCGCAAACCGCGGAACAGCGTCTGTCCCGAGAGAGCTTCGCACAGCATCACGCCGACCGAAAACCAATCGCTCGCAGGGGTTAATTTTTCGCCGCGAGTCTGCTCGGGCGACATGTAGGGGACCGTTCCGGCGGCGTGCATGTCGGTCAGATCGTTTGCCGATGCGATCCGCGGTCGCTGCGGCGATTCGTCGGCTGGCGGAGCGGTGTTGGCGTCCAGCGGAATCGCGAGTCCGAAGTCGACGATCACGAGGCTGCCATCATCGCGGACGACAATATTGGAGGGCTTCAGATCGCGATGCAGTTTCCGCGATGCATGCAGTGCGGAGACGCCGTTTGCGATCTGTGTGAACAGTCGCCGCAACATCGCGTAGTCCAGCGGTGGTCGTTCGGCGTCGGCGGATCCCGGTGCGGCAGGCGCACCGGCCAGCGAATTTTGCCCGACCTCCAACTCTTGCGTGCTGCCGTATTCCGATTTGGTCTGATTCAACGAATCGGTCGAGATCAACGCGCAGTCCAAAGGCAGGAACTTGGAAGCTCCCAAATGTTTCCAGAGGTCGCGGCCGTCGATCAGTTCCATCGTGTAGAACCAGTGGTTTGATTCCACAAACAGCTCGTACAGAACGACGAGATTGGGATGGACCAGATCCGAGAGCGCTCGGAATTCGCGTTTGAAGTAGTGCAGCGCTCGGCTGCTGACTGTCGGCAAGACTTTTAAGGCGACACGCTGCCGGCGTTGGCGGTCGAACGCCATGTAGACGACCCCCATGCCGCCCGATCCGATCTCGCGTAACAGAAAAAAGCGGCCCGTTCCTTGGTAGCTTTCCTCGACGCCCAGCCGGATTCCGGCCTCGGTCCAGTCGTCGAACTCGGCTGCATCGAGCGGCACGTCGGGAAATCGCTGCTGCACCGATTCGCGGTCGATCGGTTCGGCAAACGCTGCCCGAAACGTCACCTCGGCGGTCAACATCTGCCGCATATTCAGTGCGTATTGCGCCAGGTGAGGCCACTGGGAAAGATACGATTCCAGATCCTTGGGGCTTCCGCTCCGCCATCCCAGTTTCATGTCTTGGATGATCAGATCGGTCAGCAGATCTAACTGGTCTGCGTCGGTGCCGTTGCGAAACTGGTCCAGAATGCTGGAGATCGCTTCGTGCGACGGGCCGATGACGGGCAATTCCGCATTTGTGCCACTTCCATCCTCCAGATGAGTGAGTATGGTGGTGAGGGCAATTTGTGCTCGTTGGGTGTTTGTTCCACGACTCACAATCGCGTTCCTTGGTGCTGCAGACCACCGCCTATTGGGTTGATCATCAACCGCAAAGGATGTTGAGCGCCATTTTATGTCTCATCGCCTTGGATCGCTAGTAGCAAGGTTTGCAAGCATCTGCGTACGCTCTTGTGGCGAACCGCAACCGGTTCGTTTGATGGTGAGTGCGATGTTTGTTGGGAGATTCTCTGCTCGACGCGAAGGAGTGTCCGGTGTCAGATCCCGTTGTCAACGAATCCGAAGATCGGGATCATCAGCTTGCCGAGCTGTTGTCGGATCTGGCCGATCGCGTCGCTCGCAATGTGCCGGTCGATCTCGAACAGGTCTGTCGGCAGCATCCGCTGTTGGCGAAAGATCTTCGCAGTTTGTGGGGAGCCGTCGTGGTTGCCGGTGTTGCGGGAGAGGCGTATCAGGAGGATGGATCGCCGGCGACCGAAGCCGCAAGCGTTAGCGAGGGGATGTACCAATTGCCGCTGCGGTTGGGCGATTATGAATTGCTGGAGGAGATTGGTCGCGGCGGGATGGGCGTGGTCTTTCGAGCGCTGCAGATCAGTCTGAATCGCGAAGTCGCCGTCAAGATGATCGCTCAGGGCCGCTTGGCTAGCGAGACCGATCAAGCGCGATTCGATTCCGAAGCGGTCGCGGCGGCGCGGTTGGAACATCCCGGAATCGTTCCGGTTTACGACGTCGATGAATTCGACGGCCGTTCGTTCTTCAGCATGCAATATGTTCCCGGTCCCACGTTGGCCGACCGGATCCACGACGGTTTGTTGCCGCAACGCGAGGCGGCTCGGATCGTCAGCCAGGTCGCTCGGTCGGTCGAATTCGCTCATTCCCGCGGCATTCTGCATCGCGATCTCAAACCTTCGAACATCTTGATCGATTCGCACGGGCGGCCGCTGGTCACCGATTTTGGTTTGGCCAAACAGATCTCCGACGATGCCGATGTGACGCGCAGCGGCGCCGTTCTGGGGACGCCTTGTTATATGTCGCCCGAGCAGGCGGCGGGGCGGCGTGGGCTGATCGGTCCCGCCAGCGACGTCTACAGCCTCGGCTGTGTCCTGTACCACGCATTGGTCGGTCGCCCGCCGTTGGTCTCCGATTCGGCGGTCGAAATGGTGATGATGGTCTTGGAGCAGGAGCCGTTGCCGCCCCGCGCTTTGCGACAGGGGATCGATCGCGATTTGGAGATGATCGTGATCAAGTGCCTGCAGAAACCGCCCGACCTCCGCTACGCCACGGCGGCGGAATTGGCCGACGATCTGGATGCCTTTCTCAGCAGCGAGCCGGTTGCGGCGCGGAGCGGTCGATTCGCCCAAGTGCTCGGCCGCGCGCTGCGGGAAACTCATCACGCCGCAGTGCTCGAAAATTGGGGCGTGTTATGGATGTGGCACAGCTTGGTCCTGTTGGTCGCTTGCGCCCTCACCTGGAGACTGCAGGCTTACGGAATCACCAACCAACTGGCTTTTGCGGCGCTATGGACCGTCGGCTGGGTCGCTTGGGCAACCGTGTTTTGGGTCCTGCGACGGCGGATGGGGCCGGTCACCTTTGTCGAACGCCAGATCGCGCACGTCTGGGGCGCCAGCATGTTGGGGATCGCGGCGTTGTTTCCGATGGAGGCCAGTTTGGGCTTGCCGGTGCTGAGCCTGACGCCGTTGGTGGGCGTGATCGCGGCGATGGTCTTTGTCGTCAAAGCGGCGATGTTGAGCGGAGCGTTCTACATCCAAGTCGCCGCGCTGTTGTTGTCGGCTGTGGCGATGGCGGTTTGGCCAGCGCAAGCTCATCTGATCTTCGGCGTCGTCGCCGCCGGATCGTTCTTCTTTCCGGGGCTGAAATACTATCGGCAGCGCCGCCGCAACGAGCGTCTCACTGCGGCGACGCGCGGTCACGAGTCGAGTTAGTTTTTCGGCGGCAGCGGCGACTCGTCGCCGCTCCGCAGATGGCGGTCGAGAAATTCAAAGCTGCCGACGGCGTTGATCATATGCGGTCCGTCAAACCATTCGATTTCGCATCGCTCGGGCAGCTTCAACCTCGCCGCGTACAGGAACCTCGCTTTGGCGAACTCTTTGGCCACGCGATCGTCTGGCCCCACGCCGTCGTAGTGTCCTCGTTCGACCATAAACGGCCGCGGCGCGATCAGTGCCGCCATCTCTGCATAGTTGAAGGTCTTGCCTAAACCAAACTCATAGATCTCGTATTCGCCGGTTCCGATGTAACTGTATCGAGCTCGCGTCGAAGCGTTTTTCCAGACCCAGTCGTTGAAGTCGGCGCTGCAGATCGACAGGCAATAATCGGGCAGCAACGCGGGCAAACGCATCGCCGATTTGCCCCCGTACGACAGACCGTAAAACGCGATCCGCTGGGGATCGACGCTGGGGATCGTTTTCAGCCAATCGAGGATCTGTTGGTGCTGCGACGCGATGATCGAAAACAGCGTCTTGCCGACGGGGTACGATTTGCGTTGCAGCGTGCGGAATGCGTCTTTGCCTTTGTAGGGGTTCTGTGGCGCGAAGACGATGTAGCCGGCTTCGGCCAGTTTGGCTGCGTAGTCGTGATAGGCGCGATGGCTGTCGGCGAAGGTGTCTCGCGGTTGCCCTTCCAGCCCATGTTGGCAGACGACGACTGGCCGCTGCTCGCCCGCGGGGATGTTGTCGGGGACCAGCAGCACGCCGTAGGCGAAGACGTTTGGAAAGACATCCAAGACGACGTCGTGCCCCGTCCAACCGGTTCCTTGATACGATTGCAGCGACCGCGGGTTGGCGGGCAGTTTCGGCTGGTCGTACCAACCGACTACTTGCTCGCGAAAGATCTTGCGGAACCGCTCCACCGACTTTTCATAGGCGGCGGGCGAGGAGGTGTCGAGCTTGTTGTGAGCGTTGTTGGCGATCGTTCGCGAGTGGCCGAGATTCATGAACGCGCCCCGCTCGTATTCGCTCTCCTTCAGCAGCGCTTGCGTGTGGCGATCGATCATCGCCAGCCGTCGTGCTCGCCGATCGATCGCGTTGCGTTTGTCGGTCGCCGCCGCTTCGCTGGCCTCGGTTTTTGCGTAATTTACCGCGACCGCTGGCGGGACCTGCAGGTCGAGCGCCGGACAGATGATGTCGTTCAGTAGATCGGACTTTTCGTCGGAGATCAGTTTGGCGTGTGCTGGCGTCCCAGCCGGTTGGCCGATCGCCGTCAGTACGTTTGCGATCCGATCGAACTCTTGTTGCGCTTCGTCGCGGCTGGGAGATTGCCACGTGGCAGGGGAAGCGCCGGCATCTCCGGATTCTTCGAGCGCGAAGCGAGGCTCGGTTTGGACGACCAGTTTTCGCGGAGCGATCGCGGCGGCAAGCTCTGCATCGGCAAAGCGGTTCTGCAGACCGAAGACGTTGCGGTCGGCCGGTTCCTGCCAGACTCGGTCGCGCGGGCCGAAGTAGCCGGCGACGATCGTCAGGTCGATTCGCGGTTCGATCGCGGCGCTGATCAGCGCTGTGCGGCCTCCTTCGCCCCATCCGGCGAGGATGACTTTGGCGTCCGCGGCTTCGGATGCCGCAGGTTGTTGGGCCAGCCAATCGATCGCCGACTGGACGGTTTGAATTTCGTAGCCGACCAGAGTCCGGCCGAGTTCAAAGGCGGCACGGTTGAGGTATTCGCGACGCGGCAATTTGGCGCCGCCATGTTGGATCCGGTCGTGCCCGGTCGTGGCGACTTCTAAAACGGTGAAGCCTTGGGCGGCGAGCGCTTCGCATCGATCGCGTTGGTCGTCGGCAATCGGATCGGACCAGAGCGACGGTTCGCCGTCGTGGGAGAGCATCACGACGGACGATCCGTTGGCTTTGCGAGGCAGCCACAGCAGGCCCTCGCCCCACAGCGATGGCTGCAATTGCAAGCCGGCGGGCGTGCCCGGTTCGGTGACGCTTGGAGGCGCCGGATGGGAGAGGACGGGCCAGCGGACGGCATGGACTTCGAAGCGGTCGCTGGTTCGCAGCGGCGGCGATTCCCATTGCAGATCGGCTGGATAACGCTCTGGTTCCAGCCCCAGTTGTCGGCTCAGAAAGCGAACGTTTTCGGCGACTGCATCGGCATCTTGCCAGTATTGCTGCCGGGCGTTATCGGCGTCGGTAAGCTTTTTCAACAGGAATCGATCGATCCCGGCAGCCATCGCAGCGGCGGGATCTGCGGGGAGAGAAAGCAGTCGCGGCGGCCCGTCGTTGGACCATTCGCCATCGGCTGCGGCGTCGCTGGAATTTTGTGGAGTCGGTTTCAGCGGGCGGGTTTTGATCGCGTCGTCGGCTGCGGCGTGGCCGAGCATCGACAGCAGAATTAGAAGCGCGGCGGGGCGTTGGCTCATGGGTGGGCTCGCGAGGTGGGTGGGCTAACGTTCGTCTCCAGGAGGTGAATAATAGTCGATACTGGCGGGGGCTGCCGGATTGTGGGACCGCCCGGAACGCAACGCGACTCGTCGCAGGCAGCTGTCGGTGTCCAGCAGTCCGACGACTTTGTTTGTCGTATCGAGGACCGGGATCTGCGTCGCGTCGCGAGGCATGCCGACCAAAACCTCTTCTAGCGGAGCATCTTCATCGACGGTGATCGAATCCCAACGCGCGATCTCACCCACGGTTTGCTGTTGCCCGTTGGCGGTCTGCATCGCGGTGGCAATTTGTTCCAGTTGCAGCACGCCACGATAGAGACCATGTTCGACGACCGGAAAGGTTCGCTGCAGTTGGTCGGCCGCACGCTCGGCGAAATCAGCGATCGAGCTGTCGATCGGCGCAACGCAGAACTGTCGCAGCATCGCATCGCGGACGCGGAGGTCTTTGACTTGCGATGCGATATCGACTTGGCGATATTCCATCATCCCGACCCAAAAGATAAAGGCGGCGATGAAGGGGAGGAACGGCAGGTTCGAGAGGTTGGAGATCCCCAATGCAAACAGCGCGATCGCAATCACTTGTCCCAGTCGCATCGCGAGCCAGGTGGCGCGGCGGTGGTTGGTGAACATCGACGCAACCGATCGGAAGACCCGGCCGCCATCCATCGGAAAGGCGGGGATCATATTAAAGACGATCAGGGCGATGTTCACCGCAAACAATCGATGGGCGAACATGTTGCTTTCGCCATCGGCATCGAGATTAAAACCATAAAAGGCGACGATCCCGATCCCCAGCGTCGCCGCGATCAAGACGTTGACCGCCGGTCCGGCGACGGCCACGATCAATTCCTGCCACGGTTCTTCGGGCATTCGTTCCAGCCGGGCGACGCCGCCGATCGGCAGCATCGTGATGTCGCGGGTGCCAACTCCGAAGGCTCGCGCGGCCAGCACGTGTCCGTATTCGTGAAGGATCACACAGGCGAACAGCAGCACGACAAACCCAAGGGTCAACAGCACATCGATCCAGCGGCCCCCGTTGCTCCATTCGCTGTACGCCACCAGCGCGGGCATCAGGAAGAAACTCCAATGGATGAACAGCGCGATTCCGAAAAAGGTTCCCAGCTTGAAGCGGCGAGACATCATGGATGAGTTCTAGAATACTGGGGCTTGGGAAATGGGCTGTCGGTCGCAGGCTGGCGGTTGGTCGCAGCGAACCGCGCGACGCGGACATCTCAGCATACCGGCTCGACCGACCGCTGCCAGCCACGGGGCTTAGTGTTCGATAGGGATCGGGTAGATCAGCACCCGCTTGCTGTTGCGATCTTGAGCTTGCAGGGTCATCGTGGTCCCCAGCAGTTCCTTGCCGTTAGCCCAGACAAAGTCTTTGGCGACCTGTTGTTGGGGGCCGACCGACAATTGATTTCGCTGGTGTCGCCGCGTCTGCGACTGAGTCAACATATAACAATTGTAGTCCTGCTGGCGATCGGACAGATTGATCAAATTGACTGTCACGATCAACGAACCGGAGGGATCAAAGCGGATGCTTGGATCGATTTGGATATCTTCGGGGCCGACGTCCAGGTCGCGCCAGATGCTGAAGCGGTGGCGTTTTTCGGCGTCGACAAGGAAATCGAAGCGAACCCGCTCGCGGCCGATCGCCGCATTGCTGCGGAGCGCCACGTCGACGGTGGCATCAGCGGTCGCGCTCTCGCCCAGGTTCACCGTCGTCGGTTGTTGTTGCGTCTCCCAAGTGATTGGGGGCTGCAGAGTAAAGCGGCCTGTGATCGTCGATTCGAACGTGTTTTTCAGCCGCATGTGCAAGGTTTGTCGTCGCCCAGGCAGGCTCTCCAGCCGCGTTGGGTGCAGATCGGCAGCCAGTCGGAACTCGGCGATCGCCGGATTGATCGCGATTAAAAATGTCGGGAGCGTTCCTACCTGAATGATCTGGCGGCCCTCGGCATCGGTCGGCACTTCTTCCCCACGCCCCCAGACATCGATCTGTTGAACGTTATCCCCTAGATAGATCCGCTCTTCGGTCGGTTCGGTGTTCCAAACGACCATCACCGCCCGCTGCCCATCGGACATCACGACGTTTTGGCTGCGGTTGGGCATTTGCAACGCACCCTCGTATTGCAGCCCGCCGATCAACGTCGCGGTGGTTCGCCAGGGAAGCAGCATCTCGCCGGGAGTTGCATCGGGATTCAGGATCCCCAGTTCCGAATTGAACGGATTGGAGACGAAAGCGATCGGCACGTTGTGGCGACGGACCGTCAACATCCGGCCGACGAGGTCGCGGATCCGATCCTCCAGGAGGTAGCGGTCCACATTCAGCGGGTCCAACGTGATCCACTTCTCCAGTCCATCGGATGGCATCGCGTCGAGGTTCGCGTCCAATTCGGCAGTCGTGTACGGTTCGGGTTCGGTCATGCAGACAGCTTTCCATCCGCCGGTGTAGTCGGTGGGAAGCGGATCCAGCCATGGCCACGGCAGGGCGACGCGAATCGGTTGCCCGAAACCTTGCAGTTCGCGACGAATCTCGTCGATCGTGTCGGCGAGATTGGGGTGCCGCAAGAAGCTGTGATCTCCCTCGCCACCGATCTGCCACCACGTCGTCCGCATCGAAAGGCGTGTCAGTAGAGCCTCGAGTTGTGGTTGCCAGTCGGTCGGGTTGCGCAGAAGCGGCGCCAGCGGCTTCCTGGCTCGCGGATCGTTGTGAGTCCGCGTCTCGTGAGGCGGTTGGTCCAACATCCCAACGCTGTTGATCCCTCGTTCCTGCAGTCGCTCCATCATCCAAGCCAGGTCGTCGGCGCCTTGCGTGTCGGACTGATCCAGCCAGCAGGGATATTTCACCCAACCGACGCCGCATTGCTGCAGCCATTGCGGCAGTTCGCGCCGCGAGATCGGATCGTGCCCCGAACCGAGCGTCCATCCGAAAGGACCGCTTTGTCCGGACAGTTTTTCCAGGACCGCTAGCGTCGCGGTGGCTGTGTGCGTTTGCGTCTCGTTGGCGAACAGGTCGACATGCACGCGATAAAACCCGGGTCCTAGCGATGGGAGTTGCCAGGAGGTTGTCAGCGATTGTTGCGAAGGGCCGCTTGCATTGGACTGAGGCTGTGGTCCATGCAGTCGTCGCGCGGTCGCGTCGTTTTCCAACGCGGCCTCGTGTTCGGCGATCCGTTCGCCCATCGGGCCCTGCAATCGGAAACGCAGTCGCGTCACAGGTTCGGCTAATCCCGAGACGTGGCACGAGGCCATGGCGGGTTGCCCGACGGCGTAGAGTCCGCGCGGTTGGTCGGTGGTGACTTGCAGTTGTGGCAAGCTTTCGATGCGGATGTTGTCGAAGCCGGCTTCGCCATAGATGTCTGCTTCACGCCCCGGTTGGACGTTCAGCCGCGCGATGATGTTGGCTGCATCGTGGGGGGGCGGGACTGCTGGCAAAGCGACTTGAGTCCAGTCGGTATCGCCGCTGAACTTGGGCGTCGAGTGCGCCCCTACGACCTTGCCTTCCGCATCGATGAACAGGAATTCGATCCAAGCCGAATCGTGCTTCAACCCTTTGGTGGAGATTGAACCGACGAAACGGTAGCTGTAAATCGATTCGACTTTAACTGGCGGACTTTGCACGACTGCCGCACCGCCGTTCAATTGAACCCTTAGGTAGCGGTCGACCAGCCGTTCGGCGAACAACCAATCTCGGGGCATCCCCATCCGCTCGGCGAGCTTTCGGTAGGGGCCAAACTGATGGTCTGCGCGGATCGCCGCTTCCATCAGTTCGGTCGACTTGGGAACGATCTCGATCGACAGGTAGGCGGGGTACTGGGGGCCCTGTCGGCGTCGCCAATTGTCGGGCCAGTTGTCGTAATTGATGTCGTCGCTTTGATTGAACGACCACTGAGTGACCGTTTTGGCTGTCGAGATGGCTCCCTTCGCAGCGGCGGGGCTGGCGATTAAAATTGTGGCGGCGAATATCGCAAGCAATCGCACCGCCGCTGGCGGAACGAACCGGCAGCCTCTGGGGGCTGCGATCGATGCGTTGGTGAGCGATTTTCGTTTCAAAATCTCAATCCACTTTCTGTTGGCCTCGATGCCGCTTAAAGTGGCGCCTTTCTAGTATTGGGGCTGACACAAATCGGGTCAGTCCTCACCGCGCGGAGTCTAACGAAACTAACGTGTCTCAAACTCGTATCGCCGTCCGACTTGGATCTCTGAACCTGCCCTTTAAGAAAGCTTTGCTTATGGCGGCAAAGATGGGAGCCGGTGCTGTCGAAATCGACGCCAGAACCGAGCTGCGTCCAGCCGAACTAACCGATACAGGTGTTCGGCAGTTCCGGAAGATGCTGGATGATCTGAATTTGCGGATTAGTTCGATCCGTTTTCAAACCCGCCGCGGCTACGACGTCGTCGACGATCTGGACCGCCGCGTCGAAGCGACCAAGCAGACGTTGCGGATGGCGTTCCGGTTGGGGACCGATGTTGTCGTCAACCAAATCGGCCAAGTTCCCAGCGATCCCGAGAGCGCCGCTTGGGATCATCTCCGCTGCGTTTTGGATGATATCAATCGCTATGGCGCGCACATCGGTGCCTTCTTGACTCCCGAAACGGGGACCGAAGATGGAGCGGATCTGTTGCGGTTGTTGGATGCCAACGAGGAGTCGTTTACGCCGGTCGCCTTCAATCCTGGCAACCTGATCATCAACCGCTTCTCCGCCGGCGAAGCCCTCCGCGTTTTGGGCGATCGGGTTCGATTGATCTGCGCTCGCGATGGGGTTCAGGATCTGGCGGCGGGTCGCGGAATCGAAGTTCCTCTTGGTCAGGGGCTTGCCGATTTTCACGACATCCTCGGCTACATGGAAAACTATCACTATCAAGGTTGGGTCGTGGTGCAACGCAGCGGCGCCGCCGATCCAATCGCCGAGATCGCCGACGCCGTCGGTTATCTGGCCAATATGTAAGCTGGCAACCTTCGAAAGTCACCCTCTGTGCCTCTGATAGAAATCGACCTGCCGATCGATCTGGACCGCGAGCCCCCGCAGGCGACGATCGATTGGCTGCAGCGAGCCAGCGATCGAATCCAGCGTTTTCAAGATCGTTGGGATCGCGCGCCGATCGAACAGTTTGTCGCCTCCGATTTTGAACTGGTCCACCAGTCGCTCGACCTGATCCGCAGTCAGCGGATCGTCTCGGGGAATCGCTTCTGCGAATGGGGCTGCGGGTTTGCTGTCGTCAGCTGCCTGGCGGACGAACTGGGCTGGGACGTGATCGGGATCGAAGCCGAAGCCGATCTGATCGTCGAGGCGCGGCGGACGATCGCCGACCTGCAAGCATCGGTCGAATTGTGGCACGGAAACTTTCTGCCCGACGGCAGCGAGCGACTGGCCGATGACCTGGGGCTACCCTCGCTGGGGCATTCCGAGGATAGTGTGTATCCAGAAATTGGTTTGTATGTGGATGACTTCGATCTGATCTTCGCCTACCCTTGGCCGGGAGAAGGCGACTTTTTAGAGACGGTGTTTGAAAAGTACGCCGAAAACGGGGCCTGCTTTTTAACCTTTTGCGGCCCCTACGACATGAGACTCGTTCGCAAAGTGCCCAGATAAATATGACTGTGAATCAAATCGAAGGTGGCGTGATCATCTTTCACTTCCGCGACGGACCGCTGCAAGGCGACACAGTTCGATCCGACGTGGCGACCGATCGCGACAGCACCAACGCCGCGACTACTTTTTGGGCGATGACTCAAGGTGGCAAGGTCGGGCGGACGCTGAAGACGACCGGTGGCGGCACGATCGGCGACCTGTTGGCTGGCGGAGTTCCGTTGGACGGCAAGCAGTCGGGCACCGCCAAGCATTTGTACCGCGTGATCGACCGGACCGAATCGCCCAAGCAGATCGAGATCTTTGTGGAATTCGTCAAGTCGCTGGCGAAAGAGTAACGGAACCACCCAACCCTCAGGCAGGTACGCCGCATGAACACTCCGACCAACAAGCCACGCAACCTGGGCGACGTGCTGCGAGAATTCGCGCAGCATCAACAGACGATGCGGCAAGAATTGAGCAAGGTGATCGTGGGGCAGAACGAGGTTGTCGAGCAATTGCTGGCGGCGATCTTCACCCGCGGCCACTGTCTGTTAGAAGGTGTCCCCGGTCTGGCTAAGACGCTGATGGTCAGCACGCTGGCGAAGATCTTGGACGTCGATTTCAAGCGGGTTCAATTTACTCCCGACCTGATGCCGTCGGACATCACCGGCACCAACGTGATGGAAGAGGATCCCAACGGCCGCCGCGAGTTCCGCTTTATGGAAGGCCCGATCTTCACTAACGTCTTGTTGGCCGACGAGATCAACCGGACTCCGCCCAAGACCCAAGCGGCGCTGCTGCAAGCGATGCAGGAACGCGAGGTCAGTGTCGGTAATACGACTTACAGTCTGCCCGATCCGTTTTTCACGATCGCCACGCAGAACCCTGTCGAGCAAGAGGGAACGTATCCGCTGCCCGAAGCTCAACTGGATCGCTTCATGTTCAACATCAAAGTCGACTATCCGTCGGCGGCTGAGGAGGAGCAGATCCTGACCAACTCCACCCGCGGCGAGATCGTGGTACCGAACAAGGTCCTGTCGGGGCGGGCGATTCTGAACGTGCAGAAGTTGGTGCAAAGCGTGGCGGTCAGCCCGTATGCGATCAAATACGCATCGATGTTGGTCCGCGCCACGCGGCCTCGCGATCCGTCGGCTCCCGATTACATCAAGGAGATGGTCGACTGGGGGGCTGGTCCGCGGGCCGGTCAGTTTTTGATCAACGGTGGCAAAGCGATCGCCGCGATGGATGGACGCTTCAGCGTCGACATCGACGATATGCGGCACGTGGCAGTTCCGATCCTGCGGCACCGCGTCAGTACGAACTTCCAGGCCCAGGCCGAAGGGGTAACGACCGACGACTTGGTCGCTCGACTGATCAAAGACGTCCCCGTTCCCGAAGCCCCCAAGTTCGCTCAATGATCCACCGTTAGGTTCGAAACTCATGTCCGCCGAAAGCTATCTGAAGCCGGAAGTTCTGAACCAGATCAAGCGTCTGGATCTACGCGCTCAGATGGTCGTTCGCGGTTTTTTGCAGGGCTTGCACGCCAGCCCGTACCACGGGTTTTCGGTCGAGTTCAGCGAGCATCGCCGCTACAGCAAAGGGGACGACCCCAAGACGATCGATTGGCTGGTCTACGCCAAGACCGACAAGTATTACGTCAAACGATACGAATCGGAAACGAATCTGACCGGCTATCTGATGATGGACCTCAGTCGTTCGATGGGGTTTACGCATCGCCAGCAGTTTTCGAAGTTTGAGTATTCGATCTGCCTAGCCGCCTCGCTCTGCTATCTTATGATCATGCAGCAGGATCCGGTGGGGCTGCTGACGTTCAGCGACAAGTTGCGAGCGAATCTGCCGGCGCGCAGTCGTCGCAGCCAGGTGACCGATCTGTTAGCCCAGTTGTCGCGCTTGAAGCCCGAGGGGGAGACCGACCTCGGCGACAGCTTGCACCGCGTCGCGGCGATGTTGCCGCACCGCAGCCTGTTGATGATCTTTTCCGATCTGCTGGGCGATCCCGAGCCGGTTTATCGAGCCCTTGCGCAATTGCGACACGCCGGGCACGACGTGATCCTGTTTCACATCTTGGACGAATCCGAAGTCCATTTCCCGTACGATGGGCCTGTCGAATTCGAGGATCCCGAAACGGGACAGAAGATGCCTGTCGACGCGACCGAGATCCGCCAGGATTACCTGGAAGCGATCGAAGAGTTTCGCGAAGGCTATCGCGAGCGGTGCAGCAAGTTGCGAGTCGATTACGTGCCGCTGGACACCAGCATGCCCTTCGACAAAGCCCTCACGGAATACCTCGCCAGCCGCCAATCGCGGTTTTAGAACTCCGGTGCAATGGCCGTCGGAACGTTTGGAGCCTGGTTGGGTTTGGCGGGGCGAAGCTCCAGCAATTTGCCTAGCCCAGGCCAACGGCCTGGGAATGGCGATCGCAGCATCCGATCGGTAGGGCCAACGGCCCGGCAATTTGCTCAGTTCGGATCGATCGGCGAACAAATCGCCGGACCGTTGGCCCTCGCTGTACCTGGGCGCGATGTGTTCCCAGGCCGCTGGCCTGGGCTAGGCAAATCGCCTGGCCTTCGGCCCGGCACCTGCATTGGGTGCGAGCACGTTACGGTTGTGATATATACACCGAGTCCCGCAGGGATCGCAGATGGTAGCCGGAGGTCGCCGCGCCGCGGCGTACCTCCGGAACACGACGCCCGCACACGCGCAGCCGCTCCCGAAGGGAGCGCAGATCGATGTGAGCCCCCGTTCGGGGACGGCGTTCGATTTCGCGAATCGGTTACCGGTGGTATTCGCTGCGCTCAAACCACCGGCTACCTTCTGGGGCCGCTTCGCGGTCCATTGGCCGCCGAACGCTATTCAGGCCAGGGACCGTCGGCGGTCATTTCGGCGCCGGTCTTGGGGCAGCGGGTGGCGCCTGGTTTTCGGTTGATCTGTTCGACCGATGGGATCGCGTGCCATCGCTCGCACTTTGGGCAATAGAGTGCCGGTTGCAGCGTCCGTTTGCCAGTGACCGGGTGGATGGCGGGAGTCTGCGTGGCGGTGTCGGCGACAACCGCTTGCATCGTGTCGATGTCGACGTAGACCGATTGAGTGACCTCGGCGACCGGCGGTGCGGTCTCGCCGCAGCCGTTTACGGTCAGGAGCAACAGGCAAGCGGCAGCTTGGCGGATTTTTACTTTGGCGGACATCGATCGAACTTCCGGGGAAGGCGTTGGGGGCGAATAGGAACTCAGCGGGCTGACGTGTGCCTACTCGCGATCGTACAGTTCGTCTTGCAACGCAGGATCGTCCAAGTGTCCGTCGCTGACATAGCCCAGCTTTTTCTCGTCGATCAGTGCAGCTTGTTCGGATGACATGTAGTTGGTGCCAGGGACATCGATCTTGAAATGTCGCTGCCGCGATTCGACGTGTCCGTCCAGGAAGGCAACGTTCGCTGCGCCGTGATGGCGGAAGTGAACGTTGGGGAAGTTGTGGCTGGGAGGGTCCAACAACCAGTTCTCTTCAAAGCTGTAAGCTGGCGGCGAGAAGGAGACAAGTTTGACTTGGGCGCTGTCGGCAAAAGCGACTGTTGCACTCATCGAACGGACCTCGGCAAAACGGCGGACCATCGGTTCGGGATTGGGGACCGCGGCGTAAGTTGGCGGCAACCAATCGACCCCCGAGGACCGCGAGAGGTTGTAGCCGTTGAATCCAAAGCCCGACGCGGGGAAACCGTATTTCACAGTGTCCATCTGGCCGGGGCCAAAGTCGGGGCATTGGAACGAT
Organism: Rosistilla oblonga; assembly: GCF_007751715.1. Classification (NCBI taxonomy): domain Bacteria; kingdom Pseudomonadati; phylum Planctomycetota; class Planctomycetia; order Pirellulales; family Pirellulaceae; genus Rosistilla; species Rosistilla oblonga. The sequence goes on along the minus strand of NZ_CP036292.1, from coordinate 6,886,130 downwards.
GTGTAACTTGTCTCGATGAACGGGGCCAAAGGGCCTTGGGTGTAATCGAGTTGTTGGTTCGGATCGGGTTGGTCGTAGTCGACGGTTCCGAACCAGAACTGTGCCTTGCCCTGAGCTCCCGAGTAGGTCGCCAAGTAATTGATCCGCGCTTGATCTTCGACGACGTACGGAATCATCGTCTCGCGGTAGGTGTCGGCATAATTATGCAGCGCCAATGCGATCTGTTTCAGCCGGTTCTTGCACTGCATGCGGCGAGCTGCTTCACGGGCTTGTTGCACGGCGGGTAACAGCAATCCAACTAAGATGCCGATGATTGCGATCACGACCAGCAGTTCGACCAGCGTGAAGCCGGCGCGGCGCGTGTTGTTCATTTTCATGGATGGAAAGATCTTTCGAGCCGACTGCCACGGTGGCTCTACGGTTCGCAGTTCCTACCGGCACAGAGCATGAGCGAAGATCGAGATCTTTCGTCGCTCGCACGATTGCCGGCCAGTGCCGTTGCAGCGCGAGCGGTCTGAAAAATCACGTCCGCTCCCTGTTCCCCGAGGGTACGACGCTATTGTGCGATGACAGCTGGGCAGGTCTTCTGGCTCCCGGTTCAGCCTCGGCTTATGCCTTCCCGCAACCGCGATCTTCATGATCGCATCGGTCACAGTGGCAGTGAGTTAAGCCTCGTCCCCGGTTACAGCGGCGGGACCGCAACGGATTTGCACCGTTTTCCCTATTCTCCGAGCGGACCACAAGTCGACGCTCGGCACCCATGTCGCGGTCGATTCTAACACCGGTCGTGTGTCCGTCAATCGCTGATTTATCTGGCTCGCGGCCGCGGAAGCTATTGGTAGTTGGCGAGCCCCCCGATTCCTGCGATCATCCAAGATTGCCGCTGCCGTGGCGAATTGTCATTATAAGAACCACACTGTGCGGCGGGATTGTCGGGTGTTTGGGTGACGGAATCAGACGGAGGAATCGCAGCATGAATGCAAATACTATCGCCATGGCATGTCATTTATGTGGCCTGTTGGGCTACCTGGCCAATGGTCTGGGCAGCATCTTTGGGCCGTTGGTCGTGTGGATCCTGAAGAAGGATGAGATGCCGTTTGTCGACGCGCATGGCAAGGAGGCGTTGAACTTCAACATCTCGGTGATGCTGTATGGGATCGCGCTGGTCGCCGCCACCTTTCTGACCTTTGGTTTTGGGATCTTTTTGACAGCTCCGTTGGGCCTGGGGCTGGTCGTCTTCCACGTCTACTTCGCAATCCGAGCCGCCTTGGCTGCGAACGAGGGAGAGATGTATCGCTATCCCTTCACGCTGCGACTGTTGAAGTAACCGCCGCGCCGCCGCTATTTTTCGATCCGGTACAGGTGCGACTGCGTGCGGATGATCAAGCTGTTGCCGATCACCGCGGGCGATGCGCAGATCGTCTCGGGCAGCTTGTTGTTGGCCAGCAGTTTGAATTTTTCGCTCGCTTCGAACACGGGGCAGTCGCCATCTTTGTTGAAGCCGTAGATGCGACCTTCGGCGTACAGCGGCGAGGCCCAGAAGTCGCCGCCTATGCGATGTTTCCAGATTTGGTCGCCCGTCTTGGCGTCCAAGCAGATCGCGATCCCGTCGTCGGTGATCGCAAACATCAGGTCGTCGACGATGATCTGCGATCCGCGTTTGGGCATTCCACGCCCCTTGCCCCAGACGATGTGGGAGTCGGTGACGTCGCCGGTGCCGCCGGGGCGGACGGCGATCAAACCCAGATCGTGTGCGCCGCCGGTGATGTAGACCAAACCGTTGGCGAACAGCGGACGTGGGGCCGCGTTCATTCCGCCGTGATAAACCTTCCACAGCTCTTTGCCGGTTTCGGGATCGTACGCGATCGTGGCGACAGCGCCGGGGCTGATCATTTCCGATCGACCTTCGTGTTGGATGATCTTTGCCGTGCTGTACGCCTTCTTGTGATCGCCGTTGTCGGTTCCGTATTCGATGTTTCGGTCGACCCGCCACGCCGTCTCGCCGGTCTGTTTATCGAACGCGATCACAAATTGGTTGTCGTATCCGTCGTAGGCGACGATCAATAGGTTGCCATGCACGATCGGCGACGATCCGGGGGCACGCCAGTGGTTGCAGATCAGATCGCGTCGCTCCCAGATCTTGGCACCTTTGGTCGTGTCGACACACGCGGTTCCGTAGCTGCCAAAGTGAACGTACAACCGGCCCGCTTCGACGACCGGGGTTGGCGAGGCGTAGCTGTTTTGCGGATGGCAGTATCGCGGTTCGGCATTTTCGAACAGCGGCACATCGTGCACGACTTTGCCACTGTTGAAATCGACGCAGACCGCCGACATCTGCTTGCCATCTTCGGATGCCGTCGTCATCCAGATCTGGTCGTCCCAAACGACGGGCGAGGACCATCCCTTGCCGTGAATGGGCGTCTTCCAGACGACGTTTTCGGTATCGCTCCAGGTGACCGGCAGCCCTGTCGCCCCGGTTTTGCCGTCGCCATCGGGACCGCGGAACTGGTTCCAATTCGGTTGTTCGGCAACCGCGGTGCCAGCCAGCAACAGAACAATCAATGCGGCAATCGACTTCACAAGGCACCTCGGCAGGAGTTGAACACAGGTTGGGGAGGGATCGTTGAGATTAAACCATGATTGTCAACGTGGCAACTCGCAACCCAATCGCCTCAATTACGGCCGGGAATTGACCGGGCACGGGCGAGCAATAAAACTGGGGGCTGCCGATTTTGGTTCCCACCTCGCCCCCAAGACCTTCAGCCACCCGGGATTTCCATGCTCTCTAGCCACCCTCCAATCCAGTCGTCGGGAATTCATCGCCGACCGCGGGCGATCCGAACATGGACGCCAGCGATCGCAGCACCGCTGAGTTTGTTGATCTGTCTGTTGGTCGGCGGATCGGCATCACAACGCGCCGCCGCAGCGGAACGCTTGCCCAACGTGGTCGTCATTTTTATCGACGACATGGGATACGAAGACATCGGCCCGTTTGGTGCCGAGGGGATTGAGACGCCGAACCTCGATGAGATGGCCCAGCAAGGGCGTCGGTTTACCGATTTTGTCGTCTCGTCGGCCGTCTGTTCGGCGTCGCGAGCTGCGCTGATGACCGGATGTTACAACCGCCGGCTTGGGATCAGTGGCGCGTTTGGGCCAGCGTCCAAGGTGGGACTGAATCCCGATGAGATGACGATCGCCGAACTCTGTAAACAGAAAGACTACGCGACAGCGATCTATGGCAAGTGGCATCTGGGACACTTGAAACCCTTCCTGCCGCTGCAGCACGGCTTCGACGAGTACTTCGGTTTGCCCTACAGCAACGACATGTGGCCCTACCATCCCAACGTGTTGCATCTGCCGATGGAACAACGTGTGAAACGCTGGCCACACCTGCCGTTGATCGAAGGGAACGAAACGATCAATCCGCAGGTCAGCGGCGAGGATCAGGAGCAACTGACGACTCAGTACACCGAACGAGCGGTTTCGTTTATCGAACGCAACAAAGACAAGCCCTTCTTTTTGTATGTTCCTCACAGCATGGTTCACGTCCCTCTGTACGTCTCGGAAAAGTTCAAAGGGAAGAGCAAGCGTGGGCTGTTCGGCGATGTCGTGATGGAAGTCGATTGGTCGGTTGGTCAGATCAACGCGGCGCTGAAGAAGAACGGCATCGAGGACGATACTCTCGTGATCTTCACCTCCGATAACGGACCCTGGTTGTCGTACGGCGATCACGCCGGCGTGACGAGCCTCCGCGAAGGGAAGGGAACGATGTTCGAGGGAGGCTACCGCGTGCCGACGGTGATGAAGTGGCCAGGAAAAATTCCCGCTGGGACGACGTGTGATCAATTGGCGTCGACGATCGACATCCTGCCGACGGTCGCAAATTTGATTGGTGCTGAGTTACCCAAACACAAGATCGACGGTAAGGACATCGGTCCGCTGATGTTCGACAAAGAGGGGGAAGCCGAATCTCCTCACGAAGCGTTTTACTGTTACTACAGCGGTGGCGAGCTGCATGCGGTTCGCAACGATCGCTGGAAGCTGCACTTCCCGCATCGCTACCGAACGCTTGCTGGCAAGCCGGGAGGAACCGATGGTTTGCCGACGAACTATCAGCACACAACGATCGGGCTCGAATTGTTTGACCTCGACAACGACGTCAACGAAACGACGAATGTGATCGACCAACATCCCGAAGTCGTGGCGATGTTGCAGAAGCACGCCGAAGCCGCTCGCAACGACCTGGGGGACAAGCTGACCAAACGCCCTGCCACCGGTGCCCGCCCGCCAGGCCGCGTCGACAAATAGGCTTGAGGTATGGGTAATACCAAGCGGATTCTGTCAAATCGAATCTCGGTGGCGTAGAATCAAAGAGACCTAGTGAGAAACCACATTCAGTCTCCTGGTCTCAACAGCAGAGGTTTGGAATGAACATCGAACTACCACGCGAAGCAATGCAGTTTGTTGAGGGGCTCGTCGCCTCCGGCGAATACGATTCGGCAAATGAGGCCGTTGTCGACGGCGTGCGATTGTTGATGGGCCGGCAACAGTTGCGATCTGACATCCAGAAGGGGATTGCTGAACTGGATGCGGGGTTGGGCATAAACGGCGACGAAGTGTTTGCCGATCTCGATCAACGTCCGCAGTCCTGATTTCTTTGTGGACTTAAGGGCAGACGTCCAGTTATGCTAGGTTAAAAGGTTCCGGTAGGGAATCATCAGGCTTGAGTAATTCAAGTTTGGTCGGCGGAGACGGAACAGAGAGCTGATCGGAGTGAAAAGATGTCCACAGATAGTCGAGCGAGCATTCCTGGGATCGTGAAAGATGGCGTGATTGTTCCGCAAGCAACCCAGCAGTTGGCTGAAGGGACGCATGTCGAGATCGTGGTCGAGCCGGAATCGATTCCGGCCGAACTGCGTGCCGAGATGCAGGCATGGGATCAAGCTAGCGATGAAGCGTGGGCGATGATCGAAAAATGGGAGGCAGAGGAGCAATGAATGTCGGCGACATTCATTGGGTCGATTTTCCGCGGGCCAATGGTCGGGAACAACATGGCCGTCGCCCCGCCATCATCATGCAGGAAGATCGATATGCAGGAGGTCTACCTACAGCGCTGGTGGTGCCGCTGAGCACGGCAATTCGAGCGTTGCGGTTCGCAGGAACCACGACGATTGCCGCATCGTCAGAAAGCGGGTTGGGCAAGGCTTCCGTTGCGTTGGTGTTTCAATTGCGAGCGATCGACCGAGGCCGTATCCGCGAGAAGATGGGGCACATCGGCGATGCCGGTTGCGAAGCCGTTTTCAATGAGTTGAGCAAACTATTGGGGCGGTCGATTTGATCTCGTTCACTGTTAAGAGCAGGCATTTCACGGTTGAATCGCCACCTCTTCATATGCTTCGCCCGCAGCTCTTCGAGCGTCTTCGCGATTCAGTTCGATCGCCTCCACAAGCGCATCGCGTAGGTTCGCTATCAGCTCATCGCGAGTTGCACCTTGTGAATTGACGCCTGGAATCTCCTCGATCCAGCCGATCCACCATTGGCCATCACGGCGAATTACTGCATTGAAGTTGGGAGTCAGCATGCAAATTCCTTCGAATGGGGATTCAGGTGTGCGCTGTGCGGGGCGATCGGGATCGCAGTGAAAAGCCTCTGTTAACAATTGTCGTGCGTTGGACCTGCGCAGGCAAGCGACTATTCGTTGATTTGATACCGTCGTGTCATCGATGCATCCCCGGATGCCGGAAGGACGCAATGCAAATCTTTTCCGTGAATCGCTTGAGAAACCGCCCACCTGCTTCGCCTCTATGCGGAGACTGCGGGGGGCGATTGTTCGATCTGGCGGGCGAAGTCGACGTAGTTGGTGCGATCCGACGCGAGTTCGTGGCGGATGCCGTCAAGGATCATGCCGCAGTGGTACAGATAGACTCCCGGCATCTGAAAGCTGTTGCCTTGGATCGCGCCGATCCCATGTCCGTTGACAAATCCGTAGATCAAGCCACGCAGCCAGACTCGCAGGCCAAACAGCTGCGAAAAGCCACCGAGCTCCAGTCCAAACTGCCGGTACAACCGACACTTCGGGTCGGAGATTCGGGGAACATCGTCGACGTCGTAGCGGCGAAAGACTTCGGTCGCTTGAGCGTCTTCGGGGCCAAGGTGGACGAACAACAACCGGCATCCGGTCTCCTCGATCAACGCCCGTTGCAGCGAGATGTCGGCCAGCGTCTGACGGCAAAACGTACAGCCGGCATGACGCAGGAAGACGATCATTTGCGGGTTGGCGTTGGCCAGTTCGTTTAAGCTTTTGCCGGTGTTGGTCCGCAGATCGTTCATCGGATCGTCGGCTTCCGGTTCGCTGTGAGCCGAATCGACGGCATGGGCGGTGTGCGCCGATTCCCAAAGAATCAACGCCAATGGAACCATCCATATCAGATCGTTGGTGAGCACAGTCCAACCGATCGCCATAGGGACCGCACCAGTTGAAAACGCCAGCGCGAATCCTGTGGCTGTGAAGATCTTTCCCATCAACCCGATCGTCAGCAGCAGCCAGTGCCCGGTCGGGTTTCGCGATGCGATCCCGCACCCGATTCCAAACAGCCCGACAAGCAAGCCGATGTATTGCCAGAGGGTGAGGGCTAATCCGTCGCCGTCGGCACCCAGCCAGCCGAGCATCGTCGCGGGCATCATGATCGCCAACGCACCCCAGGCGAGATGGTAGACGGCCGCACCGCGCAGCGCGTACCGCATCCAACCTCGTGGTTTGTAGGCGGGATTGATGGAATCCCGATCGATAGGAACGTCTGCGTATGTCATGGACGGTCTTGTTGAAGAATGGATTCCAGCGGCTCAGCGATTTTGGCCAGCTTTTCGATACTACTGTTCAGGAGCTGTCGGACGCGTTCTTTACTGATCCCTAAATCGTCGCCGATGGCTCGCATCGACGCCCCTTTGCCCGATGCATTCAGCCCAAACCGGCGGCGGACGATTTCCTGTTCGCGATCGTCCAGCACGCGATCAAAACTAGCGATCAGCTTCTTCATCGCTTTGGCTGCGTCTTCGCAAGCCGCTTCGCCGACATAGGGTGAGGCTTCGATCTGCAGGATCTGGTCGTTGCCGTCGGCCGTTTGGCGGTCGCGAGCCTTCCGCGTCTTCTGCAGCAACCTGTAAATATGTCGTTGGATCGCGTGAGTCGCGTACGTGCTGAAACGATAACCTCGTGAGTAATCAAACTTGTCGACAGCGTTCAGCAAAATCGCATTCGCTTCGGCCAGGAACTCGTCGAAATCGTCTTGCGAGTTCGAATATTTGCGAACGATCGAAGCGGCTAACCGCAGATTCGCACAAGCGATCTGATCGCGTGTCTGGTTCGCTTCGGATAGCAGCCGATCGATCTCCTGCTGACTCCGCCTAGCGGCTCGCCCACGCCCCAGCGACGCTTGCAAGGCGTTGGCTCGGAACCGCAGGAAGTTCAACCGCTTGAATAAAAAACGTTCGCCTTCGACCGTCAACAATCGCGACGCTTCGATCGCCATCAAGAACGCTTCGGCATCGCGGCGACTGCGTCCGGACTCCTCTTCGTCAGCATACAACTGCCCATCGATCTCGGCGAAGTCTTGTTCGGACGCCGTGTCAAAGTCTTCGTTCGGAATGTAAGCGATTTCTGAACGGCCCAAGTCGATTTCCAGTAAGTGGATTGACGGAGTGGGGGAGCCGGCCGACTCTCGACCCCGCATCCTTTATAGCGGCACGCGTTGAATTGACCACAAAACTAAAGTGATTCTCGGCGGGACCAAGAATTTCATTGGTCAATCCGGCAGTTAGCTCTACAAAGAAGTGGGTGTCGGCATCATCGCGTGACGCCAGCAAATTTCAGCGGAGTTGAGTGTGCGAATCGCCATCGTCGGATCGGGAGTCTCGGGACTTGTTGCAGCGCGAATGCTCTCCGCGATCCACGACGTCGTCGTTTTCGAAGCCGATTGGCGTTTGGGCGGACACGTCAACACGCAAGAGGTCGAGGTCGGAACGGCGGAAACCGGCCGACAACGCCACCAAATCGACACCGGGTTCATCGTCTGCAACGACCGCACCTACCCCAACTTCACACGTATCCTTCGCGATCTGGACGTCCCGACCGATCCGACGTCGATGAGTTTTAGTGTCTGTTGCGAGCGGACTGGTCTGGAATACAACGGCACCTCGCTCAACGGCGTCTTCGCCCAGCGGCGAAATCTGCTGCGGCCCTCCTTCTTGCGGATGCTTCGCGACATTTTGCGGTTCAATCGCGAAGGGCCTCAGCATCTCGAAACGGTCACCGAAAACGAGACGGTCGGCCAGTTCCTCGCCCAGCATCGCTACTCGAATGAATTTGCACAGCAGTATCTGTTGCCGATGGGAGCGGCGATTTGGTCCTGTCCCTGCGCCGACTTCGCCAACTTTCCGATCCGTTTCATTCTCGAGTTTTACGTCAATCACGGTCTGTTGAGTTTGCGAGACCGGCCGACGTGGCAGGTGATCCGCGGCGGATCGATGCGATATGTCGAGAGGTTAGTCGAACCGTTCCGCCACAACATTCGCATGGCTTGCCCCGTCGAATCGGTCAGCCGCCAAGCCGATGGTGTGCGAGTAAGCTTTCGCGGGGGCGAGGAGATCTTCGACGAGATCGTTTTCGCTTGCCACAGCGATCAAGCGTTGCGGTTGCTGGCTGATGCCGATCCGCTGGAGACGGAGTTATTGTCAGCGTTTCCGTACAGCGACAACTCGGCAGTTCTACATACCGATGAACGCGTGCTGCCCAAACGTCGCCGCGCTTGGGCCAGTTGGAATTACCACCTTCCCAAAACACAAGTCGACCGGCCGACGCTGACCTACAACATGAATATGTTGCAGCAGATCGATTCGCCGCAGACGTTTTGTGTCACGTTAAACGAAGATCAGCGAATCGCAGAGGAGAAGGTGATCGCTCGGTTCAAGTATTCGCACCCGTTGTTTACGGTTCAACGCGCGGCGGTTCAGAAGCGGCACCGCGAAGTCATTCGCCGCCGTAGGACCTCGTTTTGCGGAGCCTATTGGCGAAACGGGTTTCACGAGGACGGAGTGGTCAGCGGTTTGGCGGTCTGCCGAGAGTTTGGCATCCCCGATTGGTCGCTGCAAACCAAACATCGTCTTCCGGAACAACCGGCGGCTGAAAAGCCAGGCGCCTCGTTGCGATCGCAACCAGCGGCCGCGGCGGTGGCCAGTGGAGGAAAGTCATCGTGAACGCATCGGCTGCCATTCCAAGCGACGCCCCGCTGATGAGTGAACTCGAAGTTGAATCGGCCGCGGAGGTGACGAGCGACTTGTCGCCGCCAGCCCGATCGAGCTGTCTGTATTTCGGTACGATCCGGCACCGCCGCTTCGTCCCCGTCGGACACCAGTTCTGTTATTCGTTGTTCCTGGCGATGATCGATCTGGACGAAGTTAATTCGCTGTTTCGCTTCCCATTGTTCTGCAGCACTTCACGATTCAGTCTGCTCCGTTTTCGCCGCAGCGACTACATGGGCGATCCCGAGCGTCCACTGGCCGATTGCATCCGCGATTTGGTTCAAGATCAGATTGGACTGACGATCACCGGGCCGATTCGTCTGCTGACCCATCTGCGATTCTTCGGGCTGTCGTTTAATCCCGCCTCGTTCTACTTCTGCTACCACGCCGACGGTCGACGGTTGCAAGCGATCGTTGCCGAAGTCACCAACACGCCGTGGGGCGAGCGTCATTGTTATGTGATTCCGTGCGATGGGGATTCACGAATCCATCGCCATCAATGCCGCAAAGTGTTCCACGTCTCGCCGTTCATGCCGATGCAGATGATGTATCGCTGGCGAATCTCCACGCCGGCCCAGCAGTTGTCGGTGCAGATCGAAAACTTCGACGAAGCGACGCAAGTTTTTGATGCGACACTGCAACTGAAACGCCAACCGTTTTCCTACCGCCGGTTGGTCTGGGCCGTCGTCCGTTTTCCGTTGATGACCTGCCAAGTGGTCGCCGCGATCTATTGGCAGGCGTTGCGACTGTGGTGGAAAAAAGTTCCGTTTGTTCCGCATCCAGGCCGCCATCGCGAGGCATCTTCATGAGCACAACAGCAACCACGATTCCACATCCCGCGGCCCCTTCGCTCTCCTGGCTGCAACGCTCGGCTCGCGGCAAGATGCTCGACTGGCTTTCGACCGCCGACGGAGGCGTCGTCCGTTTTTCCGACAGCCACCAACAGCGTGTGCTCGGGACGACGGCGGAGGATGGTTTGCAGGCCAGTCTGAATGTCCTCGAGCCCGACTTCTATTCTCAATTGGCAACCGGCGGATCGCTGGGGTTCGCCGAATCTTACCTTCGCAATCACTGGCAGACCGATGACCTGACGACGTTGCTGCGGATCCTGTATCGCAACGACCGCCAGGCGTCTGGCGATACGTCGTGGATCGCCAAGCTGACGCGTCACGCTGCCCGGTATTCGCATCAATTGGCAAGCAACACTTTGCGAGGCAGTCGCCGAAACATCGCGGCGCATTACGATCTGAGCAACGAATTCTTCGACTTGTTCCTCGATTCGACAGGGATGTATTCGTCGGCCTACTTCGCTGAGGATTCGTTTTCGCTGCGTGAGGCGTCCGAGGCGAAGCTGCAGCGGATCTGCGAGAAATTGGATCTGCAGCCGCGGGATCATGTGCTGGAGATCGGGACCGGATGGGGCGGTTTTGCGTTGCATGCGGCCCAGAACTATGACGTTCGATTAACGACGACAACGATCTCGTCGGCTCAGTACCAAAAAGCTGGCCAGCGATTTGAAGCGGCCGGGATCGCCGATCGCGTCGAACTGCTCGACAGCGACTACCGCGATCTCGTCGGCCGCTACGACAAACTGGTTTCGATCGAGATGATCGAAGCGGTGGGCGAGCGATTTCTGAAGACCTATTTCGAGCGATGCGGCAGTCTGTTGAAGCCCGGCGGTCGGTTTGTGCTGCAGGGGATCGTGATGCCCGAATCGCGATACGACGCCTATCGCCAGGGCGTCGATTTTATTCAGAAGTACATCTTTCCGGGCGGCTTCCTGCCGTCGGTCGCTGCGATGCAACAGGCGGTTGGCCAGACGACCGATCTGCGGCTGCATACGGTCGAGGATCTCTCGCCGCATTACGCTCGCACGCTGCATGCTTGGCGACAGCGGTTCATGCGGCGGTTAGATGATGTGCGGCGACTTGGCTTCGATGATCGTTTTATTCGGATGTGGGAGTACTATTTGTGTTATTGCGAAGCGGCGTTCAGCGAACAGGCGGTTCGAGTTGTTCAAGTTGTGTGGGACAAACCGAAGCGATAGATCCGGCGACCGACGAGAGCACCCTGCAGTCGTTCTTCGGATTCGTGACGCGGAAGGCGGAAGCCGGTTGGTTGCCCGATCCGCTGCTGCGGGCTGGCATCCGGCGGTTGCTGCGTTCGCGGCTGCGCGACCTTCATGAACTCGCCGACGACAGCGACTGTGAAGCCTTTCTGCGAGCGACGCGTCCGCAACCGATCGCCGTCGTGCCGGAGAAGGCAAACGATCAGCATTACGAAGTCCCGGCGGCGTTCTTTCGGCAGGTGTTGGGGCCGCGTTTGAAGTACAGTTGCTGCCGCTGGACCGAAGGCATTCTTTCACTGCAGCAGGCGGAGGAGCAGGCGTTGCGCGAAACGAGTGAGAACGCGCAGTTGGAAGATGGCATGAGCATCTTGGAGCTTGGGTGCGGATGGGGATCGCTGTCGTTGTGGATGGCGGAACATTATCCGAACAGCCAGGTCACTGCGGTTTCGAATTCCCATTCGCAGCGGGAGTTCATCACCGCTCGAGCTCGCGAAGCGGGGCTCACGAATTTGGAAGTGCTTACCGTCGACATCAATCACTTCCAACCGGGCGATAGTTTCGACCGCGTCGTCTCGGTCGAAATGTTCGAACACATGCGGAACCACCGCAAGTTGATGGACCGGATCCACGACTGGCTGGTCCCCGACGGGAAGCTGTTTGTGCACATCTTTTGTCACAAGCGAACCCCGTATCTGTTCCGTTCCGACGGCGAGCAGAATTGGATGGGACGCTACTTCTTCACCGGCGGAATGATGCCCTGCGAGAACCTGCTGGAGAGCGTCGGCTCGCGATTGACCTTGGCCTCCAAATCGCGATGGAGCGGCATGCATTATGCGAAGACAAGTCGGGCGTGGCTGGAGAATCACGACCGCTGCAGCGAGTCGCTATTACCGATTCTGAAACAGACCTACGGCGAGGACCACGCGATCATGTGGCAGAATCGCTGGCGAATGTTCTTTATGGCGTGCGAGGAGTTGTTTGCTTTCAACGGCGGCAACGAGTGGTTCGTTTCCCATTATCTGTTCGAACGATGAGCACAATCCATTGTTAAACGTCATGCTCGCCAGTGCCGCCGCGATCGCCTGTCTGATGCTCGCGATCTGGTTGCTGAGTCTGTGGAAACGCGATGCCAGCATCGTCGATATCGGCTGGGGGATCGGCTTTGTGCTGGTCGCATGGACGGCGTATTGGATCGCCGATCGCGATTCGGCCTATTGGTTGTTGCCCGTGCTGACAACGCTGTGGGGCGTGCGGCTCAGCGGCTACTTGTTCTGGCGTAATCATGGTCAACCCGAAGATTATCGCTATCGGGAGATGCGGGCGAAGTGGGGATCGGCCTTTGCGTGGATCAGTCTGCTGACAGTCTTTGGATTGCAGGGCGTGGTGATGTTTGTCGTTGCGCTGCCGATTCAGATCGGAACGGCGTTGGCTGACCGCAATCTGGTCTGGCTGAAAGTTGTTGGCGTGATCGTTTGGGCTGCGGGGCTGTGCTTCGAATCGGTAGGCGATTGGCAGTTGGCTCGTTTTAAAGCCGCCCCGGGCAACAAGGGAAAAGTGCTCGACAGCGGCTTGTGGCGGTACACGCGGCACCCCAACTATTTCGGCGACTTCCTGGTTTGGTGGGGCTTGTTTCTGGTCAGCCTCTCTCTGACCGCCGCTTGGTGGACGATCATCGCTCCGCTATTGATGTCGCTGCTGCTGATGCGTGTCTCGGGCGTGACTTTGCTGGAGACGAAGTTGTCGACGTCGAAGCCGGGCTACGCAGAATACGTCGCCCGAACGAATGCCTTCTTCCCCGGCCCCGTGAAGACCACCGCCAGCGTTTAGGAATTTCCGAGCGGTCGTCGCGATCAAGCTGTCGGATGCATCCGGCAGCGACTTAGCGATCGTGGTAGGGGCGAGTTGTGATTTGCCACTTTTTCCTTTTCGCTTGAGTGCCTTTATTGATCGTCGGCTTCAGGCGATGCCGGTTCGTCCGTGGCGGCGGCTTCTTCCGTTTGCGATTCTTCTTGCGCCAAGGCTTCCTGTTTTGCCAGCTTCTTGGCTTCGCGGCGGGCTTGGTGTTCGGCGGCCATCGCTTCGATCGTCAGCACGACTTCGGGGGCGACGCGGCCGAACTGCTTTTCGTACAGGGCTTCAATGAATTCGGGCAACGGCAGCTTCCAAGGCTGATCCTTGCGGTCGGCGTAGTTGCTGAATCGCTTCGGACTCAGCCCCAGTTCGCGGGCCATCTGGACCTGCGCGTCGGTCAGCCGATACTTTTTGCGGACGGCGATCCACGGTTGGAATTTGTGCGGGATCCGCTGCTTTTTGGTCATGGTTTGTTTCGGTTGCCACCGCTGCGTGCGGCGGAGTGAAGGGGAACGGATGGGATCCCCCCACGTAGGCGGCATCGCCTGGACAGCAGTCGCCGTGGTGGAGGATCGCAAGTTGAGGACCCGTCATAATAATGAGCGACGTTGGGCAAGGGAACCATTGTTTGTCAGTCGGCCTGGTATGCAGTGCGACCGACGCGTTTCTTGTTCCCCTCCCTCCAGTTACAATCATCCGTCCACTCTCTCCACCCCACCTCCCTCAAGGCAAAAACGATGCGTCGATTCCAGAGACTCTCGCTGTCGATTGGTTTACCGTTGTTGCTGTTGGTTCTCGTGCCGATGACGGCCAGTTGCCAGCAGATTCCGCCGACGCATCGCGATCTCGCCTACGACGACCAGCACGCGTCGCAGCGGTTGGATGTCTATCTGGCGAAGTCGGAAACGCCGGTCCCGGCGATGGTCTACATCCATGGCGGCGGTTGGCGGGGAGGTTCGAAGAATCGCTTGCCTCAATGGCTCAGTAACGCAGTCGCGCAGGGTTGGCTCTCAGTCGTCTCGGTCGAATACCGATTCACCGACGTCGCGCCCCATCCGGCCCAGACCGACGACTGCTTGCGAGCGATTCAGTTTGTCCGTAGCAACGCCGCAGCGTGGAACATCGATCCCGATCGGATCGGCGTGACCGGCGGATCGGCTGGCGGACACCTTTCGCTGTGGGTTGCATTGCACGACGATGTGGCCGATGCCCAGGCGACCGATCCGATTAAAAAACAGTCGTCACGCGTGGCGTGCGCTGTCAGTTTTGCTGGCCCCACCGATTGGTCGCTGTTGTCCGATATCGAACACAAACATCCCGCCTACCGACAATTGCTGGGCTATCAACCGGGAACGGCGGTTGCCGAAATGGATGCCGACAAAATGAAAGACGTCTCGCCGATCAGCTTTGTCAGCAGCGACGATCCGCCGATCATGCAGGTCCACGGCGATGCGGACGATATCGTGCCGATCAAACATGCCCGGCGGATGGACAAACAATTACAAGAAGCAGGTGTCACAGCGGCACTTGTTGTGGTGCCGGGAGCCAATCATGGAGTTGCGGGAGCCGGTGGAGATGCTGGCAAGCGAGCCTCCGAATTCGTACGTGAAACAATAGGGAAGAAGTAGTCGGATGGAGAAGTCTGAAAAAACGGTATGGATCGTCGCAGCGAAGCGGACTCCGCAGGGACGCTTGCTCGGCGCGTTGGCAAAACAATCGGCGGTCGATCTGGCTGTCGCGGCCGGACGCGAGGTCGTGGCATCGGTCGATCCCGGTTGGATCGACTCGGTGATCGTTGGCAATGTGCTGAGTGCGGGGCTGGGGATGAACGTCGCGCGGCAAGTTGGCGTGCGGTTGGGGCTGCCGGTCAGCACGCCCGCCTTCACGGTCAATATGATGTGCGGTTCGGGGATGCAGGCGGTGATCCTGGCGGCTCAAGCGATTCAGAACGGATCGGCCAAAATGGTTTTGTGCGGCGGGACCGAATCGATGTCCAACGCACCCCACTTGATGCAGCGGGCCCGCAGGGGATACAAGTTGGGCGACGCGGTGCTTGTCGATTCGGTGTTGCGCGACGGGCTGACCGACGCGTTCAGCGGCGATCACATGGGCCAAACCGCCGAGCGGTTGGCGGCCAAGTACGAGGTCTCCCGCGCGGCGCAAGACGAGTTTGCGGTTCGCAGCCAAGCGATGTACGCCGCGGCGCAGCAGGCGGGGCGATTCGCCGACGAGATCGTCGCTGTTGATGGCTGCGTCGAAGACGAACATCCGCGGCCGGGAACGACTGTCGAACAGCTGGCTAAAATGTCGCCAGCGTTCCAAAGCGATGGCACCGTGACCGCGGGGAACGCTTCGGGAATCAACGACGGCGCGGCGATGTTGCTGTTGTGCGACGAAGACTGGGGACGCCAGTGCGGCTTGGAACCGATGATGGTTCTGACAGCCAGCGCCGTCGCGGGCTGCGAGCCTGAATTGATGGGGCTCGGTCCGGTTCACGCGGTGCGAAAACTGGGCGTCGATCCGCAGTCGTTTGATGCGATCGAATTAAATGAAGCTTTTGCGGCGCAGTCGCTGGCTTGTATGCGTGAATTGAAACTAGATGAAGCCCAGGTCAACTGTGACGGCGGCGCGATCGCATTGGGGCATCCGATTGGTGCCAGCGGAGCGCGGTTGATCGTCCATCTGGCACACCGCCGGCCCCGACGCGGGCTGGCGACGCTGTGTGTCGGTGGTGGGATGGGATGTGCCGTTGTTTTGGATAAACCAGAGTGAAAGCTGTCGAAGTGAAACAATGTGGGATCTGGGAACCAACCCAGGAAACGATCGACGCCACCAACGTGGCTTGGCTGATGCAGCGCGCCGGCGTCGACAATTACGAAGCCTTGCACGATTGGTCGATCCAGCGTCGCGAACTGTTTTGGGAGTCGGTCGTCGAACGATTGGCGATTCCTTTCCAGACGCCCTTCGATCGGATCGTCGATGTTTCCGAAGGAGTCGCCTCGCCGAAGTGGTTCCCCGGCGGGAAGTTGAACATTGTCGAGAGCTGCTTTAACGCGGCTGCCGATTCGACGGCGATCATCTATCAGCACGAAGGGGGCGAATTGGAAACGTTGACCGTTCGTGAATTGCGGGCGTTTGCGTCGCGAGTCGCCGATGGGCTGCGGCGGCGCGGCTACAAGCCTGGCGATGCGATTGCGATCTTGATGCCGATGACTGTCGAATGCGTTGCGATCTATCTCGGCATCGCGTGGGCTGGCTGTGTCGCTGTCAGTATCGCCGACAGCTTCCAACCCAAAGAAATCGCGACGCGGCTGAAACTCTCTGGCGCCGTCGGAATCTTCACTCAAGATGTCTTCCGCCGCGGTGGGAAATCGCATCCGTTGTTCGCTGGCGTCAAGCAAGCCGATGCGCCGGCGGCGATCGTCGTCTCCGAAGGGTCGACGGCCGAGCTGCGCGATGGAGATTGTCACTGGAGCGATTTTCTTGGCGATGACGAGGACGCGCCGGTTGCGGTTTGCGAGCCCTCGGATCCGATGAACATCCTGTTCTCGTCGGGAACGACGGGCGATCCCAAAGTGATTCCGTGGACGCATACGACGCCGATCAAATGCGCGGCCGATTCCCACTTCCACCAGAACATCCAGCCGGGCGACGTCGCTGTTTGGCCAACTAATATCGGTTGGATGATGGGCCCGTGGCTGATCTTCTCTGCACTGATGAATCGGGCTTCGATGGGACTCTACTACGGATCGCCCACCGGTGCGGAGTTCTGCCGGTTTGTTCAGGACGCGCGGACGACGATGTTGGGAGTGATTCCCAGTCTGGTGAAAACGTGGCGAGCTGTGGACGCGGCTCAAGGGCTCGATTGGAGTTCGATCGAGCTGTTCAGTACGACCGGCGAATGCTCCGCCGCGGACGATATGCGGTGGTTGATGGAGCAGGCTGGCGGTCGACCGGTCATCGAATATTGTGGTGGCACGGAGCTCGGCGGCGGCTACATCGTATCGACGCTCGCGCTGCCTTGCAAAGTCGGTGAGTTCAACACGCCGACGCTTGGTACCGAAATGGTGATCTTGGACGCCGAGGGACAACCAGCCGACAGCGGCGAGGCGTTTCTTGTCCCTCCGACGATCGGGATGTCGACGCAATTGTTGAACAGGGACCACCACAAATCGTATTATGCAGCGACCCCGTGCCGTCATGAAGGGGACGTTTTGCGACGGCATGGCGACCAGATCCAGCGGATTCCCGCTGGGGGCTGGCGAGCGATGGGGCGAGCCGACGATACGATGAACCTGGGTGGGATCAAAGTCGGTTCGGCGGAGATCGAACGCGTGTTGCAAGGCGTCGCGGGGCTCTCCGAAACGGCGGCGATCGGCGTCGCGCCCGACGGTGGTCCTAGCCAACTGGTGATCTACGTGGTGCTTGCGAAAGACGTGACGGTCGACAAAAAGGAGCTGATGGCGGCGATGCAATCGGCGATTCGAAAAGAATTGAATCCGTTGTTCAAAATCCACGACATCATTCCTGTCGATGTGATGCCACGAACCGCGTCGAACAAAGTCATGCGACGCGTGCTCCGCGATCAATACCTCCAACATGCAAAAGGTTGCTCGTGAAGCGTACAGTTTTGATCAGCGGTGCTGGCAGCGGATTGGGGCGTGGGCTTGGGATCTGCCTGGCCGGGCAAGGACACACGATTCTGGCAACCGATCTCGATTTGTCGCGAGCCGAACAGACGGCTGCGGAGATCGTGGCTGCGGGAGGTGCGGCGCAGGCTCATCAATTGGATGTGTCGAGTGAACAGAATGTCCAGGATTTACTTGCTCGCGTCGGCCCGATCGACATTTTGATCAACAACGCTGGCTTGCAGCATGTCGCCCCGTTGGAAGATTTTCCGCTGGCGAAGTGGGAGCAGTTGTTCGACGTGATGGTCAAGGGAACGTTCTTGATGTCGCGAGCCGTGTTGCCGGGAATGCGAGCCGCGGGATATGGCCGCATGATCCATATCGGTTCGATTCATTCGTTGGTGGCGTCGCCGTACAAGACGGCGTATACGGCTGCCAAGCACGCGATCCTTGGCTTTTCGAAGGTGTTGGCGCTCGAGACAGCTGGTTCGGAGATCACCAGCAACGTCATCTGCCCCGCTTACATTCGGACGCCGCTGGTCGACGCGCAGATCGGCGACCAAGCGATCGCACGCGGGATAACCGAAGCCGAAGTGATCGATCAAGTGATGTTGGCACCGATGCCGAAGAAGGCGTTTATCGAATGCGACGAGGTCGCCGCGGCGATCGAATATCTGGCCAGCCCGTTGGCTCGGAACGTCACAGGCCAAACGCTCACAATCGATGGTGGCTGGACCGCGCAATGAACCTCCTGATCATCCTTGCGGCACTCGGTTTTTTGATGCTCGCCGCCTATCGCGGCTACAGCGTGATCCTGTTCGCTCCGCTGGCAGCGATGGGAGCCGTGTTGTTGACCTCCCCGGCGGAAGTCGCCCCGATGTTCACGGGGCTGTTCATGGACAAGATGGCGGGCTTCTTTAAGCTCTACTTCCCGATCTTTCTGCTGGGCGCGGTCTTCGGCAAAACGATGGAGCTGTCGGGATTTGCGAAATCGATCGCGTCGGCGATCATCGAATTACTGGGACGCCAACGCTCGGTGCTGTCGATCGTGATCGTCAGTGCGCTGCTGACTTATGGCGGCGTGTCGCTGTTTGTGGCGGTCTTTGCCGTCTATCCGTTTGCCGCCGAATTGTTTCGTCAGAGCGGAATTCCGAAGCGATTGATCCCCGCGACGATCGCTTTGGGAGCGTTCAGTTTCACGATGGATTCGTTTCCCGGAACGCCTCAAATCCAGAACGTGATCCCCGCGGCATTCTTCAAGACCGACATCTACGCGGCGCCGTGGTTGGGGATCCTGGGCGGGCTGTTCACGCTGTTGGCAGGTCTGCTGTTTTTGGAGTGGCGTGTCCGCGTCGCCGCCGCGAACGAAGAAGGTTATGGCGACGTCTTGTTGAACGAACCTGCGGCGTTTGAGCACGATCGGCTTCCTTCGCCCTGGCTCGCCATGCTGCCGCTACTGGTCGTTGCGGTCGCTAACAAAATCCTGACCGGTGCGATTCCGCGACTGTACGGTGAATCGCACGCATTTATTCCAGCGGTTGTTGGGACATCGGAACCGGTTGTTCAGGACGTCGCCAAAATCTCGGCGATCTGGTCGATCGAAGCGGCGCTGATCCTGGGAATCTTGACGGTCATGTTGCTGGCTTGGCGGCATCTGTTCAAAAAGCTATCCGAGGGGACGAAGCCGGCGATCGCAGGAGCGTTGTTGGCCGCGACCAACACGGCATCGGAATACGGATTTGGGGCGGTGATCGCTGCGTTGCCAGGTTTCTTGATCGTTTCCGATGCGCTGCGATGGATCCCCAATCCGTTGGTCAACGAAGCGGTGACCGTGACGACATTGGCTGGGATCACAGGATCGGCATCGGGCGGTTTGAGCATCGCGTTGGCGGCGATGTCCGAAACGTTCATCGCCAATGCGGAAGCCGCCGCGATTCCGTTGGAGGTCTTCCATCGAGTCGCTTCGATGGCCAGCGGCGGGATGGACACGCTGCCTCACAACGGCGCAGTGATCACGCTGTTGGCTGTCTCCGGGCTGACACATCGCCAAGCGTATGGGAACATCTTTGGAATTACATTGATCAAGACGCTGGCGGTCTTTGTCGTGATTGCGATCTATCAATGGACCGGATTGGTTTGACAGCAGACGCTTCGTCGCGATGACATCCCTTCCTCTACAAACGAATAAAAGACAATGATCAGCATCGACCTGACACAGAAGACAGCCGTGGTTACCGGTGGCGGACAAGGGCTGGGACTGCAGACGGCGACGACGCTGCACGCCGCTGGAGCCAACGTCGTGTTGACCTACTTCCAGGACGCTGCGGGGGTGAACCAGCAGCGAGCCGAGCAGGCGGCCAGCGGCTTGGGGTCGCGGGCGAAGGCGGTCGAAGGAGACGTCCGCGATCGCGATTCGATCGCAGCGATGTTTGATGCCGTGGTCGGGCACTTTGGATCGTTGGACATCGTCGTCAACAACGCGGCGATCTTGCGAGACCGCACGCTGAAGAAGATGTCCGATGACGAATGGGGTTCGGTGATCGATACGAACCTGTCGGGCGTCTATCGCGTTTGCAAAGAGGCGTCGGAGCGGATCGCCGATGGCGGGCGGATCGTTAACATGACATCGATCTCCGGCTTTACTGGCTTCTTCGGCCAGGCGAATTATTCAGCTGCCAAAGCGGGCGTGGTCGGACTGACCAAAGCGATCAGCAAGGAACTGGCCAGCCGAAGGATCACCGTCAACGCGGTCGCTCCCGGCGTGGTGCTGACCGAGATGGGAGCTTCGATTCCCGAAGCGGCCCGCGCCGAGATGCTGAAGCAAATTCCTTTGGGACGATTTGGTGAACCGGCGGAAATTGCCAACGCGATCCTGTTTCTGTGCAGCCCGCTGGCCGATTACATGACCGGCCAGACGCTGCACGTCAACGGCGGTTGGCTGGTCTAATCGCTCGGAGCGGTGTCGGCGAAGCACGTCGCAATATGTTGTCCGGGCAAGCCGCAGGCTCTTCGGACCGTCCAATGAATTAGCGGCGGGAAGTAGTGGACGAGGTTACGAGTCCTTTTGCAGCAGACCAAATCGTTGGGACTCGTAGCCTCGTCCACTACGCTTCGTTGAACTGGATTGCGGTTAAACCTAGAAGGCTGCTTGCTGGCTGCTTATAATCGGCGAACTTCCAGAACGACACCACCTGAGTTTTACCGCCTTGGCTGCACCGCTACTGACCGCCGAACAGATCACCCGCCGCGATTCCGCCACCGGTCGCGTGTTGATCGATCGGGTTTCGATGTCGATCGCTGCCGGAGAACGGATCGGTTTGGTCGGTTCCAGCGGCGCAGGGAAGACTGTTTTGATGCGGTCGATGGTTTTGTTGGATCCGGTGCAAGAAGGCCGCATCTTATGGCAGGGGCAACCGGTTGTTGGAAGCGAGGTGCCCGGATTCCGCAGCCGTGCGATGTATCTGCCTCAATTGGTCCCGGTCACCGATGGGACTGTCGAAGAATTTCTGCGGTCGCCGTTTGAATGGAAGATCCATCGAGATCGCCGCTACGACGCCGATCGGATCGCGGCTTGGATCGACGCGTGTGGGTTGAATGTGGATTTGCCGCGAGGGCCGATGATGCAAGCCAGCGGCGGCGAGCGGCAGTTGTTTGCGCTGCTGCGAGCGCTGCAGTTGGATCCGATCGTCGTGCTGTTCGATGAAGCGACGGCGTCGATGGATGCTGAATTGACTCGTCGCGTCGAAGCGATGATTAGCGATTGGCAAGCGGCGGATCCACAGCGGTCGATCGTTTGGACCAGTCACAGCGGCGAGCAGATCGATCGGATGACCGATCGCCAGATCCAACTGCAAGCCGGGCAGGTTGTCGGCGAGCGACATGGAAGCGTGGCGGGGGAAGCAGGAAATGTGTAGGCCTTTTCATTACGTGGGGCGTCGATTGAAGCGGTGCGACAACGCCGCCGGTTGAATCGATTTGAACGAGGGGGGAACTGATGAGTCCGACAAAGCCTAAACGTCAACTGTTGCCGCCGATGTGGCAGTTGCCCGAAGAGTTTCGGCATCGCTTGGGATCGACCGCGGGCCGCCAGCGCGCGATGCTGGCCGACGGTCATTTGTTGCTGGTGTTGCACGTCGTTCCCGGAGCGGATGATACGACGCGAACGGGGCGGTTCTTCTGGCGGGAAACCTCGGGGACGTGGCACAGTTCCGATTCGGGAGCTGGCCCGGCGGCGCTGCACAAACATTTGGATCAATACGCCGCCGCGTTGGATGCGTCGGAGCAGCGGGAGACCGAGGCGCTGCATGCCGACCAGTACCTGCAGTTGCTCGAACGGCTATCGCCCTTGCTGCGAGCGTCGCGAAATATGTTGCAGGTCTTGGAGGAGGCTCGCAAAGAGGTTCCGCAGGACCGCGACCTGATCGAATGCCGCGACCGGGCTTACGAGATTTCGCGGACGGCGGAACTGCTGTACGGCGACGCCAAAAATGCGATGGACGTCGCGGTGGTTCGCCGCGCCGAACAGCAGGCCGAAGCGAGCGATCGGATGGCTCGGGCATCCCATCGGTTGAACGTCCTGTTGGCAATGTTCTTTCCGATCGCCACGCTGGCGGCGATGTTTAGTACCGTCTTCACCGAGGGCTGGCGGCTGTCCGATTCACCGCTGCCGTTTGTGATGTTCGTCGGTGTGGGGCTGTTGTCGGGCCTGCTGCTGACTCTTTTCATCACCCGCCCTGGTGGGCCCGAAATCGGTTGGAAACGCCGCCGGTAGTTTGGGCTTCGCGTCCAAGGTGAACCCGCCGCACAACGCGATCGCATGCAAACCGAATCGAAGCTGCGGTAGCACGACACGCGTGAGGGGCGAAAGGGGACAGGCACATTCCTGGCACGCCTGTCGCGGGCCGAAGGTCCAGCAATTTGCATAGCCCAGCCTGCAGGGCTGGGTATCAGCCGACGTCGCCCGGTTTCATTTCACAACAGGCGAAGGGGCAACGCCCCGGGGGAGGTGGTGACAATCGACCGGGCCTACAGCCCAACCATGTCAATCATCGCCACTAGACCCCAGGCCGATGGCCTGGGCTATGCAAATGGTCGAGCCTGCGGCCCTGACTCTATGCTGCCGCCGCCTCCGCGGCTTTTCCGCTACCGCTGGGAGGTTTCACGCATCGTGCAAGCCTTCGAAGCTGGCAAAAGATGCGGCGATCGGATAGGCTCAACAGAGTGGGGGCCGCGACGGATTGCCGCTCCTTTGGCGCGACCGTTTCCCGTCGGTCGCCGCCCGAATCGCCTTTGTTTTCCTCTTGCTGATCGTTGGTCGGATTGATAATGCCTGTTCGCAACACCTATGTCATTGTGGCGGTGATGATCGTCTCGATCGCCTGTTATTTGAAGGCCGATCGAATGAAACACGCCGGCCCGGTCGGAGACGCGATCTCGATGATCGATCGCTATTATGTCGATCCGGTCGACCACCGCGCTTTGGTCGATGGAGCGATGCAGGGTGTGGTGAGCCAGTTGGATCCCTATTCGCAGTTCATCGATCCCAGTTCGTACGGCCATTTCCAAGACGCGCTGCAGCAGCGGTTTGCCGGGATCGGGATCATCGTCGAACAGCCCGACAAAGAGGACCGCGTGCGCGTCGTGACGCCTCTATTTGCAACGCCCGCGTTTAAGGCGGGGCTGCGACCGGGAGACCGGATCATGGAAGTCGATGGGACGACAACCGAAGGGCTCGAAATCGGAAAGGTCAGCGATTTGTTGCGCGGCCCCGAGGGGACTGTCGTTTCAATCCTGGTCCAGCGAGGCGATCAAACTTTGGAAGTCGAAGTGCAGCGCGCTTGGATCCCGCTGGAATCGGTGCTGGGAGATTACCGCGATTCCGAAAACAACTGGGTGTTCCGGCTGCGTGAAGAGCCGCGGATCGCCTACATCCGCGTGACGACGTTCGCCGAACAGACCGTCGAAGAGGTCACCGCGGCACTGGAACAATTGGACAACGATTTTGATTCGTTGATCATCGACCTGCGGCAGAATCAAGGCGGGCTGCTGTCGGCGGCTGTCGATATCGCCGACATGTTTCTCGAAGACGAAGTGATCGTGACGACCCGCGGCCGCGGCGGCAAGCTGGAGGCGGAGTTCTCGGCGACCTCGGGAGTGCTTGTCGACGACGACAAACCGCTTGTGATCATGATCGATGGTGATTCGGCCAGCGCCAGCGAGATCGTCGCTGCGAGCTTGAAGGATCACCGCCGAGCAACGGTCATCGGCGAGCGGACGTTCGGCAAGGGGACCGTTCAAAACGTGCTGCCGCTGGAATCGGGACGCAGCGCGTTGAAACTGACCACCGCCCGCTACTACCGCCCCAACGGCGAGAACATCCATCGCCTGGAGGGTTCGACTGACGAAGACGCTTGGGGCGTTCGTCCCAGCGACGGTTTCGAGGTCAAGATGTCCGACGACCAACGGATGGCCGCGATGAAGCGACTGCAAAGCGCCGCCTACCCGATCATGCCAGGTGGGACTGAGGTTCCCGTCGTGAAGACTGCGACGGAGGAAGAGGCGGAGAAACCGGCGGAGGCAAAAGCCGACACTCCCGACGCGGCCGACACGGCAGAGTCGCCCGATGAGGCTGCATCGGCGGCCGACACTGGGAAAGAACCGCCAGCGGATCGCCACGCGATCGAGCAGGATCCACAGCTGATGCGAGCTGTCGAGTTCCTGAAGCAGACGGCGGCAAAATCGCTGAAAGTTGCAGCTTGATTGGGGGTGCGATTGGGAGGATTAGGCCCGGTATGCACGCTGTAGGCACGATTAAATTTGTTGTGAATGGGGCAATTTGCGAGTAGTATGGCAAATCGTTGTGATTATGCTCTTGCTAATCTCCAAGCAAAAAAGCAACCGATCTCCGGTGCGAAATTTTTCCGTTGGCGAGGCATCAGGCCGCGTCGCGGATTCCCAACGTTTGTTACTTCTCAGTCGAATCCCACGGTCGGAAAGGTGTTTCACCATGGCTCGGTCCCTGTTTTTGATGATTCTCGTGGTTGCCGGATCTTTCGGTTTCCAATCGCCCAGCCAAGCTCAAAGCCCCGTTCTCGCTGAGCTATACGGTCGCGGTGTACATGCCTACTACTGTGGCGATCTGATCGACGCCCACCGTTATCTCTCGATGGCGATCGACAACGGATCCCGCGATCCGCGTGCCCATTACTTCCGCGGCGTCGTCAACGCGGCGACTGGACGCCAGTTGGAAGCCGAAGCGGATTGGCAGTTGGGTGCTCAGCTTGAGATCGAAGGCGAATACGGAGCGGGTATCGGCCGCGCGTTGCAACGCGTGCAAGGTCCTGTGCGGATGGAGATGGAGAACATTCGCCAGTTGGCTCGCTTGGAATATCGCGCCAACCAATCGGCCAAGAACCAAGCTCGCTACAACGACCTGAAGGCAGCTGAAGGCGAGGTTTTGCGAGGCAACAAGCCAGCCGCTCCCGCGGCCCCGGCAGCTCCCGCTCCTGCGGCACCTGCAGCCCCCGCGGCTGGTGGCGACACGAACAATCCGTTTGACGACAAAGCTGCCGCCCCGGGCGAGCCGGTTCCGGATGCAAAAAACAATCCGTTTAACGACGATCCCGCCGAGCCAGCGGCACCAGCACCTGGGGCTGATCCGTTTGGCGGAGGTGCCGAACCAGCGGCTCCCGCAGCCGACGCCGATCCATTTGGCGCTCCAGCACCTGCAGCTCCCGCTCCAGCCGCACCGGCTCCCGCCCCCGCAGCCGATCCGTTTGGCGGAGGGGACCCATTCGGTGGCGATGCAGCTCCCGCTGGCGACGGCGACATGAGCGATCCGTTTGGCGGCAGCGACCCATTCGGGACCTAACAACACGCCCAGCCATAGCGTGTGGCGAGGCTGTCCCGCAGCGAAGATTTCTGCGGGCAGCGTTGCTCTGGCACCGGAAAGCGTTGGAAATAGGTAAAGGTTGCCGATTCAAGCAAGATCTGCTTGATTTGCGACCGAAATCAACCCGACATAATTTCTGTGTGTAGTGTTATGGATGAACCGATTTTGTCGTGATTGGAAGGACTCAGCGCGATGGGACTGGCAGACTGGTGGTATGTGTTTCAGACAACTCGATTGTCCAAGCCAGCCGAGGATCGGGTCCTATTTCGAGCGACAGCGAATCGCAAGATTCAATCGGTGCTTGAGACAGGTCTTGGCGATGGAACCCGATGCGATCGCTTGTTGCAGTGGCTGCAGCATCACGATAGCGTGCCGACGCGGTATGCCGCGATCGATCAGTTCGAGGCTGGCGGTGGGCTTTCGCTGAAGCAGTTTCACGCCAAGATGACCGGCGTGGGGATCAAGCCGATGCCGGTCCCTGGAACGCTGGCGACCGGATTGCCGCGTGTTGCTCACACGATCGGTGCCGTCGACCTGGTGATCTTGGACCAGGACCACGAAGGGCTGAGCGATCCATCGATCCTCAATTTTCTGCCCCGCATCGTACATGCTGAAACGGTCGTGATCGCTACCGATGCCGAGACCGGTGCTCTCTATTCGGTCGACGCTAGCGAATTGATCGATGGCACGTCGAGTTCGCCGGCTCAAGCAGCTGCCTGATACGAGGCGGATTGCTTTTCGAGCGATTTGAAATGCCCGGGACGCACTGGGCAACCGCTGGATCGTGGCGAGCGCGTTAGTTGCTGTCGCCCGGATCGCGTGGGAAGGTCAGACGTGTGGTGCCAAAGCGGTGGACCAGTTCGACCTCGTTCTCTGCCTTCAGTTTTGCTAGCACCCGCGAGCGATGTTTGGCTGCGGTTTGAATCGAGACTTGAAAATGAGTCGATAGCGTTTTGATCGACCAGCCCTCGAGCAGCTTCGAAAAGTACTCGAGTTCCCGCGGCGTGAGCGCTTCGACGGCAGCGGCATCGCTGCGACTGACCCGCCACGTTTTCCGATCGCAGCGGATCGCTTCTGTCGCGCGGGCGATCGAGTCGAGCAATTGTTCGGGATCGACCGGTTTGGCCAAGCAATCAAATACGCCCAGCGGGAACGCCTGGCGGGCTAGCTTTAGGTCGGCGCGCTCCGAGATAAGGATGATCTTACTCTGCTGTCCGTTGGCGACGATGAACTCGCGAACCGCGTCGAGCCCGGCGGTTTGATCGAGATCGATCAGGATACAGCCAGCTTCGGTCGGGGGCTGCGGCGAGAGGAGTGCTTGGTGGGAGAGTTCTCGCACGACCGCGTCTGCTAAGCGATCGGCGGCGGTTCGAACGACTGTGCGAACGCGGTGGTCGAAGTTGGAAAAGAGGTAGAACGTCAATCCGTCAGGCATGAAATCGGCGGAAGTCTTAGTTCGATGCAGCGGGGGAAAAAATAAAGCCGCACACAGGAGGGGCAATTCCTATGTGCGGCGTCGACAGGTGGATTCGGGATAGATGCCAAGCGTCGGTTCATCCGCTGCGGGGCAAGCAGCGGGGAGGACCAAACAAGTGCCTGACTTATCCCGAATACCTGTACAAATTATCGCCTATCGGTCACCGCGGCGATATGCGTAAATTTCGCATTCGGTTGCCACCGCTCGCCGGCGGAGCGATTTTGCATTGCTGGCGGTAACCGCTTGCAGCGGCCGGAAATCGCGGTTAGCGTACTGTTTTCCTGCCTCAATCGGCGCCCATAGCTCAGCTGGATAGAGCAACGGACTTCTAATCCGTAGGTCGATGGTTCGAATCCATCTGGGCGTGCTTCTTTATATAAGTACGCGGGGTTCACTCGCGGCGATCTCGAGCCCTCTGCTCGATCGATCCCCCATGCCGGATGCTATCGCCCGGAATGCATGCATTGATCGGCCCGCTGGCCGGACTGTTAAGTGTTTGTGCTTTCGCAAATATTGCCGGCCGGCGTTGTTGTCCGAGGAAACCGCGCGGTAGCGCGAGCCGGCTGATGCCTCAATAAAAACACTGTCTAAGTTATGGGCTGAAGCTGTGGCTGGGCGGGCTGGGAGGAATTTTCGGATTAAATTGAATTTGCGGCAAAGTTTGATCGGATGCTTGGCCGATAGGTGAATGGGGACAGTAAATGTTCTCAAGAAAGCGGTAGCGGAAGCCGGGGGGCTCGCATCGCAACTGGACCGTTCTTGTTGGAACGCACGGCGTCACGAGCTTGCTCGCGACGCCGGCTCGATTCCTTCGGGAGCGTTAGGTCTGGCTGCCTCGTAAACCCTGAATCCACCGGTCACGCTGTGTTTAAAAAACGCATTATCATCGTCGCGACATTTGCTTGTTTGACAGCAACTCAATCGTTTGCAGACGAGCCTCGCGAAAGAGTTTCTTCTTCGGCAGAGAGGATTGCCCGCGCTCGCTGGCAACCCATTCGTCAGCCGGTCGAAGATTCGCTGGAGGAATTGCCTAGCCCCGAGCCCGAAGTGATCTCTTCGGAAATGGTCCCCTTCGCCGATGGCGAGGTGATCGTCGAAGAGGGTGACTTCTACGACTACGACGATCGCTACCGCGAGGGTGCCTACTACGGCACCGCTGGCGATCAGGGCTGCGACGGATGCAGCAACGGTTGCAATTCATGCCGCCGCGGCCGCGTCTGGAACCCATTGTTCTGCGTCGGCGTGCCATCGGACGGATGGTTCTCGGCGGAGTATCTGATGTGGTGGCAGAAGGGAATGCGCTTGCCTCCTTTGGTTACCACCAGTGCCACGACCGCCGACGCGGGCGTATTGGAACGCGGCACGACACAGACACTCTTTGGCGGCAACGACGACTACGTCACCGACAGCCTGAACGGGATGCGATTCCGATTGGGGTTCTGGTTGGATGCTTGCCACCGATGGGGAATCGAAGCGGAGCACTTCGGTCTCGATACCGAACGCGACTCGTTCAGCGCTTCGGGGAATGGTTCGCCGATCCTGGCTCGCCCCTTCTTTAATATGGAAATCAACGGGAACGATTCCGAACTGGTCTCATTCCCAGGTGTTGTCAACGGAACCGTTGGCGTTAACGTGACAAGTTCGTTGGAAGGAACTGCGGTTCACTTGCGACGGTTGTGGTGTTGCAGCACCGGTTGTGCCGAACTGGCCGGATGTTGTCTGCCACGAGCTTACAGCAGCCGCATCGAAGGCCTTGTCGGCTGGCGTCGCTTGCAATTGGACGAAACGCTTCAGATCACTGAAAACCTGGACGCCGCCGATGGATCGGGCAGCTTCGACATCAGCGATCAATTTAATACACGCACCCATTTCAACGGCTTCAACTTTGGTGTCTTGTATCAGCGTCAACGCGGTCCTTGGTCGCTCGACCTGACCGGCAAGTTGGCTATCGGTTCGAACCGCCAAACCGTGGACATCGCCGGCAGCACTGTGATCACCACCGATACGGTGCAGTCATTTGATAGCGGCATTTTGGCTGGGGCATCGAACGGCGGGCACTACGAACGCGACCGCTTCGCAATCGTTCCCGAGGTCGGTATCACGGCTGGTTATAACTGGACACGCAACCTAAGATTCACCCTTGGCTACACATTCATCTACTGGAACAACGTGGTGCGTCCGGGCGACCAAGTCGACTTGGATCTCAATCCCAGCCAGTTCCCTCCTGCGATCGCAGGTGCCGCGGCCTCGGATCGTCCTGGCTTCCAGTTCAACGAGACCGACTATTGGGTTCAGGGATGGAGCGTCGGTGCAGAGTACCGGTTCTAGTTTGAAACGCTTTGCGGCTGGCCGCAGCAACGTATAGACGGTCGCGGCGAGATTGCCGCCAGAGTCAAGAAACGAATCACAAGGCGATAGATATGTTCTGGAATCGAAACCGCAAACAGCAAGTCAAACGTCGTCGTCGCGTATTGCGAGCCGAAGCGTTGGAGTCGCGTCTCCCCTTGGCGAGCGATTTTGGTGGCGTGATTGGAACGGTCTACAACGACCAGACCGGCGACGGGCTGACCGGCGACGATCTGCCGCCAACCGCCGCGGTGACGCTGCACCTGTATCGCGATGGTGGCGACGGCGTGCTCAGCTCTTCCGGCGGCGGAACTGCCGGCGACGATATCTTCATCGATACCCAAACTACCGACGCGTCGGGCGATTATGCCTTTGACCGCCTGACCGCGGGAACCTATTTCGTCGAACGCGTTCTGCCCACGGGATTCATCGAACGCAGTGGTGAAAACACGGTTCAAGTCACGATCACACCGGCGGATGCTTCGGGAGCCACCTCGGGAACGTTGGTCGACAACTTCTTGGCCGGTTCGCAGTCGTTGGAGGCAACTTCGGCGACCCCAACCGACGAGAGCTTCTTTTCCGACCCATCGATCCTGGGCGGGGAACGCGATCTGTTGCTGACCTACACCGCGGGTCTGCGTGTGAACCTCGATACCGATCCGGTTGCGGGGACGATTCTATACAGCTCGCCGAGCAACGCGTTGGGCGGTTTTGAGATCGTTTACGACGGTGTCGACGGTTCCAGCGCCATCGATATGACGGGCCTAGGTGGCGCGAACTTGGACGACAGTGGCCGAGCTGAATTTTTGCAGATGATGTTGGGTGCGGACGTTTCGGGCGTTCCGATTACGGTCACCGTCTTCGACGATGCAGCTAATTTTTCGACGATCTCGACGACCGTGCCGCAGACGCCGCTGGGAGCTGCGTCGGACGAACTGTTGCTGCGATTGAGCGACTTTGTTCCCACCGGCAACGGTGCCGACTTCAGTAGCGTGGGAGCGATTCGGGTCTCGATCACCGGTTCGGCAGCGTTCGACAGCGAGGTCGCAGTGATCGGCACGTTGGGGCAGACCAACCAGACCGCCAACTTTGCGATGTTCGAACCGCTGACGCTCGGCAACCTGGTCTTCAACGATCTCAATGGCAACAGCAGCTTCGACAGCGGAACCGACGTCGGACTGGCCAATGTCGACCTAACGCTCTACGCCGACACCGATGGCAGCGGTGATTTCACGCCGGGAACCGATCAACAGGTCGCCACGACGTCGACCGATGTGAACGGAAACTACACGTTCACCAACGTGATTCCGGGCAGCTACATCGTTCAGGTCGACGAAAGCAATTTTTCGGCGGGGAACACGCTGGCTGGATTTTCGTCCAGCCCCGGCAATCCCGATCCGAACAACGACGTCGACAACGACGACAACGGTGTGCTGCTAGCTGGCCAGGGAGCTGTCACGACGGCGGTTGCGTTGGCGTTAAACGCCGAACCGACCGACGATGGCGATACCGATCCGGACACCAACCTGACCGTCGACTTTGGCTTTTTCACCTCCGCCGATCTGTCGATCACCAAAGCTGATTCGCCCGATCCGGTTGTCGCTGGCGATACGCTGACCTACACCCTGACAGTTCTCAACAGCGGTGCGGCTGATGCCACTGGAGTGACCGTTGTCGATACGCTGCCAGCCAACGTGCAGATCGATTCGATCACGACCAGCCAAGGCACTTCGAGCACCAATGGAAACATCGTGACCGTCGATCTGGGCGACATCGCCAACGGCGGCAACGCGACGATCGTGATCGCCGTGATCGTCGATCCCGACGTGACGACGCAGATCACCAATACCGCTACGGTTTCGGGAGATCAGCCCGACGACGATCCTTCGAACAACACTGCGACAGCGCCGACCGACGTCAACACGCAAGTCGATCTGGTGATCGCCAAAGTCGATCAAGCGGCTGCCGTCTCCGCCGGTGGAACGTTGGAATACGTGATCACCGTCACCAACAACGGACCTTCGCTGGCGACCAACGTCGTCGTCAACGATACGCTTCCGGCGGGATTGACCTTGTCCTCGGCGACCGCTTCGCAGGGGAGCGTCAGCAACGTTGGCAACGCGATCACGGGCCTGTTGGGCTCGCTGGCAAGTGGTGCTTCGGCGACGATCACCCTTTCGACCGACGTCGCTTCGTCGGCGGCTGGCACGATCACCAATACCGCCACCGTCACGTCCGACGGTACCGAAACGAACACCGCTAACAATACCGCGACCGAACAGACGGTGATCGGCCGCACGGTCGATCTGGCCGTGACAAAACAAGATAGCGTCGATCCGGTGGTTCCTGGAAATCAGATGACCTACACGTTGGTCGTCACCAACAACGGGCCCTCGGATGCGTCGGGCGTGATCTTGAACGATACCTTGCCGACCGGATTGACCTTGGTCAGCAACACGACCACGCAGGGTTCGGTTTCGAACTCGGGCGGCATCGTGACGGCGAACCTCGGCAATCTCGCTTCGGGAGAATCCGCGACGATCACGTTGACCGTCGACGTCGCTTCGTCGGTCACCGCGGCGTTCACCAACACGGCCACCGTGACATCCAACGAAAACGATTCGGAGCCGGCGAACAACACCGCCAGCGAACCAACCGCTGTCGATCGGCAATTCGATCTGCGTGTTGAGAAAAGCGATTCGGCTGATCCGGCGACTCCCGGCGGCACCCTGACCTACACGATCACCGTTTTCAACGATGGTCCCTCGGATGCGACCTCGATCGCTCTGACCGATACTCTGCCAGCAGGCGTTACGTTTGCCAGCGGTTCGAACGGTCTGACAGCCAACGGATCGGTGATCACCGCCACGATCCCGTCGCTCGCTTCGGGAGCTTCGGTGCCGTTCACCATCACCGTCAACGTCGATCCAGCCGCCAGCGGAACGCTCAGCAACACCGCTTCGGTTTCGACAACCAGCGGCACCGAACTCGATCCGACCAACAACTCCGACACCGAAACAACTGTCTTGTCTCCCGAGATCGATCTGTCGATCACCAAGACCGATTCGGCGACAACCGTTGGCGTGGGTGGCACGCTGACCTACACGATCGTTGTCACCAACGCCGGGCCGTCGACGGCAACGGGCGTGACGCTTTCGGATCCGTTCCCCGCGGGTGTTACCGTGACCTCGGTCACCAGCACCGTCGGAACGGTTACCAATACCGGGAACAACGTCTCGGGAACGATCGGCACGCTGGCCGCGGGAGCATCGGCGACGATCACCGTGCTGGCGACTGTTACCACCGGAACGACGGGAGTGATCGTCAATACGGCCACGGTCTCGGCGACGCAAACCGAAACCAACACCGCCAACAATACCGCTTCGGATACGACGACTGTCGATCCGATGGATGGCACCTTGGGTGGATCGGTCTACTTCGACGCCAACCGGAATGGTCAGCGAGACGCAGGCGAAACTGGAATCGAAGGAGTGCTGATCACGCTGACCGGTACCGATCTGATGGGCAACGACATCGATCGAACCGAGACGACCGACAGCAACGGCGACTACTTGTTCGACAATCTGGCGGCGGGAACGTATCGCTTGGCCGAGACGCAGCCGGGTGCTTTCGACGATGGTGAGGAAGAGGCGAATCCTTCATTGCCAACCAGCGTTCAAGACGATGTCTTTGCATCGATCAACTTCAGCCCTAGCGATCAGGGCGTCAACTTCAACTTTGGCGAAGAGCGTTTGTTCAGCAAACGCGGCTTCTTGGCATCGTCATTGGGACAATAATCGCCGTTTGAAGGTGGAGCCGGTGGGACGTTCTTTGGCTGTGAGTTCGAATCGAATCGAACCGCAGCCGATCGGCCGATCGAGACGACAGCGTGAGAAGCCGCTAGGGAGCCGGTGGATTGGTCGCGGATTCTCACGCTGTTGTCGTTCGGTTCGATTTTGCCCGGGGCAAATCGTTGTTTCCATTTGAACTATCAGCCGGCATGCGAGCGTCCGGTTCCCTCGGACTTAACAACCCTAGATTTTGCTCGCCACCCTTCGCACCGCGGTAGCGCTATCGCTACCCTTAATGAATCAAATTCATTGACGAGATGACCGACGAGGAGATAACGATGAAAATGGCTGCCGCTAAAGAAATGTTGGAAGATTGCGATGCGATCGTGGTGGGAATCGACGACGAGGGGAACCTCGATCAAGCGGGACAACTGCTGGATCAACGCCTCTCCGGTTGGTTGGGCCGCGTGGTTGCTCGCGAATCGCGGCCGGGAGCTCCGATCGGTGTGAAGCTGTTCGCCGCACCCGATGCCGGTCCGCTCGAATCGATCGTTGTCGTCGGCACCGGAGATCCGGCGAGCCGAAATTGTGGGCAGGCGTATCGCGCCGCCGCGTCGGCGATGCGGTTGTTGGCCGATCGCAAACGCCAACATGTGCTGATCGGATTTGCCGAAGGCTGGGATGAGAGTCTGGCGCGAGCCGCCGTCGCCGGCGCTGCTGCTGGTATCCCCGGGCAGGATCTGTATCGCGCCGAGATCGGTTTGGTCGAACCGCGACGCGTCTCTTGGTTTGGTGTCAGCGAAACGATCGTGCAAGCGGGAACCGCGGTTGGCGAAGGGATCTGCATCACCAAACGCTTGGTCAACGAACCGCCAAACAAAATCTATCCCGAGAGCTTTGTTGCCGAAGCCCAGCGGTTGGGCCGCCAGTGTGGATTCGAAGTCGAAGCCTGGGACAAAGAAAAACTGGAAGCTGAAAACTGCAACGCGATCCTGGCCGTATCGGCTGGTTCCGAACGCGAACCGCGATTGGCGATCTTCCGCTACAACGGAGGCCCCGCCGATGAAGCCCCGATCGCAATCGTGGGCAAGGGCGTGACGTTCGACAGCGGTGGACTATCGATCAAGCCGAGCGACGGCATGAAAGATATGAAGTGCGATATGGCGGGCGCGGCGACTGTCCTGGGAACGATGGCTGCGATCTCGCAGTTGAAGCTGGCGAAGAATGTCGTTGGCCTGGTCGGGTTGGCTGAAAATATGATTTCGGGCAGCAGCTACAAGTTGGGCGACGTGATCAAGACTCGCAACGGCACGACTGTCGAGATCCTGAATACCGATGCCGAGGGACGCGTGGTGCTCGCCGATACGCTGGACGTTGCGGTGCAGCAGGAGCCAAGCAACATCGTCGACCTGGCGACTCTCACCGGCGCTTGTCTCGTCGCGTTGGGAATCGACGTGGCGGGGGTGATGACCAACGATTCGCCTTGGTGCGACCAGGTGAAGCAGGCTGCCGAACTGGAGGACGAGAAGGTTTGGGAACTGCCGATGTGGGATTTCTACGGCGAGCAGATCAAAAGCAAAGTCGCCGACATCAAAAACATCGGCGAGGGGCGTTGGGGTGGTTCTATCACCGCCGCCAAATTCCTGGAGACCTTTGTTGGCGACATCCCTTGGGTGCACATCGACATCGCCGGACCCGCGTTTGCTGATTCTCCGAAAGAATGGCGCGACGCCGGCGGAACCGGCGTGATGGTTCGGACTCTGGTCCGTCTGCTGGAACAAGCTTCTTAATAAAGAAGCGGCCGCAGCGCGGCAGAGTATGCCAGCTGGCGATCCGACAAATCGCTAGCTGCACCGCCGACGACAATCCTTCTCGATCCCCGCGCGAGCTCCTTTCACCTCGCCGCGGGGACTTCTGCGAACCGCGAATGCTAGCACGCTGGCCGCGTCTTCCGCTCTCTTGGCGATAACTTCGCCAATCGGTCTATCGATAGCAGCCCGGATTTGATAGGTAGGGGGTTCAGTCGCAACATCGGCGCATTGTTTGTGAAAGGATTCGAGAACAATGAAACGGCTCGGTACCCGTTTGGGCATGTTGGTCGGCGTGGTTGGTCTAGCTGTTATGGCGATCACGCAGGCTCAAAAAGATTATTCCTCGACTAGCTCTCTTGAGTTTGTCGATCTCAAAAAACAATTGGCTCCGCCTCGTCCAATCGACGGCGATGGGTTCGAGGGAAGTTCGTGGCCTGCGCCGCCGGACACGCAGATCGTGCGTGGCAGCGACAGCGGCGTGGCACCGATCGAATCGAGCGTCTCTGCGCCGCCGGCGATCCAGTTGGCGTCGCATCAGGAGCCGGTGGATGGCGGTGCTGTCACCGCGCCACCAAGTTTCTCGATGCCGGTGATTCAGGACAGCAGCGAAACGCCAAAGTTCGACGCCCCTGCGTCGCCAGGTTTCAGCGCTCCCGCTCCAGCAAACGCCGACGCTCCGGATTCGCCCAGCTTCGACCTGCCCGCGACGCTGCCAACCGACGCCGGTGAATCGGATGATCCGCAGATCGGAACCGGAGTCGCCGCGGCGCCAGCTGCGATGTCAGCTTTTGCAGCTCCAAGTGCCGATCTGGAAGCTCCCGCTGCCGCACCACAAACCAACAGCTCCGCCGCATCGCAGCCGCAAACAATTCAGATGCCCGATTCGGCATTTGAAGGTGTAGGCCAAGCTGCTCCTGCGGCGCAGCCCGAAGCCGCACCAGCCCCGGCTCCCGCGCCAAGTGCTGCCGATTCATCGATCATGACTCAGAGCGGCGTGGGAATCCAACGCGGCCCGTTGGTCGATTCGCCCAACGCCTTCCGCACCGAAGCGGCTGCCGCGGCTCCCGCTGCAGCTCCCTCGATGACCTCCGCAGGCTTCAACGCGCCGAGCCAATCGACAGCTCCAGCCACGGCGCCGATGTCAGCCGATCCCAGCGGATCGATGGCACCACAACCCGCCGCCGCTCCCGCGATTCCACGCGAAGCGATCGCCACGCCAGCTCCGACTGCACGAACCACTCCCGCTCCCTTCACCGCCGCTCCAGCCGCTCGCAGTTCGCAACCGTCGCAGCGAGCTGTCGATCCAGGCAGCGTCCTGGCTCAACCGGGCAGCCGGCTGTTGGAAGGAGCTCAGGCACCTAGCGTAACGATCCACAAACGCGCTCCCGAAGAGATCAACGTCGGCAAGCAAGCGACGCTGGCGATTCAGGTTCGCAATACCGGCGTCTCCGACGCGTTAAACGTCGTTGTCACCGATGCGATTCCCGAGGGGATGGAGCTGATCGAAGCTTCGCCCGAACCGCAAATCCAGGGCAAGCTGATGACCTGGGAATTTGGCGACTTGGAACCCGCCGGCGAACGGACGATCACGTTGCAAATGATGCCGGTTGCCGAAGGCGAACTCGGCAGCGTGGCGCGATTGAGCTTCGAAGCGGCCGCCAGCGTGCGAACGCTCAGCACCCGTCCAGAACTGAAGATCGTGCAACGCGCATCCGAACAAGTACTTGTCGGCCAACAGGTCGAGATCGAGATCGAAGTCTCCAATCCCGGAACCGGCACCGCATATGGCGTCGTGTTGCAGGAAGACGTTCCCGATGGATTGGAACATCCCAAGGGGAAGCAGTTGGATAACTTGTTGGGCGATATCCAGCCCGGTCAGGTGCGACGCCAACGGTTGATCTTAAAAGCCGCCAAGCCGGGTGTCGCAAACAACTTCATCCAATTGATTTCCGAAGACCAAGTCGTCGCGAAAAACGAACTGCCGATCGAAGTCATCTCGCCCGAGTTGGCGATTCAGATGGACGGTCCGACTCGCCGGTTCTTGGAACGCCAAGCGACTTATCAACTGCGGATCGCCAACAGCGGAACCGCTTCGGCAACCAACGTCGACGTCGTCGCTTATTTGGATCGCGGGCTCTCCTTCGTCAGCACCGAATACAAGGGGCAATACGATGCTACCCGACACGCGGTCTTCTGGAGTCTAGCGGAACTGCCAGTCGGCGAAATCGGCGAGGTGCCATTGGTGCTGCTGCCGATCGAACCGGGCGAACAGATGGTCCGCTTGGAAGCACAAGCTGATCTGGGAATCCAGGCTCGCAACGAAAAACCGATCACCGTCGAAACGTTGGCTGAGATCACGTTTAGCGTAAACGACGATCACGATCCGATCGAAACCGGTTCGTTGACGACCTACGCAATCCGGATCACCAACTCGGGATCACGCGAAGACAACAACGTTCAATTGAAGTTGGCGATTCCACCGGGAATGGAATATGTGCGATCCGATCAACAGGCTCAGGTCGACGGACGAGGAATCGTCACGTTCGCTCCGCTGCCTCGGATGACGGCACAGGACGAACATACCTTCCACATCACGGTGAAGGGTGTTGCCACGGGAACACACGTGCTGAAGGCGATCCTGACCAGCGAGCAATCGCGAGTGCCAGTGACCAAAGAAGAAAGCACGATGGTCTACGCGGACCAATAAGGTCTCGCGAATCTGCAAGCGTCAGCAGCTTGCCAGATCGAGCGACGCGTCATGCGATAAGCGCAGCACGGGGCCTGCGCTTATTGTGTGACGCTTTTTTGCGCCCCCCGAGTCGCGTCTACGCTTGGACGACGCGATTGACAGCTGCCGAGACAACGTCCCAGTTGGCGATCTCTGCGATCAACGCCGTGCTGCCGGTCTGGGTCAGATGGTAGAACTTGGCGCGGCGGTTCGATTCGCTCTGACGCCATTCGCTGGTCAACAGGCCTTCCTTCTCGAGTCGATGCAGAGCGGGATAGAGCGAACCCTCTTCCAGCTTCAGCACGTCGCCCGATTCGGCTTCGATCTGTTTCATGATGCCATAGCCATGCGTTGGTGAGTCTCTGACGACACGCATGATCAACATGTTTAACGTGCCGCGCAACACGCGACTGTTCGATTGGGGATTATTGTCTGACAACGGAATGTCCTCATTGCGTTTGATGTCCATCGAAACGTACTTAACGTTTTTGGGCGTGTCGACTTTATAAAGTCGTCTCGACGGAAACTGTTACTTAAAATGGTGGTCGAAAGTTCAACCTAGGTGCACCGGAAAACTAGGCATTCAATTGGCTGTTGCAGCCTATTACCTAGTTTCCATTAATCAGCGATCGTTATTCATAGTGCCAAACCGTAACCAGCGATAGTCGCCGAAGAGGTAGGGTTTAACCGCTGAAAGAGTGGTTTGCGCCCGAGCATCCTGTAGCTCTCGGAGGCATAGGATAACGTATTGTAGACGCGTGTCGAATCCGAATGCAAAAACTATAATTAGTTTTCATATAGAGTAGTGTTGTTCCGTATAGGTGTCGTTTCAAAGGAGGCCGCAAGCGTGGATGCTATCAAACAGGCCTGCCGAGTTTTGGGAGTCGATGAAGCCGCTTCGGCCGCGCAGATCGAAGCTGTCTACCGAAAGAAAGAGAGCCGCTATCAAGCCGATCCGGGGAGCGATCCCTGGGACTTTCAACAGGTCCAACAGGCGTACCAAATCCTGCGGCGTCGCGCTGCCGCGGCGACCGTTCCCGCGCCATCAGCCGCTGCCAAGTCGCAACCGCAGGCGTTCCGCGATTCGCCAGCGAAGGACGCCCGCCGGGCGCCGGGTTCTGCCGCGCCACGATCGATCCAGGAGCTGCCTCCTGCCGCGGCGTCGCCGGAGATGCCCAAGCACTTGCTCTGGCAAACATTCTTCCGCGAGCTCCCCCTGCAAAGTGAAATCAGCTATTTCCTGCTAGCAAATCTTCTCGATGTTTTCATGACATATGGGCTGCTGAAGTTTGGTGGGATCGAGACAAATCCAATCGCCAACTACTTTTTGCAGCGGTGGGGATTTGATGGCATGATCGCGTTGAAGATGGGCTCGGTCGCGTTTGTCGTGATCTTGGTCCAACAGATCGCGGTCCGCGATTTGACCAAAGCCCGCCGCCTGTTGATCGCTGGCACGGCGATCGTCTTTGCCGTCGTCGTCTACAGCGGCGTCCTGCTGTCGCGAGTCATCCGCTGATCCAATTCGCCGGGGCGTCTCGAGTCGCCGCTTGCTCGGCACCGCAGCGGTCAGGCTTGCGCCGAACTCTTCAGCTTGCGTAAGAAGTCGAAAGTGAACAGCCCCGAATCGTGGCCGTCGCTGAACGCGATGTTGTAGGCGTAGTTGCCGACCGGACGCATTCCGAGGACTGCGATCGGGCGAGTCTCCTGCGGCGATAGCACGGGCAGCGTCATCGGTTTTGGTTTTGGCTTGGGCGACGTTTCCGCCGCGTCGTCGATCTCGTCGTCCGCTGGTTCGGCGTCGCGACGCTTCTCGCGGCAGGTGGCGCAGGGACAGGCGTCGCGCAATTGTCGAGCGCTATATTGCGTGACCAATTCGTCCGACCATGTGATTCGCAGCCCGTCGGCGGTGCGGGCGATCTCGTTTGGCAGAGCGCTCATTCAGAAGTCCTTTGGTTGTCGGTCGGTTCCGGATCCATTTCGGAATCGGCAGTGTTGTCGCCATCGGAATCGGTGGGGATCGCTGCGGCGATCGGTTCCGGTGCGGCGGTTTGTAGTCCGGCGGCCAGCAGCAGCACCGCGGTCAACCA
Organism: Rosistilla oblonga; assembly: GCF_007751715.1. Taxonomy (NCBI): domain Bacteria; kingdom Pseudomonadati; phylum Planctomycetota; class Planctomycetia; order Pirellulales; family Pirellulaceae; genus Rosistilla; species Rosistilla oblonga. The sequence goes on along the minus strand of NZ_CP036292.1, from coordinate 6,846,155 downwards.
GCCCAGGATGACTGCTGGCGAATGATTCGGGGCGGGCCACATCGCCAACTGGGCCAGCGGCCGCCAGAAGGCAAGATGGAGTGCCATCGCGGCGGGGATGACTGCCATCAACCACTCGTATCCGCCGCGCGATGGGAAGATGTTGCGGAGCAGGATCGCTGCGACGATCGAAACGGCGCAGACAGCGATCAAGGCGTGCCAACCGAGTACGATTCCCGGCAGCGTTAGCATCAAGATCAGGTCGATCAACCGCGCCGTATCCTTGCCCAACGGATCGAGCTTGGGATCGGCGGTCGGGCAGACGTAACGAGCCATCATCCGCGCCAGCACACAGGCGGCGGCGACGGCGGTGACGATGTAGAACAGCGCGACAAGATGGCTGTCGTAGTCGCCGCCCGGCTGCGTGCGCAATTGCCAGGGAACTTGTTGCAGTTGCGGCCAGGCGAGCATCGGCACGATCGACAGCGCTAGAAAGAACTGCACCAATCTTGCTGGCAAGCGAAACCCGTCGACGCGGACCAACGCGAAGGCCCAGGCTCCCGTTAAGATCGCGATCTGGTAGACGTTGATCGCAATGATCTCTGCGGTGATGTGTGGCATCCGCAACGGTCCGTGAGCGTCGCCGCGAGCACCTGCGAAGGGAAGGTTCTCGCCGCCGCTGTACAGCCCCAACAGGCCGACCAGCATGATCGAGACTCCAACCAACGCTTCGACGATCGGATACCGAGCGGCGATCGGCAACCGGCACGCGCGACAGCGGCCGCGAAGGTTCAACCATCCGAAGACGGGGACGTTGTCGTACGCCCGGATAGGGACCGCGCAAAACGGGCAGGCTGAAAATCCATTGATCGAACGGCCGCGTGGCATCCGCCAAGCGACAACGTTTAAAAAACTGCCGATCGACGAACCGAACCAGAAGAACCAAGCGACGACAAACAGATCCAACAACCGCGGAACGACCAGGTCGCTGGTATTGTGGTGATGATGGCCGTGCAGGCTGACCGCTGCGATCACGTACAACACAGCAGCGACTGCCAGGCCGCCGACGACGCTGATTAATGGCCAGTTGGGATTCCTGCGATGGCGGCGTTTTCGAGGCATCGCGGTGGGGTTATTCATCGTTTAATTGAAACAGTTTCCGCAACGCATCCAACAGGCCGTGGTTGCCGCCGCTGGCAACGTCGTCTTTCAGTGAAGCCATCGGTGGATGCAACATCTTGTTGACCAGTCGATCGAACGCTTGAGTGACTTCGCGTCGAATCTCATCGCTGGCACCGGCAGATTCTAGCCGCCCGATCAATCTTGCCAACTCATCCTGTTTGACTTGTTCGGTTTGTTCACGCAATCGTTTGATCACCGGACCGGTCGCACGGTGGTGTAGCGCCGTGACAAAATCGCGCGTCTCGTCTTCGATGATCCGCTTCGCTTTGGGCCATTCCTTTTCGCGTTCCCGCTGGTTTCGATGGCAGGCGGCTTGCAGGTCGTCGACCGAATAGAGGTAGACGCCCGAGAGTTCACCGATCTTGGGATCGAAGTCGCGAGGAACGGCGAGGTCGAGGATCAACAGCATCCGGCCGTAGCGAGCTTGATGGATCGCGCCAAAACGCTGCACGTCCATGATCGGTTCGGTCGCCGCGGTCGTGCTGACGACCAGGTCGGCGTCGGCCAACAGTTCGTGCATATCTTCCCAAGCGGCGCTGCGAGCGCCCAGTTCGGCGGCGGCTTCGTCGGCTCGCTGGCGATGGCGATTGATCAACCGCACGTCGCGAGCTCCCTTGTCGCGCAGATACTGCAGCGTTTCTCGCCCCATTTCCCCAGCGCCGATCAGGACGATTCGCTTGTCGTCCATCCGCTCGAAAAATTCGACAGCGATCTCGCCGACCGCCACGCTGGGAATGCTGACTCGCTTCTTGTGGATCGCCGTCTCGCTGGCGACTCGCTTCGCGACGCGGCTGGCGGTCTGGAAGATCGAGTGCGTCAACGGCCCTGCTGATCCCTGCGTGCAGGCCAGTTCATAGGCCTGCTTCACCTGAGCCAAGATCTGGGGTTCGCCGACGACCATGCTGTCGAGGCTGGCGGCGACGGTGAACAGGTGCTCGATCGCTTCGTTGCCGTTGCGACAGATCAAATGCTCCATCAATTGGTCCTGAGCCAATCCGCGTTGGTCGGCCAGGAAGTCGATGAATTGAGCCTGTTCGACTCCGCTGTCGTCATCGGTCGCTGTGTAGAATTCAACCCGATTGCAGGTGCTCAACAGCACCGCTTCGGTCTTGGGGAACCTGTCGCGAAACGCATCCAACGCGATTTGCGCCTGGTCGCCGGTGAACGATAACTGCTCGCGGAATTCGACGTTTGCTTGATGGTGGCTGCAGCCGATCATTTGCAATTTCATACCGCGCCTCCCTTCTCGGGACTGACGCCCGGCAGCGTAGCTTCTGCGGTCGCCTCCGTCTTGCCGGCCGGCGGCTCTCCGCTCGCGCCATGGTTGGACGTAAACAATCCCGCCATCGCCAGCACCAGGAATCCGAAACTGGCCAGCGTGAGGTAGGCGATCTTGCGACCGCGGCGAGCCGGTTTGTAGAGCGCTTCGAAGAGGGTCGCGATCACCAACCAAGCGAACAGCACGCACGAGAGCGCGATCCCGCGATTGGTCCAGACGATTTCGCCGCTGCGATTTAAATGCATCGCGATCCCGGCAAACAATCCGACCGCCATCAAGCAGGTGCTGGTCAGCAGGCAGACGCGGTTGACCGTTTGCAACCACTCCAGGCTCGGCAATCGCATCCCCGCCGACGACAACCGCTTGTGCTTCAAACGATACGAATGGACCAGATAGACGACGCCGGCGACGAAGCCCAGCAGGACCGCGACGGTCACCAACAGCATCGAACCGGCGTGCATGTTCAACCAGAAACCTGTCGCTTCGTCGCGTGAAAAGGGAGCTGAGTTGCGGAGCACGCCAGCTAATCCGATCAGGCTGAGAACCAGCGGCAGCAGGAAGTATCCAAGCGTTGAATCGGGACGACGCAGCAGCAGGATCGCGTAACAGATCGCCACGCCAAGAGCCAGCAGCAGCGTCCAGTCGTACCAGCTGGCCAACAGCCCCATCTGGGCACCATCCATCTGCTGGCGGGCGCTCATCGTCAGATAGGCGACGTGCGTGTACAGTCCCGCCGCTGTGAAACCGATCACGCCAGCCATCCGTCCCGGCAGTCGGAACATCCCGCGCGTGATCTCCAGCAGCAGCGCTACGATATAGCTGCCGACAAAACAGGTGACGGTGATCTGGGAAAGGTGTTGCATGGAGGTTTGTCGAATCAGATCGGTGCGGATCGCGGAATCGAGTCGAGCGATTCCGAGCACTTTGGTAGGCGGGCCTTGGCAAACAAGACCAAGGTTACCGTAATCATAGCATCCGCCGAATGAAACGTCGCACCGGGGGTGGGATTCGACCGGCCGGGATGCTTGCGGTAACCGAAGTGCGGCGACGTTGCGGCAACGCGAGCGCGCCGACCCGCACACTCGTCGATCATTCCGCAGGCATTTGCTGGTTTACGCCGTGTCCCGCTGCTTCCCCGCGCGGACCAAAAATTCCGCGTCGGCCAGGATCGGATCGTCCAATTCCAGCCGCAGCACCCCTTCGCGTTGCAAGCGGATGATCTCTTGCGAATGCCGCTCTTGAATCTTGCTGGCACACTTCTGCACCCGCCGATTGCTCTGCGTCATCGTGATCACCAACATCGCATAGACCGCCGTCGGCATCACCGACAACAGCACACTGGTCAACAGCATCGCCCACTCGGGTGCGGGGAATTGATCCAGGTGGTCTTGTAGGTCAGTCGCCACGGCGGACGAAGCGCGGAAATATTTCGAGTACAGCCCCACGACGGGGCCGGCAAACAGTACCCAAAAGATCAGTGTGCCGGCGAGCCCCAACAGCTGAGCCGTCGCGCCGCCGATCGCCCCGCGGTCGATCTCTTCTTCCAAGATCTGTTGCGAGGAATGTTGCAGTTGGTCGATGCCGCGAAGGTGAGCGTGATGCGATTCGTTCCCCATCGCTTGCGGCGCCTGGGCGTTCAACGGCCCAAGTTCCTGCTGGAACGAACGGATCAACGGGCCCAAGCGATCGCGAACCAGAGCGGCCGAGCGTTCGCGAACGCCTCCCCGCATCTCCGCCTCCATCGATTGCATCTGTCCGACATTTGTCGCCGTCGTCCAGGCCGAACTGATCAAACTGGGCAGGCTGCCCGACAGGCTCAGTACCAATCGGTCCCAGGCACCGTGGGTGAGGTTCAACAGTCCGATCAGCGTCTTGTAAGGAAACCAGATCGCGGCGGTATCGGTCAGCAGTGCCAGTCGCAACCGCGAACGGATCCCCGCTCGCAGCGATCCGCCACTGCCGACGAGACTGTTCGCGACATCGACAGGCAGTCGGTCGGCGGCTTCGTGCAGATGATCGACAGCTCGGACCAGGTAGGGAAGCTCGTCGCTGATCATCTCGTGCAGCGATTGCCGGAAGCGGCGATCGGCGGCGGCCAGTCGCGCTCGTTGCCGCCGTTCCGCCCCGCCCGCTTCGACCAGCCGAGGCCGCAGTGCGTGCCCGATCGCTTCTCGCGTCGTGCGCGCGATCGTTGCTTCGTCGTCGACCACATCGAAATCATGTACGATCACCGGCGGCAGGATTTCCGAGGACGGAGCGGCGGCGTGGATCGCGGCGCAGTAGGCGTCGATGTCGCTGGAGAGTTTGTCGTCGTGTTGGCGGACGATGTTGATCACCGGCAGCACCAAAGTCCCCTCGCTGGCGTTGACCAGATCGTGGACCACCTGCGACCGCAATTGATCGCGGCGGACGACAAGGATCTGCACCGATGCCAGCGACAGCGTCTGCTTGGAGATCTCGACGACATGCGGATCTTGATCGGTCGCTCCCGGCGTGTCGAGGATCAAATATTCGACCCCCAGCGGAAACATCTTCTCCGCTTCGCAGTGCAGGTACCGTTCGTAGCGGTCGTTGATATCAGCCGGCGGATAGGGACCGACCCAGGCGATGCGGACTGTCGCTTCACGGGTTCGATCTCCACTTGGCAACGCCTGTCGCAAGCTGGCATCTTCGATGAACTGACGGACCAACCAAGTCTTCCCCTGCCCGGTTGGACCGACCACGCCGACGATGATCGCATCGGGGGCTCGGGTTTGCAGAATGGCAGCCCGTTGAGCTTCGAAGCGATCGCACAGTTCGAGCACCCGCTCGCCGACTGGGCTGGTCCCCAGCACGCGCGACGCCGCCCGACGAACTCCTGCGACAAAGCGGTCGGGACGTCCAGAGGTCGGTGCGATTTCGTTGGTTTCGTTCATGAAGCTATTCTAATTTGAAGCCCGAGGCTCAGGACGCCGGAGGAAAGAGCGATCGAGCGGCCCCACCTCGCGGGTCAGTCAGTGGGCATGATAACGCATGGTCTCTATCCCGCCGACCCAGTCCACGTCACGCCATCGACCGGGACGCAAAATGCCTCCGAAGGAATCGCAGGTAATAGCCGTGGAAGTCCCCCTTCATGCGACGCGTTTCGGATCCGTGCGGAATTGGAACGAGAATGAATCAAGCGTCGTCCGGAGTGATCGCACGTTGCGCGGCACGTCGAATTGTGAGAACGCGAATCTCGGCACCCTCGATTGTGAAAATGGCCCGGTACGTTCGCTTTTTCCCGCCGACCAATTTTTCGCGTAGCTCATACGGAAATGCATCGTTCTCGGCAGCCAGACCGTGGCTTTCCGGAAACGCCAGCAATTCGTTCAACTGGTCGTAGACGGAGTCGTACCACGTCAAGGCTTCGTCGAGTGAATGGTTTTCAGCCCACCAACTGGCGTTGCGAGTGATGTCGTCGCGAGCTTGATTCGTGACGTTCAGCCAAAAACTCACTGCTTGAAGCGGGAAATCAAATCTTCCCGCCCGTGACGGTGAGCTTCTTCGGCCGGCTGCATTCGACCAGCTTCCATGTCGTTGATACCGGCCTGGATTTCCGCGTGGTCGTTGCGTGAAATGGCTTCGCGCATCTGCAGCATGACTTCTGCGTCAATGATGACGAAAGTCTTGTCAACGCCGTCACCCTGACATTGCACGCCATTGGGATGCAGGAGTGCCTGCTCGGTCAATTCACGCGAGAGTTTTATCATGCCCGAAGTATACCACAAACTTGCGAAAGCAGGCCATTCCTAACCGTGATAACTCAGGGCCTGGGGGCGTAAGGGGCATCCCTGAACTGTGTGTTATTGGGCGGGTGCGGGGAGCACTCTACCTAGGAATATGGACTGTCCCCGCTTTTTGCTCGCTTTTCAAAAAGTCTGCCGGTCGTGGGCCAGCGGATATCGCTTTGCCGGGCACATCGCACTTTGGAAAAATGGATTTGCCTTGGTCTCGCAAGCCGCTGCCGCGCGAAGACTAGGATGTTGGCGAACTATCTGAGTCTGCCGAATCCTGATCTTTGTTCTTGAGCCGAACGAGAAGATACTGCTCCGTTTTTCCATCCCCAATGTGAACCAAAGCGGGAGCTTCGTCTTTCGTCAAGTTGTAAAGTCCGGTCTCAATTAAGTTCGATTGATTGTCGCCAACTGTAAATGCAACTTGTTGAGTTTTCTTGTCAACGGCACCTTGGATCACCATCGTTTTACCGGTCTTGGTGTCGGTGTAGTTCCCGCGAATCACACCTTGCTTATTCACCGCCAGTTGGATCGTAACGATCGCGTTTGTTTGACGGTTCTTGGTCAGCGCGAACACTCCCAGTGGCAACCAGTCGCCGTCGGACGGAGCCTTGGCTGTGGCACCCGACTTCGCCAACTCGGTTGCCTGCGCGTAATACTGCTCGGTCGTTCCAGCGTCCTGGCCATCAACATACACATTGTTGTTTTCGTAGGTGATGTTGTTGCCGTAGTCGTAATACACCGGTGTCGTTGGATAGTAATCCATCCATGCGCCGACGGATGCCCAGGAGGCTGCTCGCCAAGCGGCGCCGGTAGCCCATCCAGCCGCGAACCAGGCTCCGGGATGATCGGTATACCATCGTCCGCCGTAGATGTCCCAGTGGTTGTAATTGGTGCGAACTCCGACCGCTGTCGTGTAGCGATTCGATGGGGTTACGCGTGCAAATCCTGCTGCCGCACCGGCTGGGCCGGCGACGACTCCCCGCGCTGCCGCACCGCCGTTGGGACCTCGCACCGCACTGCCTGCTGCAACTCTTCCGTTGGGTCCAACCGCAGCGCCCCGCGCTGCCGCACCGCCGTCGGGACCACGCGCCGCACTGCCCGCTGCAACTCCTCCATTGGGTCCAACCGCAGCGCCTCGCGCTGCGGCACCGCCGTCGGGGCCTCGCGCCGCGCTGCCCGCCGCAACTCCTCCATTGGGTCCAACTGCAGCGCCCCGCGCCGCCGCTCCACCGTCAGCACCGCGCACTCCACCCGCTGTGGCGACGCCTCCATCGGGCCCCACACCTACGGCGCGGCCTGCCGTATTGCCTTGCGGGCCCGTTACCGCGACACCTGCTGCATTGCCTCCCCGCGGCCCTTCCGCCGTACCGTGCTTAACGTCAAAGTTGTCACCAGGCTTTCCGCTTAGGCTGTGTAGACCGTCGTCGGATGGAAGGCCAAGAAATCCACTGAGTTGGTTTCGAGTTGGCGCGGAGAATCGATTGCTCCCAGCGTCTTGCCCTCCAGCACCGCGGCCACCCAAGCCACTCGCACCGCGACCTAATCCTGATCCGCCAAGCCCGTCAGCCCCTAGACCACCGCCGCCAAGCCCGCTTCCACCTAGTCCGCCGCGACCCAGTCCACTGCCGCCGAGTCCATCAGCACCTAGCCCGCCGCGTCCCAGTCCACTGCCGCCGAGTCCACTGCCGCCGAGTCCACTGCCGCCGAGTCCACTGCCGCCGAGTCCACTGCCGCCGAGTCCACTGCCACCGAGTCCACTGCCACCGAGTCCACCTCCAGCATGTCCGCCGCCAAAGCCAGCACCTCCGCCGAAGCCGCCGCCACCGAAACCCGCACCTCCATGTCCACCGCCGCCAAAGCCGCCACCGCCACCTCCGAAGCCGCCGCCATGCCCTCCGCCAAAGCCACCGCCGCCTCGGCCGCGCCCCCAGCAATCAGCCAGTGGCAATGAGAACATCAAACTTATCGTCAGCAGGGTAAGGAGCGGCTGTTGGTACATGGGGATCTCTTTGATAGGCGAAAGTGTATTCAGCATCTACGGGATATTTAGCGTTCGGTCGGTTGGCTTGCGGCCGGTGGCGTTTGGCGTTTGATGACCACCTCGTCGGTGTCGGGGATGGCGACTCCGCCGAGCGTACGTTGAACCGATTGCCAGACGCATGCGTTGTCGTCGAGCCGTGCGATTCGGATGAGCGACGTCGTCGGTGTTCCATCGCCGGTCATTCCGATCATCTCGGCTGTCCATCCGCGTTCATTTGGTGACCAGAGCCCCGAAGCATGGCCGCCATCGGGACTAAAACTCCATGACTGCACACGTCCTTGAACCGGATTCCAGCCGATCAATTGCACTCCCGAGGTCTTTGTGCCATCGACATGCGTGGTCGTGTAGGTGCGTTGGACGAAGCTTTTGTCGGCCACCCAGCTGTAGACCGATTCAGACTGGTTTCCATGCTCTTCAGCGACCCAGGCACCAATCAGCCATTCGAAGTCAGCCATGCTTTGGCGAGTGATCGGCGTCTCGATCCACGTTTCTCGCACCGACGCCATCAACCACTTTCCATCGACCTTGGTGTGAACCGCTGTGTATTTGCTGACACCGGGAGCCCCCTGGGGAAGCGGATCAACAATTGCACGTCCATCTTCGATTGCGATGCTGTCGCTAAGAAACCGCAACGAGTCGATGGCGATTTGGATTTTCACATTGGGGTTCGCGGCAAAGAACTCGGAGTAGTCTTGCTCGATCGCTTCGCGTCCAACCATCTGCCGGCCGCTGGCATCGATATACTCACCCTCCTCGGTCCAAAACGCCGCGATCGCTTTGGCGTCTGCCTTGTTGAAGGCGGCCACAAACGCTTCGGATTCGGCGCGAATCGCGGCCTCCGAGGGAGTCGGCGGCGCTGCCGATTTCTGACCCGTCGGAGCGATCGCTGGCTGCTGGGCAAAGCCTGCGGTTGAGTGGATAGCACCCAGCATCGCAACCACGATGAAGGTCAGAAATCTGTGATTCATGATGTTGTCCTCGTTGTTTCAACGTTGGCATTCCGACATCGGATTCGAAGCCAATCGCAATTTAGGGTACGGAATGCCATTGTTCCACTATTTGGGGATAAAATTAACGCGCCTCACATTTGCGGCACGTCGCCCTCTCAAGACGTAGCGACGCGAATGCGCCCCCATCGGCAGCATTGGCGACTCCGGGCTGGTCATTTCCAATGTTGGTGCTTCAACATACGAACACCGATAAGCTTGGGCTCCCCAACACCAGGTGTACGCTCAGGTAAACTTGGTCTCGTGCCCCTCGTTTGCGCCGGCGCACCTCGCAACTCGAATCGCTACAACCCGCCAGAGGCCTGTCGCTGGGTGGGGACGTAGCGATCGCGACGAATGCGTTGGAAGCTTCTGCTCGCTATAAACTTGTTCGTTGGTTAGATTATCAGGCTCGACGTGGGAGCCATCGGAAAACACGGATCGGCCGAGCACGCGAAGCTATTCTTCCATCGTTAGGAGCGGAACAATCGACGTCTTCGACATATTTGCCTTTGCTGTATTTGGCGTGCTGCTAGCGGCGGTTGTGATCGTTGTGGTCACCCTGGGCCAGTTGCCGGGCCAGATCGCCAAGCAACGCAATCATCCTCAGGCCGCGGCGATCAATGTCGCCAGTTGGCTGGGCGTTGCTACGCTCGGCATTCTCTGGCCGTTCGCCATGATCTGGGCGTATCTGAAACCGTTTTCCGCAGCAGCTAACGGAGCGAATTCCGATCGGGAATCGCAATCGTCCGCCAGCGGCGACGGGCAAGCTCAGCTCGCAAAAATGCAGACGCAGGTCGATTCCTTGCAAGCTGCTCTCAATAAACTCAACGCCAAGTAGGATATGACGCCGTGATTGCTTTTATGTTGACGATCTACGTGGCGGTAGTGGTCCTGCTTTTCAAGATGAAGTTGGTCAAACCGAATCCCTATCCAATCGCCTTGATTTTGGTGGCGGGGATTTTTGTGATCGGTGGGCCAGCGGTCGCCTGGACTTTGTCCGCTCCGGTGAGTCCGCGCGTCGTCACGACGCAATACGTTGTCCAGTTGGTCCCTTATGTGAAGGGGCAAGTTGCGAAGGTGCATGCCCAAGCCAACGTGCCGATGAAGAAGGGCGACTTGCTGTTGGAGATTAATCCGACGCCTTATCAGAACGCGCTCGACCAAGCCACGGCGCAGCTGCAGGCAGCCCGCGAGGGACTCAAACAAGCCGAGGCGGGAGTGGACGTCGCCAAGGCGAGTGTGGCAAGCGCGGCGGCTGGCGTGCAGCAAGCCACCGCGGCCGTCGGTCAATCGAAGGCTGTAGTTTCCAACGCGTTGGCGAGTATCAAACGAGCCAAAGCGGGCATCGCCAGCGCGGAAGCGGGCGTCACCAAAGCCAAGGCGGCTGACGATTTGGCGAAGACCGAAGAACAGATCGCCGTGAACCTGCAGAAGACCGACGCCGGAGCGATCAGCGCGCTCCGCGTGACTCAGTCGGTGCAGAGTCGTCAAGCAGCGGACGCAGCCTTGCAAGCTGCGGAAACCGGAGTCAACGAGGCTCAAGCGGCACTGCTGCAAGCGGAAGCAGGACTCAGTCAATCCCAAGCGGCCGAGCAGCAAGCGGCAGCCGGACTGGTCGCCGCTCAAGCCGTCCAACAGCAGGCGGACGCTTCGGAAAGTCAGGCGATGCTCGGCGTGAAGATCGCCGCAAGCAAGGTTCAAGCCGCCGAGGCGCAGGTCAGCGACGCCCAGTTCAATTTGGGGCAATGCAAAATGTTGGCCCCTGCGGATGGTTATGTTGTGAACTGGACGGTGCAGGAGGGGACGATGTTGGTCCCGGTGCCGTTGGCGGCTGCCGGAACGTTCATCAACACCGAACAAACGTTTATCGTCGCTTCGTATCCACAAAACTGGTTGATGAACGTCGAGAGCGGGGATGATGTGGAATTGGTTCTGAATCCCTTCCCCGGCCGACTGTTTAAAGGCAAGGTGGACCAAGTGATTCCGGCGACGGGCGAAGGCCAGTTTGACCCCAGCAAATCTGTTCCGCTTGCTTCCCAGGTTGGCTCTCATGGCTTCTTGGCTGTGAAAATCCTGTTGGATCAGGACCAAACGATCCCCAGTCTGCCGCTTGGTGCTGGTGGGACGGTGGCCATTTATACCGATCATGGCAAGCCGGTTCACATCATCTCCAAGGTCGCCATCCGCATGCAGAAGTGGCTTCTGTACATCATGCCAAGTTAACGCAAGGTTCTCAAAACTGGGCTTGGCCTGCGCGGTTAAGCGGGTTCTGCGGCGGCAAACTTTTCCTAGCTCATCAGCCGCTGGTGCGTTGCGTAGTTCTTGAGTATCGGTCTCAACCAGACCAAGACAAGCAACCGATACGACCATCGAAGGTGGAACCGTAAAACGGGGCAGACCTGTATAACTGGGATGACCCGTCGCGTGCTTTGCACGATGCGGAGCTGACCGTGTTGGTGCGCAATGGATTCGCGATGAACGCTTTAACGTCACGCTCCTGTTTCAGGATGATGCTGGATCGCCGGTCGCTGCCCCAGTCTTTGGTGGTTGTTTGTGCTATCGGTTTGACGCTCTTGAGCGGTTGTTCGACGCCGCTGCGAGAATTTGTCGACAACGGTTTCAAAGTAGGGCCGGACTACCGTCGCCCGCCGGTCCCGTTGGCAAACCAGTGGATCGACAGCGACCACGAAGGCGTTAACACCAGCTCGGTGAACTACAGCGATTGGTGGACGGTTTTCGAAGATCCTGTTCTCGATGGATTGATCGTTACCGCGTACCAACAGAACGTTAACCTGCGAGTTGCCGCAACGCGTGTGCTCGAGGCCCGCGCCCAAAAAGGGATCGCCGTTGGCAGCCTGTTTCCACAGAGCCAGTCGATCGACGGATCGTTCACTCGTTCTCAGTTGAGTAAGAATGTTGCCGTGCCATCGCCGGTGAGCCACTTCAGTACGTGGAGTGCCACGTTTGGCGCGTCGTGGGAAATTGATTTCTGGGGCAAGATCCGTCGCATCGTTGAATCGACCGATGACGTCGTCGATGCCTCGGTCGATGATTACGACAACGTGATGGTGACGCTGATCGGCGACGTCGCGTCGACCTACGTAACCTACCGAATCCTGCAGCAACAACTTTTGTATGTGCAGCAGAACATCACGCTGCAAGAATCGACGCTCAAGATTGCCACCGAGCGATGGAAGTCGGGGCAGACCAACGAACTAGGCACGGTCCAGGCCAACTCGCTGTTGGAACAATTGCGAGCGACGCAACCGACGATCGAAACGGGGATTCGCGTTTCGCAAAACCAGCTTTGTCTGTTGCTCGGCATGCCGCCAACCGATCTGGCAGAGATGCTCGGCACGGCTCCTATCCCCGAATCGCCCCCCGAAGTGCTCGTCGGCATCCCGGCCGATCTGATTCGCCGCCGGCCTGACCTTCGCGCAGCCGAGCGATACATCGCGGCTCAGAATGCGCAGATCGGTGTCGCGGAAGCCGATTTCTATCCTCAGTTTTTCATCAGCGGCGACATCGGTTACCAAGCCAAGGATCTCGATCTCCTGTTTGGTCCGCGCAGTGGTATCGGCCAGATTACGCCGGGCTTCAGTTGGAACGTGCTGAACTACGGACGGATCGTGAACAACGTCCGGCTGCAGGAATTCAAGACGCAAGAATTGGTGGCTGTCTACCAACAGAAAGTTCTGGTAGCGGCGAGGGAGGTGGAGAATGGCATCATCGATTACGTCAACTCGAAGGTGACCGCCGAGCGACTCGAGGCAAGTGTCACGGCAGCCAAACGCGCCGTGAAGTTGGCTACCGATCAATTTAACGCAGGTGTCATCGATTTCACCTCGGTCTTTGTCGCGGAACAGTTTTTGGTTCAGCAACAGAACTTGTTAGCTCAGGCTCAGGGAGATGTCGCCCTGGCGTTGATCACTGTCTATCGATCGCTCGGCGGCGGTTGGCAGTTGCGATTGTCCGACCCTGCGATTGCGACCGTGGGGATGATTGAAACAGTGCCGGCGACTTCCGTTGTGGTAGAAGCTCCCGAGCTTATAACGACAGAATAGGAAACAGATTCGATGACAAAAGCTTTGGTTTGTCTGCTCGGTTTTCTGACCGCGTGGGGCGTCGGAAACTTGGCCGTTGCTCAACAGCCGCCGCACGCGCCGGCCGGTTCTCACGCACTGCCTTGTGATTCACTTGCAGGGACAGCGTGCGATTGCCGGACCAACGACGACGCATGCTCGGGCAACTGCTTTCCGCCCAATTGCTGCTGCGATGACTACACTCCTCGTCCCTACCCTCGCGCTTGTTTCCCGGCCTATCCGTCGTGGTACAAGTGTGTACCGGCGGGCGATGTCGCTTGTTGTCCGCAGCCCTGCGAAACCGAAAAGAAACGCACCTGGTGGTTTCTACCCACCTGTCATGCCCTGAAAGAAGCCCTCTGGCTCACCCCGTAGCGCATGCAAACGCCGTCCGTCGGCCGCTCCAGCAGTTCGTAACCTTGCCCGAGGTGCAAAGCTCCGATCCTTTGCATAGCCCAGGTCAAGCGAAGCGAGCCTCGCGAGCGAAGTGCAGGCCTGGGTAACGCGTCCGCAACACGCTCAAACCACCACCGTAGCCGCGGCAGCGGCGGCCGCATAAAGCCTACGGCGCCAGCCGTAGAAAGTGTTAGGAACAATCTCGATGTAAGCCCCGGTAGGCGGCGACAGATTCAGCGCATCTGCCGCCCTTGCCGGGGCCTTTTAATGGTTGCGGCTTGCCCGATCCTGCGGCTCGCGCCGCAGGCTGTATGCGATCGCCGCTCCCGCGGCTTGTACCTTGCCCGAGGAGCGAAGCTCCGATCCTTTGCATAGCCCAGGTCAAACGTAGCGAGCCCCGCGAGCGAAGTGCAGGCCTGGGTAACGCGTCCGCCACGCTAAAACCACCACCGTAGCCGCGGATGCGGCGGCCGCATATAGCCTACGGCGCCAGCCGTAGGAAGTGTTAGAAACAATCTCGACATGAGCCCCGGCAGGCGGCGACAGATTCAGCGCACCTGCCGCCCCAGTCGGGGCTTTTTAATGATTGCGGCTTGTCCGATCCTGCGGCGCCAGCCGTAGGAAGTGTTAGGAACAATCTCGATATAAGCCCCGGTAGGCGGCGACAGATTCAGCGCATCTGCCGCCCTTGCCGGGGCCTTTTAATGATTGCGGCTTGTCCGATCCTGCGGCTCGCGCCGCAGGCTTTATGCGATCGCCGCTCCCGCGGCTTGTGCGTTGCCCGAGGAGCGAAGCTCCGATCCTTTGCATGCGATGGTCATCCGAGTTGTAATCGATTCGCAATCCACCCAGGGTCGCGGCGCTCGTCAAGGATTGCGATGACGAAAATGGAGCCCGAATCGACTGCATAGTAGATTGCGAACGGAAAACGACTCGCCGACATGCAGTGGTAACCATGGCGCATCGCATGGACACCCCCGAGAAACGACAGGGAGCGAAGATCCGTGGTGAGTGATTCAAGGAAATGGTCACCAGCGTGCCGGTCGACGCCATCCTAGAACGCGACGCCATTCAGCAAGTCGCGTTCAGCTTCGCCCGAAAGCTGGACATTCACTTGCGGCCTTGTTTGATTCGCGAAACCACGTCGTCAAGCGATGGAAAGGTTGTTTCGCCATTCTCGACTCGGCGTTTCCGCTCAGCAAGGATTTCGCCGTGCCAGCCGGGGGGCGAATAGTCTGCCGAGGAACGAAGCGAAGCCCAGAGTTGCTCCATAGCATCCAGCTTCTGTGCGGTGGTCATCGTTTCCAATGGAAGTTGCATTTGTGTCTCCGTATCAAGCGAACGTTAAGTGTAGCACGAATAACGGTGGCGATCACCGGGGCGCGGGTGATTTGGTTGTCCATTCCAGAAAGCACGCAAGCCCGACTCCGCGTGCATCACATGGTTACGCCAAAACTGGAGTTGGCATCGTTTCACTGATCAGATCTGCGTTTCCAGTTCACGATAGAGAAAGGTATCAAAGGCAAGGTCAAATTCTTCACGCCCGGTTTCGTGAATACATGCGGCGATCCGAATTTCCGTTTCATAAAGGACTCCTGCGTCGCGAGAAAACGCCAAGTAAGAGACCTGGCGCTTGTTTAGTGTGATCAGTGCGATGCCGTAGGAATTCGCAGCGGTCACCGCGCCCTTCGCAAAGCCCTTTCGAGTCGCAACGGTTCCCTTGTGAGCACCGACTTGTCGCATCTTGTCGTGAAACTCTTCGATCTCGGACACGTCAACGTTTCGTGAAGGATAGTCCTTGCATTCCCAGAGCCAAATCACCGTTGGCTTGTCAGCGTTAGCAACCGGCCAAACCTCGACACTTGCATCAAATTCGATCTCTGACTCACGTATCTTGGAAAAGTACTTCGGCTTCCGCATTACTCGTGATGTTGCAGGATCGATACCAAGTGACTTGATCTCGTCATCGAGATAGGCAGCAACTTCGGACTCAAAGTCTTGCCAAGGAAGTGGCTTGGGTGCCAAGGCTTCGTTAAGCCGATCGAATTCTGAGATTTCGTCGTCCATTGACTGTCATTTATCTAGCGGGGGTAACGTCCCGCATCACGGGGCGGCGGGGGGGGACGTTGATTTCAAAATCCGCTTGTGACCGCCGCTCCCGTGCATGCGATGGTTCTGCGGCATTTGCGGTTACGGGAAAAGTCGTTTTTCGAGGGCATCGAATGCAAGTTGAAAATCGCGGAAATAACGATCGACGATGAAGTAGTAACGGCCATCCGCCTGAAGGCCAACACCAGCCTGATCGGCCGAACCGAACATTGCGATGACACATGACTTTTTGACGTAGTATTCGTGCGCGAGTCCGCAACGAAAGATGTCGTAAACGTTGTGACCGTTCTTCCGGAAGTCGGAATATGCTCTACCGAGTTTGTCGAAAAAATTGTTGAAATTGTGGGAAGCGTATTTGTGACGGTGTTCGAGTTTTCCTGCGAATTCGGTGTAGCAGAGCAAGCCGAGTGCTGAAAGGAGGTTGGCACCGCCCGGTGCGACGTTGTGCGCTGCAAGTGTTCGCACGGCATCAGTGTCATTTGATAGTCGGGCCAACGCGATCTCGCGTTCGATGTCGCGGTAGATGAACGATTTGGCTTGTTCGAATTCATCCGTGTTCACGTGTGGGCTCCTGTCGCAGAACTTATGAATCTCAGTAGTTGGCCCAGCTGAGAATAGGTTTCATGCTCTGATTCTCGCTGACCCATCCCCCATTTGCAACGCCCGACTGCACTGATGGCGTCACGCCCCATCAACACATGCTTTTCCAGAGGGTCTGGTCACTTCTCACGCTACTTGCCCCCGCATCGGCCCTGTCGGGAAGTGATCCTGCGGCTCGCGCCGCAGGCTTTATGCGATCGCCGCCTCCGCGGCTTGCGCTAGCCTGAGGGGCGAAGCTCCGATCCTTTGCATAGCCCAGGTCAAGCGAAGCGAGCCTTGCGAGCGAAGTGCAGGCCTGGGTAACGTGTCCGCCACGTTCAAACCACCTCCGTAGCCGCCGCCTCCGCGGCTTGCGCTTGCCTGAGGGGCGAAGCTCCGATCCTTTGCATAGCCCAGGCCAAGCGGAGCGAGCTCCGCGAGCGAAGTGCAGGCCTGGGTAACGCGTCCGCCACGCTCAAACCACCACCGTAGCCGCGGATGCGGCGGCCGCATAAAGCCTACGGCGCCAGTCGCAGGAAATGTTGGGCACAATCTCGGCATGAGCCCCGGCAGGCGGGGACAGATTCAGCGCACCTGTCGCCCCTGCCGGGGCTTTTTAATGATTGCGGCTTGTCCGATCCTGCGGCTCACGCCGCAGGCTTTATGCGATCGCCGCCTCCGCGGCTTGCGCTAGCCTGAGGGGCGAAGCTCCGATCCTTTGCATAGCCCAGGCCAAACGAAGCGAGCCTTGCGAGCGAAGTGCAGGCCTGGGTAACGCGTCCGCCACGCTCAAACCACCACCGTAGCCGCGGCAGCGGCGGCCGCATAAAGCCTACGGCGCTAGCCGTAGGAAATGTTAGGCACAATCTCGATACAAGCCCCGGTAGGCGGCGACAGATTCAGCACATCTGCCGCCCCAGTCGGGGCTTTGTGTTGATTGCGGCTTGTCCGATCCTGCGGCTCGCGCCGCAGGCTTTATGCGATCGCCGCTTCCGCGGCTTGGAACCTTCATGCCTGAGGGGCGAAGCTCCGATCCTTTGCATAGCCCAGGCCAAACGAAGCGAGCCCCGCGAGCGAAGTGCAGGCCTGGGTAACGCGTCCGCCACGCTCAAACCACCACCGTAGCCGCGGAAGCGGCGGCCGCATAAAGCCTACGGCGCAAGCCGTAGGAAGTGTTAGGAATAATCTCGACATGAGCCCCGGTAGGCGGCGACAGATTCAGCGCACCTGCCGCCCCCTGCCGGGGCTTTTTATTGCTTGCGGCTTGTCCGACCCTGCGGCTCGCGCCGCAGGCTTTACGCGATCGCCGCCTCAGCGGCTTGTACCTTGGCCCGAGGGGCGAAGCTCCGATCCGTTGCATAGCCCAGGTCAAGCGGAGCGAGCTCCGCGAGCGAAGTGCCGGCCTGGGTAACGCGTCCGCCACGCTCAAACCACCACCGTAGCCGCGGATGCGGCGGCCGCATAAAGCCTACGGCGCCAGCCGTAGGAAATGTTGGGCACAGTCTCGACATAAGCCCCGGCAGGCGGCGACAGATTCAGCGCACCTGTCGCCCCCTGCCGGGGCTTTTTAATGATTGCGGCTTGTCCGATCCTGCGGCTCGCGCCGCAGGCTTTACGCGATCGCCGCCTCAGCGGCTTGTACCTTTCCCGAGGAGCGAAGCTCCGATCCTTTGCATAGCCCAGGTCAAGCGGAGCGAGCCCCGCGAGCGAAGTGCAGGCCTGGGCAACTGCGATGAACGCCTGTCGGCTCAGTCTCGCGGAAGGTTTTGGTGCAGCGAATCGAGGAACGACTGCCGCAGCTTCCAGATTCGGATGCTGGTGCTGTCCGATCGCCGCAGTGCAACCTTGGCCGTGGGAAGGACGTGTTCGCGGGGGCCGATCTGGATTTGTAGCGGTTCGATTTGATCGTCGATCCCGCGCGGTACGCCTAACGAATCGCATTGCACGGCGATGAAGTCGGCCAGCTGTTGCTGAGCGGCTTGCAATTCCATCGCCTTCAGCGCCCCGTGGCTGTTCCACGCGGTCACCAGTCCGGCGAATCCTGTGGCAAGCAACAGCTCTGCGATCGACGCGTGCATCAGGACCAGCGTCCCGCCGCCATCGACCGGAACCATCACTACCGCGGCAAACGCAGCGAACAGAGCGGCGACCGGCGTCAGTCCGTGCTGCAGTTTCTTGACCATCGACATCTCTTGCCACATCGCTTCGGCGGTCCGTCGCAATTGTTGCGGGTCCAATGCGGTTTGATCTTCCGCATCGAACCGCTCCACCGCGTGATTGCAGATCTCGAGCAGTTGCGAGTCGGGGATCTCGGTCCGCATCTGGCCGGTGAGGTCGTGTCGGCGATAGCTCTCGCACAGCCGTTCCCCCGAGAGGACCGATCCCTTGGCTCCTTTGCGGAAATCGTCGCGAATCTGTTCCGCCTTCTTCTGAGCCGCTCCGGTCAGATTGAAGCTCTGCATCAATTCGCTGGCCGAACGGGTCAGCTTGGATACGAAGCCGTTCATCTTCATGCCCAGCCGCGCATACCACGGTGCGGCTTGCGAAAACGCATCGGTCAATTGGTGGATGATCCGCGCCGATTGATGCAGCCGCAATTCGATGATCGCTCCGCTGGAAAAGTCGCGCCGCGCGAAAAACTCCAGCGATGCATCGCAGATCGCTTGCCGAGCCCGCCGCGCGTAAGTGGCTTGCGTTGCCGTTTGGTCGCGAAGGAAATCGACGCCATCGGACCAAACGCGTTCCGCCAATGAAGTCGCTTGCGATCGTCGGAACCCGTCGAACAACGCCGATCGATTCAGCCGCGTCGGCAGCGACGAGAGCAGCTGCGACGCATCGATCTGCTTCACCAAATCGGGCTCGATCGCGGAGGCTTCGAAGAAGACCGGCATCGGATCGTCTTCGGTTCCTCGGTCGGCAACCTCAGGCACAAAGGTTTCGCTGGCGGGGATCTCAAAGTCGTATGCGAGATAGCTGGCGGTGATCCCGTGCCCACTGACCAGAGGCTGCAGATCTTCAAAGACCTCGTGCGGCCGGTACTTGGGGCGGATCATGTTGATCGCCAGATAACGGCTGACTCCCGACATGCTGGTCGCCGCGACATCCAGCAGTTCGCCGACAGTGTTGGCTCGCAGCGAAGCGAAGTCGGTGACCATCACAAAGGCGGAACAGAGCGTTGCGGCGCGGCACAGCAGCGTCTTGCGAACCTCCAACGCACCGCGGCCAAACGCTTCGCTGGTCACGATGTCGGGGCAATCCAACAATCCGACGCAGGCCTTATCCAATCCTGGATCGGTCGCGACCAACGGGATCGCCAGCGCATCGGCTTGTCCCTCGGCGTTGTTGTATTGTTCGTGCGCGGCCGCCGGATCGTCGGACAACATCTGCGGCGGCTGGCCAAGGGCTTCGCCCAGACGCGACATCAACAGGCCCCAGACCTCCGCATCGGCTCGCCAGCTTTGCGGCAGCCAGAGGACAAACCGGTGCGTACCGGCATCGTTTGATTCACCGCGCAGCGATCGTTGCCGACCGGCGTCGCTCAAGAAGGTGCTGACCAAGCTG
Source organism: Rosistilla oblonga (assembly GCF_007751715.1). Lineage (NCBI taxonomy): Bacteria > Pseudomonadati > Planctomycetota > Planctomycetia > Pirellulales > Pirellulaceae > Rosistilla > Rosistilla oblonga. Next base: position 6,826,200 of record NZ_CP036292.1, on the reverse strand, counting down.
GTTTTGCCGCTGTTGAGCATTCCAGCGATCGCGATGATCGGGAAATCGGCAAGCTGTGCGGCGACCTCCAGGCGGCGGCCGGCGGCGCGGATCTCGGTCAACCGATCGGGAGCCCATTGCTGTAGGGCATCGACAAAACTGATCCGTCCCGTGTCGGGGAAATACGATTCGATCGCCGCATGCTGCTGAGCGTCCTCGAGCAGTTCGCGGATCGGCGGCCATTCGATGCGAGACGTCATTGGGATCGGGCTGCTTTGTGGGCGGGCGAGAGGGAGACAGATTCCAGATCACCGCGATGCCGGTTGCTCTTGCGCCGGCCCGGTCAGCCGCGCGTCGAGCAGACCTTCGTTGTCGCCGTGGGTCGGAATGATCGTATCCTTCCCGCTCAGGATTGTCGATCGGCGTTGGCTTCCGGTGAACACGTCGCGCCACCACTGTTGGGCGACGTTTTGATTCCAATCCCCTTGGTCGGGACAGGCTTCCAACAGGTCGACGAGGTCGTCAACCGAATCGGGGCGATCGTTTGGATTCTTGGAAAGGCACTGCATGATCACCGCTTCGAACTTGGCGTCGATCGGTTTTCCCGCTCGCTCGCTCGGCAGCAGTGGTTCCTCCTGCACTTGGTTCAGGATCGCGTCGAGCGTTCCGGCGGCATCGAACAGCGGTTTGCCGGTGACCAGGAAATAGCCGACCGCGCCGATCGAATAGATGTCGCTGCGGGGGTCGACGCTTTTCGCGTTGCGGATCGCTTCGGGCGACATGTACATCGGCGTCCCGGTCAGCGATCCCTCGTGCGTCACGTTGGCGCTGTTGGGACTCGACTCTTTCACCAAACCAAAGTCCAGCAGTTTGGCGAAGTCGTAGATCCCACCACACTCGGTCAACATGATGTTCCCCGGCTTGATGTCGCGGTGGATCAAACCTTTGCCGTGGGCTTCGATCAACGATCCGCAGATCTGCAACAGGATCGCGATCGCTCGCGATGCTGGCAGTTCGCCATACTGCCGCACCAGTTCGCTCAAGTCGACGCCGTCGAGATATTCCATCACATAATAGAAATCGCCGTTTTGCGTTTGCCCGTAATCGAAGACCGCGATCGTGTGTGGATTCTGCAATTGGCTGGTCAGTTCGACTTCGCGCTTGAAGCGATGCAGTCGCTGCGGGTCGCTCCCCTTGGTGTCCAGCACTTTGATCGCCACCGGACGCATCAACATCGCATGCTGCGCCTTATAGACCGATCCCATCCCGCCGGCACCAAGCACTTCTTCCAGTCGGTATTGTCCCAGTTTGCGGGCCAGCCGATGTTCTTTGCTGGCTTGGCTTTCGGCGCGGCGGGATCGGATCGCGTTGACGGCAACAGTGGCGGCGGTCAGCATCAGCAGCGACAGTAGGCCCAGGTTCGACCAACGCAATACGTTCAGCGGCCGGTACGCCTCTTCCATCGCAATCTCGGTGGCGACGCCCATTCCGTACTCGGGCAGCCAATTCCAGGCGCCGATCACTCGCGTCCCGCGACAATCGTTGTAGCCGGCGGTGTCGACGCCGGTTCCACCGCGAGTCGCGTCCAACGCCATCCGTGTGAACGGTTGTTGGTCCAGCGGTTTGAGGGTCCGTTTTCCCGACCGTAGATCGACCTCGGGGTCTCGCAATTGAATGCTCAGGACCGCCGAAGTCGAAGGGGCTGGATGCAGCAGTCCCAGAGTCCTTAACTCGTCTTCGAAGCGACACCGCGAGATCATGATCCCCTCGCGATTAAACGCAAACGTCTCGCCGCTGTCGCCGACTTGCGAAGCGTCGAAGACGGCGGTGAAGTCTTTTGCTGGGGAGATCAGCAGCGCCAACACCGCGCCGCAACGTCCGCTGTCGTCGATGATCGGCGCGATCGCTGCCATCACCGCATCGCCCGCTTTGAATTTTTGTTGCGGCGTTTCGATCGGGACGGGAGAACGGAAGGGAACGCTGACGGTCGCTTGCCCGCCGATGGCACGATTCATCGCATCGGGGGGCAGCGGGAATCCGCTGCGCCCGACCAGCGAATCATCCCACGCGGCCAACACCACGCCCGCCGCCGATTGCAGTGTCCATCCGATGTAGCGTTGGGGATCGATGTTGTCGGCCAGCAGGTCTCGCAGTTCTTGGTACTGAGCGTCGCTCTCGAGCATCCGCGGCGATAACGCACGCGCAGAGGAGCGGCGTTCGAATGCGATCGCCGGGGCTCGAACCAGGTCCGCGATCCGTTGGCAAGACGATTCTTGCACCCCAAACCACAATCGGACCGCCGAGACGCTGGAGTTGCGGATCGTCGTCAACTGCTTGCCGACCACCGTCTTCGTCGCATCGTCGACTCTGCCTTGGATCACCACGCCAGCGATTAACGCCAGGATCAACAGAGCGATCGGCAGCGCCGTATTGATCTGCTGGCGGCTCATCGCGGGGCTTTCCGTCGATGGCGGATTGTCGGGGGTGCGATTCAAATGCTGCATGTTCACTCGGCAGACGATGATTGATAGGCCCCATCGGCAAAGCCTCGCCGGCGCCGGCTACAGATTAATCCGAAAGGCGGGGAAATCGTAGGCTTCATTGTTGGGGTCGAAGTCGGCGTCGGTCAGGCCGACGTTGGTCTGGATGTCGTAATAGGTGTATTCTTCGAGCAGTTCCGGCGGTCCGTCATGATCGCCCGTCGCCGCATCCTCGGGCCAACCGTAAGCGGCATAACGGAGCGGTATCTGACGCTCGCTATCGATGAAGATTTCGGCGTATTGGAAATTCAATTCGTCGTGGGGTTGGATCAATTCGATGCGGATCTGCTGGCACTCCCGGTCGCCAATCGTCTGACCTTCGGCAAGCGTCACGCGGACCTGCGATTCCTCGAGATCGTTTTCGCCGCGAGCGATCAGCTGTACGACGAGGTTGACTAATCCGATCTCGGTGATCGGGTACAGGTTGCCCTCCATCGCCCGCTCGCCATGCGGGTCCAGCGACGCTTGAGCGACGTTTAGCAGTCCCGGTTCGTGCGCGATCAAACGCCCGTCGTTCTGGTCTTCCGCCCAAATCACCTCCCGCCCCGCAACGCTCTGCGGCTGCAGGAACTTCAAATAAACTCGCATCGGTGCCACCACCTCTTCCTCTACTAAGCGGCGGCACTGGACTTTGATCTCCATTTCGTATTCGTTGGCCAGTTGCCCCTTGATCCGCTCGCGCTTGACCACGCGGCCGCGGTAATCGGTCATATTCGCACGCATCTCGGCTAACCCGGCGCGAGCGATCGTCAGCGCCTCGGCGAGCGTCGATTCTCGGGCGTTGCTGGGCGCCTGCTGCATCTGTTCAGCCACCTCGACAACGGCTATCGAATCCTCGGGATCCGCCGATTCGCGTTTAAAGCGAATGGCAAACAACAGCGCAATCACCAATCCTTGTCCAATAACGATCAACAGTAGAATCTGGTTTCGATTCATGGTTCCGTGTAAGCTTTGTTCCGCATTTAATTCGTGAGGCCCGCCGGCGATCGGGCGGATTCCCTGCCCATCGTATGCTTTGGGTTACGGCAGGGAAAGACGCACCACCGACAATCCTTTGCATCGGAAACCGTGGCAAAACTCTATTTCTACTACTCCGCCATGAACGCTGGCAAGTCAACCATATTGTTGCAATCCAGCTACAACTATCGCGAACGGGGTATGAACACGCTGATTTTAACACCCGAGCTCGACACGCGATTCGGCACCGGGAAGGTGAGTTCACGGATTGGGCTGGAAGCCGATGCGATCGTTTTTGATCAAGTCGAAAACCTCCGCCACTGTGTCCAGACACAAGTGGAAGCCGCTCCGCTGCACTGCGTCTTTGTCGACGAAGCTCAGTTTTTGACAGCAAAACAAGTGCGACAGTTGAGCGACGTCGCCGACCAGTTGGGCGTGCCGGTGATGTGTTACGGGCTGCGGACCGATTTCCAAGGCAATCTGTTCGACGGCAGCATGCAGTTGTTGGCGTGGGCCGATGTGCTGACCGAAGTCAAAACGATCTGCCACTGCGGCCGCAAAGCGACGATGGTCTTGCGGATCGACCAGCATGGATCGCCGATCCAACAGGGAGACCAAGTTCAGATCGGCGGCAACGAACGCTATCTGTCGGTCTGTCGGCGGCACTTCAAACAGGGTATGGCGTCGCGACAAACCGATGAACTTCCATTCGATGAAACGTAATACCGTTCAACGAAGTGTAGTGGACGAGGTTACGAGTCCTTTTGAATCAGACCAAATCGCTGGGACTCGTAACCTCCTGTCGATTACCCACAAGTCATTGGTCTGGTCCGAAGGCTTGCCAGCAGAGGGCGAAGTCGAGCATTCGCCGCGTGCCTCGCCAGATCACTTCGGCTCCCGGCGGACCGTCGCCTTCGCGGTGATTGTAGCCGCCAAGGGTCGCAAGGACTGGGATGAATTGTGACAGCTCAGGAGCTTGCTTTGGAGGAGCCGTCTTTTCCACCACTTTCCAGACCGACTTCCATTCCGCTTCGCTGAAGACGACATCACAGGGAAGCTCTGGACACTCGCGGCCTAAGAAGGTCACAAACATGATCCGCCATGCGATCACTTTGTAAAACATCAACGCGCGGATCAGTCGGTCTCTCGCTTCGAGTTGGATCTCTTCGACCCGGCAGCCAGTTTTGAAAACTCGAAAGAATACTTCGATTGGCCAACGAGCCACATACAAATCCACAATCCGCAGCGTCTGGGCAATCGTGTCGACCGGCAGAGAACTCAGTAACAGCCAGTCGACTTCGGTTCCGTCGCCTGGGCCATCGATCTCGCTCACCCAAACGACACTGATCTCGACCGGCGGCATCGAAGACTGCTTGTTGTGTGGCGCACGAAGAGTCATCCGTTTCGCTCGAATTTCTAACTTCGCAGTGCGTGCTTCACGGCCGGGGTGTTGTTTGTTTCCTGATCCTTTGGTTCGCTTGGGCGTTTGGGGAAGCTGGACTTCGCGGTAAGCGACCGGCTGGGCGGATGCGATTTCGGCACGCATTTTCCTATAAGCCGCAGGCCCGCCATCGGGGTCTTTCTCCGGCAACGAGCGTTTTCGCTGCGAGCGAATGACGAACTGAGCCGGTGTTTCATGCTGATCGGCTTCGACGAAAATGTCGTAGATGTCTCCTTCGCGATCGGCCAGCGAAACGATCTGAGTTTCAGGACATTTCCCGGCGATCTCGCAGGCCTTGCGATAACCATCGAGCCATCGTTGCCCTTCGCCGGTGTGTAGGGGTTGGCCTTCTCGCTTCTTGCTGGTGCCGAGCGTTTCTTTGTCGCGATCGTAGAACTTAACACCGACCACCCCGAGACAAAGTTTCTCTGGAGTGAAGGCGATGTGGGAATGATCGTAAAGTCCACGGCGGCCTAAGCGATCGAGATTACGGACGCCTTCGGGCGGATGCGCGGTGTAGTCCAGTTCGGTGGTATCTTGTGCGATACAAACGGTGTCTTGGGCTTTGATTCGTTGGAGTGTCTTTTCAGCGTGAGCCCCGAGAATGGCTTCGGGATCGACGTTGGGGTTATCGAATAGACGGTAGGCGGCTTTGGTTTCGTCCCAGCCACTGCAAGCTTCGTTGATACTGGCCGAAGGGTTGGCCGCCAGCGAGGCGAGCAACGCTTCGGCTCGATCGTTGAGACGTTTGTCTCCAAGTTGAATATCTTGAAATTCGTATGCGATACTGGTCGGTTGCATGCTTTCACCTTAAGATTTCATTGTGCAAAATGAAATACTACAAGCGCAAATACCGTGCCAAAACGAGCTGTTTTTGCGGCGACTTGTGGGTAATCAGCAGCTCGTAACCTCGTCCACTACATCCCGCCGCTGATTCTTTACGATGGTCCGAGGCTCCTTCGTTGAACGGTATTGCGATGAAACGCCGACCGATCGCTAGGCGATGTGATCGTCCGGTTCGCCGTTTAATTCGGGATCGACCCGATCCTGCCAACCGAGTTGCACCAGGTCTTCCCGCGTCGCCCAGCGGCTCTGTGGTCCCCAAAGAGGATCGCTGCACTTGGGGCATCGCGCGTCGGATGCATCGGGATATTGATGCGGCGTCGTGACATCCGGTTCCAACCAGATCGATTCGCATTCGTCGCAGACCACTAAACCGTGAGGCTCGTCGGTTCCCAGGCCGCAGATTCGAATGCCCAGCAGTCCCGCACCGCATCGCGGACAATAATCGATCGAATAGTGGGGCGTCATCAATGCAGTCTCCAGGAAACGTCGCCGCAAAGCGTGCGGGGGGCGTTGGGATTTTGTGTGGTGAGTTAAATCGGCAGGCTTGCGCCGCGGTGGTTCGTCCGGCTTGGACGTTGGGAACAACAGGATCGATGGGGACAATATCCGGCCGCGTCGGCGGTGTCGCTACAACGGGTAAGCTGTGATCACGCGATCGCCATCCAACACGATCCGCACGCGGCGAGCCATCGGTTTCCGCATCCGATTGCCATCGCGGCCGCCGATGTATCCGACCCGCTTCCCCATGTCGACGGTGTAGATCGTGCGGCCGTCGTCCTGGGTCTTGGTTGTTCCATGACCTCCCTTGGTCCCTTTTTCATAAGCCTGATCCAGCACCAACAGCGTCTTTTCCATCCCGCCATCAAAGACACCGTGCTTCCCCGGCCGGCTCGGTTGATCGGCGGTGTGCCGCTCCAGGTGCTTTAACCGATGCCCTTCTTGGCTCCCCGGCGTGTAACGCAAACCGGCGGGGGACATGTAGGAATCCCGGCCGATCGATTTTAAGATCCCGTACTTTAGAGAGGGATCCGATTTTGCACTCGACGTTTTGTCAGGTGCCGATTTCGTCGGCGACAGTTTGGCATCGTCGCTCTTGCTGCTGCGATTGAACTGCGACAGCGGACCGCTGCCGGTTTTGGGAGTCGCCGAATCTTGCCGGTCCCGCTTCGACGCAGTGTTTGTCGCCGCCGAATCTTTATCTACCGGCCGGTCGCCGCTCGGTGACTGGACCACGATCTTCGGAGCTGCCGACTTGGAGTCTTCAGTCGATGGCTCGGTCGGTTTGTCGGGCCCGGCGACCATCGGCGCATCGGCTCCGACTTTGACCGGAAACTTCGGCAGGTCGATTCCAAGTTGCTTGCTGAGGATCGGCTGCAGCAACGCATACAGAACGATCAGGATGCCGATCGCTCCACCGCCAGCGGTCAGCTTTGTCGGCGACTTGCGGCTGGAAGAGGATTTGGATGTGGAGTCGTTCATCAAGCTCAATAGGGATAATTCGAAAAGCATGGGGGGAATCGGTCGCTTCATCCTATGCCAGCCACCACGCCCGGGAAAGTCTCGCAAAGCTGAAACCACCCAATGAAGCGATGCAAGCCGATTCCAATCCGCCCGATCCTTGCATTCGGACCTCCCCGAAAAACCAGCTTGGCAATCGCTTCCCGACCGTCCGTTAGTTCGACGGGTGGGCGCACATTCGCCGCCCCTTACAACACCCTACACCCTCCCCCAAACGAAGTTTGAAGGGGAGGGTCGAACGAGCGAAGCAAAGTTCGGGGAGGGGCGTCCGCTGCAAATTCGCAGTACTCGATCCAGCGCTCAAGCCCTCCCCGAAAAACTTGCTAAACGCTCGTTTTCCGACCCTCCCGGCTTCGCCCGGCGGGTGAATTTTGGTGCCACGTTCAACAGCCTTCACCCTCCCTCAAACGAAGTTTGAAGGGGAGGGTCGAACGAGCGAAGCGAGGTTCGGGGAGGGGCGTTCCAGGTAAATTTGTCGTCCTCGCCCCAGCGGCGAATCCCTCCCCGAAAAACTTGCTAAACGCTCGTTTTCCGACCGTCCCAGCTTCGCCGGGCGGGTGAATTTTGGTGCCAATCACAACAGCCTTCACCCTCCCCCAAACGAAGTTTGAAGGGGAGGGTCGAACGAGCGAAGCAAAGTTCGGGGAGTGGCGTCGCACAGCTAAATCCGTCCCGCTCGATCCAGCGTTCAAGCCCTCCCCGAAAAACTAGCTGAATGCTCGTTTCTCGACCCTCCCGGCTTCGCCAGGCGGGTGAAGTTTCGCCGCCGCGAACAACAGACTTCACCCGCCCCCAAACGAAGTTTGCAGGGGAGGGTCGAACGAGCGAAGCAAAGTTCGGGGAGGGGCGTCGCACAGCTAAATTCGTCGTGCTCGCACCAGCGCTCAAGCCCTCCCCGAAAAACTAGCTGAACGCTCGTTTTTCGACCCTCCCGGCTTCGCTAGGATTTGTTCGAGTGCCTTTTCAAGGCAAGACTCGCCCGCTTCAGCACCGCGCGATCGGCATGGCTCAACGAATCGGCACCGTGCTGCGTCATCCGGTCCAAGATCGCATCGAGCTGAGCGATGTCCGAAGCTTCCCGAATCTCGCGGTGGTGCGCTTGCCGAATCCGCCGAGCCCCTAACCATCCGATCGGCTGGTGCTTCGCATCGATCACTCGGATCCGCGGATCGACTTTTTGCCCCGACATCCACAGCACCAGCCCAACCGCTGCCAGCACGGGCCATCGCGGCACCCCCTGGCGATCTTCGAACATCGCCACTCCAAGCGACAAACCGACCATCGCAAACGCGATCCAGCCGATCACAACTGCCGCGGCATGAGCTCTCGCCGACGGCGTGTAGTGCGGCCGGAACGTCGCCACCAATCCGTCTAATAATGTCCGGCCGTCGCATCGCCACAGCGGCAACATCTGGACAACCGAGAGCGTTATCGCGATCCAGGCAACAACTTTTCCGATCGACACGAGGTTCAGACGGCCGACCAATTCGGGAGGTCGCAGCGGATCGAGCATCTGCCACAACGACGCCTCGCCACGAAACATCAAGATCCCCGCGACAAGCAGCGCCAGCAGACAGCTGCTTGCCGGGCCGGCTGCCGCGACGATCGCTTGCCTTGGCCCGCCAAAGATTCGGTACTGACCGGCACCGCCGTGCCCCGCGATCATCATCAACCGCGACTTGCCTCCCAACAGCCACGCCGTCACCGCGTGAGCACTCTCTTGCAATCCGCCGACAAATCCGATCGCCAACCAGACGACAAGAGCCAACCAGGGCAGATCCTGGTTCCCCGGCCAGACCTTCAGCCACCACGCGGCGACAAACAACACAGCTCCCAGCCCCAGATAGCTCCAACCGATCGCGTAGGTCGTCCCACGCCAACGCCCCAACCGCAAACCGCTGGGCGTGAAATCGAAAATTTGACTGGGACTTCGCATCGCAGAACCGACAGCGGTCGTGAAAAGGTTTTTACGTTTTTAACGTGTGAAGTTGTTAGAGATTCAATCGGCGGAAGGTCTCACCTTCTCGGGGCACTCAGGAAGTGCATGGCCGTCGCCACCAAAGAAGCGAGCGACGTGAAACAGCGATCGTTTGTGAAGCGAGTCTGCGTTGCGAAAAGAGGACGAGGTCAGCATAGCGACATTTGCGTCCCTGTTAATTTGAACGACCGCCTGCTTGCTCCGCCTCGCGTGGCGCAGGCGCACCTCGCAATAGTCCTTCAGTGCTCAGATCCTCGTCGAGGTCAGGCCAATGGATCCCAAAACCACCGCCACAAGGCCTCCAGTTCGCGCGATGCTCTGGGGAGGCATGAAGCAAACGCGGGTACCAGGCATAGGGCACCGTGATCGTGCGACCGTCCAATAGATCGACGCTGAACGCGTCATCGCCGAAATGGACATCTTTAACGCGTTCGCCAGGCTTAATTTCCGAACCGGCCATTCCAGGCCTCCAGGAGTTCTTGTTGATTGTCGCCAATGATCCGTTCAATTTCACGAAGCTCGTGTCCGCGGAATCCAAGATTGCGAGCCAGACTAACGGGTTGCAGCCAATACTTCGCAGAATCCTCATCTCGATCCACGTGCACATGCGACGGCTCATTCGGCTCGTGGCTGTAGAAGTAAAACCGGTAAGGCCCACTTCTCAGAACGGTCGGCATGGCGTCACCTCCATTGTACATTGGATCGCCCAACGTATTATGGACCGACGGCAAGGACTTCGACCCGCTGCGGATCGAGTCCCGTGTCGAGTGGTTTGAGTACCCCTTGGTCGACCATCGCTCGAATCAGCTCCGGCGTGATCGACGGATCGAAGCCGTAATTCCCCTCGCCGCGATACCTGTCGATCTCGCCCCAATGAACTAATACGTGGCGAATCCCCCGTTGTTCAAACTCCCCTCGCCACTGCTCGTCGGGCAGGCAGGCGATCTCCGAAAGATCCGAAACGTTGAAACAGGTGCTGTAGCGCAGCGGGACTTCATAATTAAAGATCGCCGCGTCGCCGACCAGCAGCAGCACCCCATCGGTCGACTGCAGATTGCGGTTCGCCCACAGGACGTGTTCGGGAACGCGAATCGAATCGGTCGGTTCGATCCCCTCGCGGCGAATCGCACTCGTGTCGACCAGCAGTCGCGGGTCTCCCATCGTCGGCGAGACAGCCATCAAGACCAGATTGCACAGTATCCCCACGGTCAGGCAAATGCTGGCCAACGGGCGACCCAATTGCTGGAACATCGTCCGGATTCCAAAACCGGCCAACAGCATCGCCAGCGGGATCGCCGGCAATAAGAACCTTTCCAGATGGTGAGTCAGCAACCACCAGACAGCAAACACAAAGATCGCGATCGCCACGGCAATCCGCACCGCCGGGGATCGCTTGATCCGCAGCAGACCGATCAGCGCCAGCGGGATCAGGATCGCTCCTTGCGATTTCCAGGACCAGGCGATACTGAACAGCGAATCGGCCAGCGCCGACAGCGAGCGTGTCGGAACCGCGTGAGCCGCTTGCCACTGAGCGATCTTGGCTTCGGAGAACTGGTAACCGCCCAGCAAACCAGCCGCCAACGGATAGACGGGGTTATGCGCAAGCACCATATTCTTCGCCAACCACGGACCGGCGGTGATGGCGCATCCTAAGACAAACATCCCCAGAACGCGAAAGTCGATCGGAACTGTCGATCGCTGGCGGAAGATCTGCCACGCGGCCAGCAAGCCGACGGGCAAGCAGACGAACAGTAGCGCCGGGTATTTGCAGGCCAGCGCGCTGCCAGCCAAAAAGCCGACCCAAAACATCGCCGCCGGCTGCGTTGCCAACTGGTGGCGTAGCGCGGCCAGAGCCAGCAACGCGGCTGCGAAGTAGCAGGCGACCGCCGGTTCGATCAGCCCCAAGACGGTGACTTCAGCAAACGCCAAACCGCTGCAGGCGACCGCCACCAGCCAGCATGCCGCTTGGCCGCCGACCCAGCGTCGGGCCAAGCAACCGATCGCGCCGATCGCCAGGATCCAGTACAGGAACATCGTCGATTTGCCCGCCAATCCGCCCCACCACCAAGCGTCTTCGATTCCCAAAGCCCCGGCCCAGGACATCGCCGAAAGCGTCTGCATCTCCGCCGCCATCGGCATGTTGGCGTAAATGTTTTGCTCGGAAAATCCGATCCGCCCCTCCTGAAACCACTGCTTCGGAGCCCCCTGGTGGTATTCCAAGACGTCGAATTCATTGCTCGGCAACAGACAGCGGATCGCGACCAACGCGATCCCGATCAGCGTTAACCCCACCGCCAACGGATGCTCTCCCGCGGGGCGGGCCAGCTGTTTGCAGGTGTCGCAAATTTGATCGCGACCGATCGACCGGTGGGCCCCCAATGCCAGCGCGATCGCAATCTGGATTCCCCCCAGCAGCGGCATCGCCGCGCGATGGCTGACCCAGCCTGCGAGTCCCAACATCAGTGTTGCAGTCGCTTGAAGCGACAGCCCGATCGCCAGGCCAAGGATCGCGACTTCGATCCCTCGCATTCGGCGAGCGATCCCGCTGACCCGCAGCAATTGCCCTCCCAGCAGCCAACTGGGCAAGGTCACAGCAGTCACAATCATCAAAACCCGCAATCGATCGACTGGGCCGCGCCAGCTGACCACGCCATCGGTCCAGGCGGCGAAGATCTCATCTGGCAGGAAAAACAAGCTGAACAGCAGATGCCAGCGGGGGTGAGAGCGATCGGTTTGACCGCCGTCATAGAGTATCTGTGTGACCCACACGCAAAGCCAAACTCCCAGAAGGGCGGGAATCGCAATCTGGTAGACCAGACGGAGCCAAGAAGGCTCGGCGGGCTCGACCGCTGGAGGGGGAAGTGGATGTGGGTCGCCCTGGGTTTTCGGTTTACGGCGACGGGAAGTCATTTTTGTTGCGTTTCTCGGAAACTTCGGCAGTACCAACTCAATAGGTTCAAACTACTATTGTAGGTAACCTGTCGCGATCTGGATCGATCGCGACGATACTCGACCTATCGGGCTGGCTCAGGCTACATTGTTCCTTGCCCGCTGACCATACTCTCCCTCCTTCCCTTAGCGAATCGATGGCCCAATCCAATCGCATCACCGGCATCCTGACCCCAAACATCGTCCCGCTGGACCCTCGCGGCAACGTCGATGAACAAACGTTGCGAGGCTACGTCGATTGGTTGATCGCTCATGGCGTCGATGGGTTGTATCCCAACGGAAGTACGGGGGAGTTCGTTCGCTTTACCGCAGCCGAACGCCGCGAGATCGCTCGAATCGTGATCGATCAGGCCGCCGGTCGCGTTCCCGTTTTGGTTGGTGCCGCCGAAGCGAACGTCCGCGAAACGATCGAGGCCTGCGACGCGTATGGCGAAATGGGTGCCCAAGCGGTTGCAATCGTCGCTCCTTATTATTTCAAGTTGAGCGACGAAGGCGTTTACAGTTATTTCCGTGAGATCGCCGACGCCGTTTCGGTCAACGTCACGCTCTACAACATTCCTCTGTTTGCGTCGGAGATCGATCTGGCAACGGTCCGCCGTCTGGCCGAAGAGTGCCCTCGCGTGGTCGGCATCAAAGACAGCTCGGGCGACCTGCCCCACATGATGCGGATGATCGCCGCGATTCGCCCGCAGCGACCGGAGTTCAGTTTCTTGACGGGCTGGGATGCTTCGTTGTCAGCGATGCTGTTGATGGGAGCCGATGGTGGCACCAACGCGACCAGCGGTGTCGTCCCCGAATTGACCGCCGCGGTCTACAAGGCTTGCAAAGCGGGCGACTTGAGCGAAGCGGTTCGCTTGCAAAACGAATTGACGCCGCTGTTCGATACGATGATCGGAACGGGCGAATTCCCCGAAGGCTTTCGCGCCGGCCTGCGAACTCGCGGCTGGGACATGGGCCGCAGTCGTCAACCGATGACCGCCGCACAATACGACAAGAGTGCGCAGACCGAAGCCAAAGTCCGAGGCATGATGACGTCATACACCAACGGCGCCGTAACCTCCGCCTCCGCGACTCCCGAAAGCATCGACGCCATCGTCCGCCGCGTCCTCAGCGAACTGAAAGCGTAGCCGAATCAGGCCGCCCTCTCTCGTTTAACCGCGTGGGCATCGCCCCGCGCGTCCGGGTACTCGAACCAGCATTCGCGCGCGGCCCGCTGTGCTCGCGGTTAAAAAATCTCGCGGCCCCTCTCTCGTTTAACCGCGTGGGCATCGCCCCGCGCGTCCGGGCATTCAAACCAACATTCGCACGCGGCACCCAATTCCCAAAGCCGCGGCTGCGGCGGTCGCATAAAGCCTGCGGCGCCAGCCGCAGGACAGCGTCCCACAAACAAGAACAAAGCCCCGGTCAGGGGCGACAGATTCGAATCCTGTCGCCCCTGACCGGGGCTTGCGTTTCAAGCGACGTCTACGGCACCTGCGGCTGGCGCCGCAGGCTTTACGCGACCGCCACTACCGCGGCTTCAAGACCGTTCAAACGCTGGGCGTGCATTCCACACAGGCCGATGGCCGACACAGGGCAGCTTCCCCAATTCCATTGTTATGAATACTCAGGCGACGCCGAGGATCCAGACCGCCAACACGGCGATGGTTCCCGCCAGGGCGGTGAGGACTCCGGCGGCGCGGCGTTTTTTGAGATAGAAGAGCAGCCCAAACCCGGACAGCGACATGATCGCCATCAGGATTGCCGACCCGTCGATCAACAGGCTCCAAGCCGGGCCACTGTCGCGCCCCTTGTGGAGATCGTTCATGATCGCCACGGCGTTGCTGGAGGTGACGGTCAGCGAGTAGTTGCCGGTTTCGCGATCGATAAAAACATCCGCCGCATAGCCGGGAGATTTGAAGACGAGCATACATTCGTAGTCGTCGGTCTCAAATTCTTTGACCCGTCCTTTCAGACGATGTTCGGCCCGCAGCGTCTCGGCGATCTCCAGCTCATCGACCTCGCCGGCCAACAATTGCGTCGGCAACTGCCCCGATTGATCGATTACGTTTTGAACGCTGCCGCCGAGCCAAGTCGGATGATTTAGCGTGATCCCGGTCAGTGCAAAAAACATCAGCGACGCAAAACTCAACATCGAAAGATAGATGTGCAGCCAGCGGAAGGCGGCGGCCGATTTGCGATACAGCCAACGGCTTGGCTTTGGATCAGGAGGCATATGTGGAGCGGCGGGGTTTGGACCTGCGTCGCTCGTTGGGAGGCCCTCAAGCGACGCGTGTTGAAGTTCTTGAGTCGCAAGTTATTGAACAGCGGGAACGATCTGATAAGCCGCCTGAGGGATCTCGATGTTTCCCTTCAATTGCGTCTTTTCGACAGTGTCGGTTCCCCAGTCGATGCGTTGGCGGATGATCTTGTATGTCCCGTTCTCTCGGGCCGCTTCCAGGCACAAAGTGTAGCGTCCTGTTGGCAGAGGCTCTCCCGAGTTGTCGGTCCCATCGAAATGAGCTTCGTATTCTCCCGGCCCACGCGTCGCGCCGGAGATCGCTTCGATCAGGTCGGTCTTTTCGATGATCTTTCGCATCCGGTCGTTGCGATACCAACGCGTCAGGTCGCGATGCCAACGCGGCCCCGGTTGTTCGGTCTGCAACCACAGGACCGCGGTTTTGACGGGGAAACCATCGGAGTCTTCCAGCCAGACAGCCAAATAGGGACGTCGATAGCTGCTGCCCGAAGGACGTTCGAGCTTGAACCAAACATGGATCCCAGCCTGCTTGGCGTCGGCGGCAGCGATCAATCGCGAAGCGGGTGAAGGATCGGCCGTGGGCCAGTTTGCCGAACGGTGGACCTTCCCTTCCCCATCGACGATCAAACATTCGCAGCCCGGTTTCCCGTCGATCCACTGGAGCGCTTCATGCGTGGGGAAGACCGAGATCGTGGTGGCCAAAGCATCCGCAGTGATCGCGTCGGCAGCGATCACGCTGGCGCTGATCGCATGTCCGACGGGCAGCGCGGATCGAGGATCAAACAGATGTGGGACCTTGCGTTCGCTGATTTGCAGCGATCGCCGATAGGTACCGCTGGTCGCCACCGCGACCTCGCCGTGGGCGGTGAACTCAACAAGTGGCTTTGCGTTTTCGCTAGGCCGCCGCGGATCGGTGATCACGATTTTTGTCGCTCCGGCGCCGATCGTGCGCAGGTCGCCGCCGACGTTGATCGAAAATCGATCCCCCGGCGACAGGTGCTTTGAAACGACTTCGCAAACGCGATCGAGGATATAGCCCTTTGCCAGCGAATCTAGATTGATCCGGTGGTCGGTCAGGCGGCGGACACGTTCGTTGCTGAACGAAACAGCTGGCTCGGCAAGCGACTGAACCATCTGATTCCTTAACGCATCCGATGGACTACGAACAGCGTTCGCTTCGCTTTTCCAGAGTTCAGCGATCGCGGCGGCGCGGATATCAAACGCGCCGTGGCTCTCCCGCCGGATGCGTTCGGCCCGTTGCAGCACCGCGATCAACTCGACCGATAGAGCCGCATCGACGCCAACGGGCTGCTTCAGCCATCGGCTCAGTTCGCTATCGTCGCGATAGCTGCTGAAGATCGCGTCCAAGCGGCCGATCTCGGTCAATGATTCGGATTCGATCGTACGCGCCAACTGTGGCGACGCGACGTGGACGTCGAGGGTGAGCAAAGTCCCCAAAACGTTTTCGTGCTGGAAGCGATGTTCGTCCGCCGAGAGGGAGGCGGAAAGGAAGATCGCCGCGATGAGGGTCAGTGGGATGCGAAACATGAGTCGGTGCAATTGCTTGGGAGGAAAGTGGGGCAAAGACTTTCGCCGACCGACGGAGAGACTGTCGGCGTGGAAACGATAACGTTGCCGCACCGATCGCCAGCGCGTCGGCTGGCGATGTCGTGGTGCGAGGCAACGATCGGTAACTGCTTCTAGGACGCGGAACGTCGCAGCTTATCGGCGTCGCGTTGGGCTTGGTCCGCTTTTCGCTGAGCCGCGTCGGCGTCGCGTTGCAACGCGTCGGCTTTGGCTTGGGCCGCTTCGCCAGAACCAGTGGCCGCTTTCGACTTCTTTCCCTTCGCCCGTTTAGGCTCCTTGTCGTTCTTCTTCTCCGTCTTCGGAGCCGACTCCGCCGCAGCCTCTTTTTCAGCCGCTGCGTCGGCTTCCATCTTCGCTTTCGCTTCGGTGAAGCTGATCAATTGATCGCCGTCGGTATCCGCTGCGGCAGCAAAGTCAGCCATCCGTTTGCCAAGCTCTTCGCGGCTCAGCTTGCCGTCTTTGTCGACATCTTTTCGCATCAGCATCTTGGCATTTTTCGATGCCTCGTTGCCGCCGCGACGACCGCCAAACCCCATCGCCGCAAATTTTTCAGGGACCGCGGCGGGGTTGGGGTCGTAGAGATGGAACTGAGCCAATTCGTCGTTGTTGCGGTCGATCCCGAAGAACAACAATCGGCCGCTCATGTTGAACAGGTTCATCGATGCATCGACACCCTCCAACGATTCGGCCAGCGTGCTCCAGGAGTCGGTTTCGCTGTCGTAAACCTCCAGCTTCGAGCATGGAGCGAAGTGACCTTCGTCGTTGCTAAAGCCACCAAACAGATAGATCTTCTTTCCGTCGACGCAGACGCTCGGGAAGACGCGCGAGGTCGAAGGGGATGGGGCGGTTCGCCACGTTCGCTGCTGCATATCGAAGACGTCGACGGTCGATTCGATCCCCGTTCCATCGCCCAGGCCACCGATCAGGAAATATTCGTTGCCGATCTTGGCACCGCCAAACGAACGGCGAGGGTGTGGCAACTCAACCTCCGGCAATGCCGCGATCGCCGACTGGTCGCCCCACCAATGCAACACGCTTCGGGCAAGCCCTTGGTCGCCACCGGCATCGCTGCCGCCAAACAACCAGAGGGCGTCGTCGTGAGCGACCGCATCGGCCATCGCTCGCGGCACGGGCAGTTTGGTTTCGGCAACCGACCACTTTTTCGCCTCGGGATCAAACTGCAGAACCGAGTCGATCGAATGGAATTCCTTTTCGCCAAAGTTCATCCCGCCAGCGACGACGATCGTCTTGTGTTCGCTGGTCTGGCGGTTGACCACGCCGGCACCGCTTTGCACGGCGAAGGGCATCTCGGGCAATGCCGTCACCGATTGGTTGGCGATGTCAAACGCAAAGGCTTCGGCGACAAAGGCCTCTCGACTGAAATCGTGCGGCTTGCGACTGGCGTTGCCTCCCATCGCGTAGAGAGTCGTTCCGTCGAGCACCAATGCTTGGCTGTGTTTTGCCTTGCCCGCATAAGGAACAGTCCAGGAGACCAATTTCTCGCCTGGTTGCTTGTTGGGATCGACTCGCAGCGATTCGACGACGGACAGTCGCCCGGCGCCGGACGCTCCCGTTCCGCCTAACGCGATCAAGCGATCTTCGCCCACGGGCAACAAACGCAGGAACATCCGAGGATACAGCAATCGATCGGCGTTCTCCCACGCTTGTCCGTCGCTCTTCAAGCGGTAGACCACGCCCGAAGCGCCGGTGGAGTAGAGGTGCCCGCCGACGGCAAAGGTGCTCGTGGCAAATCCTGTCATCGGGCTGTCGCCAACCATTTCAGGGCCCTCCGACCACGTGCTTGTCGACGGATCGTAGACCGACGTTTTGCGAAGGAACCCGCCGGGGCTGATGCCTCCCAAGACGTACAGCTTGCCGTCGTGCTCGGCGACCGATGCGGCACGCAGCTTGTAACCGGGGCCATCGATCGTTTTCCAACCCGCGTCGGGTTGATCGAGATCGAAGACGCTGACCGTTTCATTCCAAGGGGCATCGCGCGAACCGTCTTTTCCTTGCAGATTCCATCCGCCAACGGCATAGACCTTGCGATCGACGACCGCCGCATCCAGCGAGGAACGCGGTTCGGGCAGCTTTGCCAGATCGGTCCACTTATCCGCTTCGATGTCATAGCGAGCGAAGTGGTCGGTCGAGTTGAAGATCGCTTCGGATTCCGTTTCCCCTGTCAAAAAGGAGAGACCGCCTACACGGTAGATGTATTTTCCGTCGGTCACCAAAGCGGTGCTTTGAGCCGATTGGTGCATCGCAAGTTCTTCCCACTGCGCCGCAGGATCATCGAATTTGATCCGGCGAAAATGTTCGACCAACAGATCTTTTCCGAAGCCGTGCGCGTCGCCGCTGTGACCGCTGAAGACGTACAGATACTCTCCCACCACGGCGGCACCAAAACTGGTGAGCGATTCGGGGAGCGGGCGGTGCAGTTTTGAGCTCGACAGAAGCTTCGTTTTTTGCGGTGGAGCGTTTTGCGAAAGCTTGTGGTTGGTGAATTGCAGCTGGCGAGTTTGACGACCGCCGTCGGCCGATGTTTCGATCGTCAGGCAGCCCTCGGGCAACAGGAAGTCGCCGACCGAGGTCCAGGTGAATCGATTGACGACGTTTTTCGTGATGTCTCCCGTCTTGGGATCGCGGTAAGTCACCGATGACGTCTCGGGCAAGACCTTGCCCTCGCCCGCGTCGAAGAACTCGACATTGGTGATCTCAAACCAACGCGAATCGTTTTTGCGGTGCACCTCGCGGATCAAACCGTCCTGGATACGGAACGTGCCGCTGCCATCGAGCCGGGCGACGAAGAGTCCAAAATCTGCCGAAGCTCCGCTTTCGGCAAGTTTCACTTCGGTCGCCGCGCTACCAGGGCGGCGATGCCCGATCACCGAACGCAGCTTGG
Source organism: Rosistilla oblonga (assembly GCF_007751715.1). NCBI lineage: Bacteria > Pseudomonadati > Planctomycetota > Planctomycetia > Pirellulales > Pirellulaceae > Rosistilla > Rosistilla oblonga. The sequence goes on along the minus strand of NZ_CP036292.1, from coordinate 6,807,264 downwards.
AATTCACCCAGGGTTGGATCGCGTCGTCGGAGATCGACAGTTCGTAATCGAAGTCGTCGGTGACGAGGATCGATCCGGAGTGCGCGACGCCATCGGTTTGCACGCGGACGTCGGCGGTGAAGCCGGGAAAGTCGATCCAGGCCAACCGCGCGTCGTGAGCGGCTTGCATGGCATCGCGAGCGGTTTTGTCGGTTGCGGTCACTGCCGGTTTGGCGGTCGCCGTTTGGCTCTCTTCGGCGCGTCCGACAGACGCTGCAACAAGGGTTGTCGCAGCGATCAGGTGCAGAAAGTAGATTCGGTTCATCATGTTGGACTTGATAATGGTTTGGTTAGGACAAATTCCCGGACGAAACGGCATCGGGCAGCGGGCGAGAGGGGAACGATTGATTCTCCTCGCGAGCGCCTACGCTCCTGGAATCCCTGGGATATCCAGCTTGCGTTCGGGCACAACAACTTCTTTCATAAAGCGGTGCCAGTTCCGATCATTCTGTAGCTTGGCGTCTTTGTCTCGCAGTCGATCGAAGGTCGCTTCGTCGTATTTGACCTCGATCGGCAACTGCTTCCACTCCTCAACCGATAACGGAAGAGGTGGTCCCGCAGGTGCGGCGGGAGGCTGTTCCTCGCCGCACCCAGGCAAGACTGCGAGAACGACACAGGTGGCCAGCACCTTCAGCCAGTTGGTCTTCATGGGGATCATTCTTTGCTGATTGACGGATTCGGAAAGAGATTCACTACGGAAGCGTGGCGACTTCACCGCCAGCTCGCGTGGAAATAGCTTGGTAGACATCGTTGTCCACCGATTCCGAAAGAAACCGCACCGATCCATCGACTAGCGAGAATTGTCCGCCGCCGGGATGCTGGCTGCGGAAGGCACCGTAAACCGTCGACGTCCAGTCGTGTCGGTTGAACGGATGGTACGTTGTGCCCCATGAGTAGCCAGCGTAACCGTAGGCCCAAACGCCTCCATACGACGTCGATGGCACGCCTTTGGGCATGAAGTCGGTTTCACCCATCAAAAAGGTGTTCGACGTTCCATCGAGCATGTCGCGGAACTTTGTAGGATTGCGGTGGCTTGGCGTAGGCGTTGATCCCGACGCAAGATATGTCATCACGGGAACGATCGCTCCGTCGTAGGTTGGTTCGGGAAGAGCGTAGTAAGCGGCATAGTGCAACATGCTGGCATCCGCCGTACCCGCGCAATACAAGTAGCTCATCGGAGCACGCTCGCCGGTCAGCGGTGCGCTGGGCATGACCATCGAAGGGCACATATACGTTGGGATGATCTCTTTCTTCAGCATGTCGTTGGTCCATCCATCCCCATCGGTATCGACTGTGCTGTTGCGAGGTTCTTCGGGATCCCAGCGGCTTGCGATCGCGTCGCTCTCCAAAAACGGCAGAATTTGGATGTGCCCGGTCGCCCAGGTGCTGCCATCGTCTCCCTCCAATCGATCACGCGTCGCATAGGGGAGTTCGAGGAAGGTGTCGTGAAAATTGTGAGTTGCCAGGGTGACCTGTTTCAGCTGGTTGCTGCACGACATCCGCCGGGCCGCTTCGCGAGCCGACTGGACTGCGGGCAGCAGAAGCCCGACCAGGATGCCGATGATGGCGATCACAACTAACAACTCAACAAGCGTAAAGCCAGCGCGGCTACGGAGGTCCTTTGAGGACATGTTTGGTTCTCCACGTTCAGAGAGATTGACGGAACTCGCATCTGGAAAACATTTCCAGCGGAGTCGTCGAACGTGGCGGGCTGCCGAAAGAAAGGTGGCTGGCTTCGTTGACGAATTTTTCAGGCCGGCGATATTGAAACTCAGTCTCAATACTTGCCGGATCTATGATGCGTTCGACACGAAAGACTGTCAACCAGTAACCAAAATTTTTCTGAAGCCCCGTTTTTTGCAAGCCAAACCAAGCCTCTGCCCTGCAACCCTCACTGCCCTTCCCGTCGGTCCCCGCATCTGGGGCGGTCGCCGATGACGGGGACACCGTTTACCGATGGCTCCCCGGAGACGTGGAGCTTTCAGCCTGTCGCCGCGATTTTGCCGCGCCAAGAGAGCTCGGTTGGATCGCCTCGAGCGGCTGATAAGGGCTGCTGGGGAGAGGCGTTAGGATGCCGATCGTGCGTACGATCACCTGCGGCGAGCGGTTGGCGGTGAGCGGCGGTTTGGATTCCTGCGAAGGGATGGAACGGATGGGCGGCGCCGGCTCTGCTTGGATGGTTGGCGCGGGAGCGCAGTTGCCGATCGCTTGATCCGCCGAGCCCCAACCGCCGCCGAGCGTTCGGTAGATCGCGACGATCCCAAGTGCCGCTTCGCCACGAGCCAGGGCCAGCAGATCTTGCTGGCGAACGAGGTCTTTACGCAATTCGTTGACACGATCGAATTCAACCGTCCCCTCTTCGTATTGCAGCGTGGCGATTTCGATCGATTCAGCGGTCGCCGCAACCGCTCGCTCGCGACTCGCGATCTGCTCGCGTGCTTTGACGAATCGGATCATCGCATCCTCGACCTCGCTTCCCGCTCGCAAAACGGTTTGGCGGTATTCGACGATCGTCCGCTCCAACCGCGTCTCCTGGATCTGGACGTTGTTCATCAGCCGTCCATAGTTCAACAGGTTCCAACGAACGCCGGGGATGATCGCTCCGGCGTTCGATGCCGATTCGAACAGGTCGGGAAAATTGAATGATTGCCAATTGATGGTCCCACGCAGCGAAAACGTGGGAAACAGATCGGCTGCGGCGACGCCGATCTGCGCACTTTGCGCCGCGATCGCCCGCTCGGCGCTGCGAATGTCGGGACGCCGACGCAGCAGATCGACTGGCATTCCGACCATGATCGCATCGGGAGTCGTCGGGACGCCGGCCCACCCCATCTGCGCGATCAGATCGCGTGGGGAAAGACCCAGCAGAACACACAGTTGGTTGTTCGCAACGCGTAGACTCCGTTCCAGTTCGGGGATCGCGGCCCGTGTCGCTTCAAGATTGGCCCGCGCCTGCGTGACATCCAGCTTGGAGACCGAACCGTTCTTGAATCGCGATTCGGCCAGCTCCAATGTTTTCTGCTGAGCTTCGATATTGGCATGAGCGAAAACGAGGCGATCTTGGTTGGTGCGGATCTCGATGTAAGCCGCAATCGCGTCGGAGACCAACGACAACTTCACGTCGCGGCGGTCTTCGATCGTCCCCTGCACCTTGGCTCCTTCGGATTCGATCTGACGCCGCAAACGCCCCCAAACATCCAGTTCCCAGTTGGCGTTGAAGCCAAATTGATAGAGGTCGAACGTATTGCCGAGATCGGCGATTCCGATCTGGTTCCCGTTGTCACTGTTTTGAATCCGCTGGAACTCCGCGAAAAACTCCTGCGATTGCGGCAGAAGATTGCCCACCGCAATCGCCCGCTGCAATCGGGCCTCTTGGATTCGCAGCATCGCGATCCGCAATGGCAGATAGTTGCTGTTGGCGGCCGAAACGATCTGCTCGATCTCCGGATCGCGGAACATCCTCCACCAGTTCTCATCGTCGACACCATTTTGCGAACTGATCAGCTTGGGATTGTTGAAATCGATCCAATGCTCGGCGACCGCGGCAGTGGGAGCGACATGATCGGGGCCGACCATGTGCCCGTTGGTTTTCCATTGAGCCAGGTAGCCGCAGCCTCCCAGCGAGAGCAGCCAAGCGATCGACCAAGCCGCCAGACCGACCGCGCGGATCCGCCCGCCCAACGGGCAGGCAGCGGCAGCGATCGGGCGTTTCGGTTCGTTCGACAGCATGGGGCGGTGGATTCTGGAGATCGCGGGCAGGCTGCCGGCAGTGGCGTAGGTCCGGTCGGTCCGGTCCCGACCTTTGTATAGCTTATCTCGGCACGCAGCCCTGGTTAAAGTTGGCATGATCCGCACCCGTCTCAATCTCGACTCAGCCGCCCCCTCTTGCTGTGTTTCTGCAGTCTCCGCAATCTTCGATGCCTACCTAAACTGAGTTTTTTCCGGATTTGCTTTCTTTTGGCTGTTATTCCAGATGCTAAACCCTAGAGGCCTAGTTAAGCTGGGTCCTGTGTGAATGCTGGGCAAGCGTCACCGCCCCGCCAACAACCTCGTTTTCGATCGGTGGGGCCGTTGCCACGCTGTAGGCACGCATTCCCCTCTCAAGAGCTGTCCGGAATCCATCGTTACCAAGATCCATGAACGTACAAGAGGCACCCTATCGAGCGCCGCTTACGACCGCTGGACGTCGTCGCGGGGGAGGAATCCAGGTTGCCTTGGCGACGATGTTGTTGGTCGCCGTGGCGATCGGCGTCGGGCTCGCCGCGTCGTCGATGCAGCATTCCGATCATCCGGCGCCCGACCGAAGCCCGGGCGAGAGCTCGCGACCGCACACAGCGGGTGGAAGCGCGTCGACGTTGCCGGTCGAAACGATGCAGGTTCAACGCGTGGAGAGCTACGCTCGCGAGCGAACGTTCACCGGAATCATCAAACCGGCGCGTCAGAGCGAGCTGAGTTTTGAACGCCAGGGAGAGGTCGTTGAAGTCTCCGCGGATCTGGGAGATCGGGTCGAAAAGGGGCAGCCTTTGGCGCGGATCGGCGATCGTCGACTAAAGGTCAAACGGCTGGGGCTCGAGGCGCAGCACCGCGAAGCGCTGGCGGTCCTTGCCGAACTGGAAGCCGGGCCGCGCAAGGAATCGATCGCGGCTCAGCGTGCGACAGTTCAAGACCTTGCCGCCCAGGTCGACGCCGCCGACCAAATGGCCAAGCGGCGGCAGCGGTTGTTGCTAGCCAGCGCTTCGTCGCGCGAAGAAGCCGAGCAGGCGGCCTTTTCATTGACGGCGGTGGAAGCTCGATTGCAATCGGCTCAGAAGGTACTCGATGAATTGACAGCTGGTACGCGTCAGGAACGGTTGGACGCTCAGAAGGCGATCGTGGCCCAGTTCGACGCGTCGATTCAAGATGTTGATATCGAAATCGAAAAGAGCCAGATAGTCGCTCCGTACGATGCGTTTGTCACCGAGCGATCGGTCGACGAGGGATCGATCGCCCAGCCGGGGTCGACGATCTTCCGGATCATCGAAGACGCATCGCTGGAAGTTTGGGTCGGTGTTCCGACAGCGATCGCCGCATCGATCCAAACGGGCGAAACATTGCCGGTGATCGTTCGCAAGCAATCGTTCGATGCGACGGTCCGATCGCGGATCGCGGACCTGGATCATCAAACGCTCACCCAAACCATCGTCTTGACGCTCGACGACGTCTCGCCGCAGCAGATTGTTCCGGGCGAAGTCGCTCGGTTGGCGTTCACTCAAGAGATTCCGGTCGATGGTTTTTGGATCCCGTTGGCCGCGATCTCGCGCGGCGGCCAGGGACTGTGGTCGGTTCTCGCAGTCGTCGGCGATGGCGATGAAACGACCACGACGGAGCGACGCGATGTCGATCTGATCGAAACGCAAGGCGAACGGGCGCTGGTCCGCGGGACGCTCGAAACCGGCGACTGGATCGTCTCCAGCGGAACGCATCGGCTGACGACCAAGCAAGCGATCCGCGTTCCCGAACCGACCGACGAAGTCGACGAATCCGCGACTGCCCCCGCGACCGAACCCGCGTCGCAGGATGTGATGTCGCCCGCCGAAAAACCTCCCGAACCATTGGACCTCGTCCCCACGCCACGCTCGGATCGCCCGATTGCTTCGCTCGCCCCAACCGCCAGCTAAACGCCAACCTCGATAATCCATGCTCTCCAACCTCTTCTACCGGAATCGACGACTGCTGTGTCTGGCGGTGGGGCTGATCTTTGTCGCCGGGCTCTCATCGTACAGCGTCCTGCCGCGGGCCGAGGATCCTGAACTGACGCCACGCTTTGCGATCGTGAACACCGTCGTGCCAGGCTTCAACGCGACCCGTGTCGAAGCGTTGGTGACCGAACGCGTCGAACAAGCGATTCGCGAGATCGATGAGGTCAAAGAAATCACGTCGTCCAGCCGCGCCGGGGTTTCGACAATCGGTATCGAACTCAACGCCAACGTCTACGCTGTCGATGAGGTTTGGTCGCGGGTCCGCGACAAGATCGACGCGGTGGCCCACGAATTACCCGCCGGAACGCTCGACCCTGTCTTCGAAAAGGTCAAGATCAAGGCGAACGCGATGCTCGTTGGGATCACTTGGCAACGCGGCGGAGATCCGAATTATTCGCTGTTGCGTAGACTGGCCAAACAACTGAAGGAACAACTCGAACGCATCGCCGGAACCGAGTCGGTCGATCTGTATGGAGCTCCCGACGAAGAGTTCTTGGTGACGGTTAAACCGGAAGAGTTGGCGGCGTTGAAGTTGACGGCCAGCGATATCGCCGACCAATTGGCCCGCAGCGACGCCAAGGTTTCAGCCGGCCAGTTGCGCGGCGCCAGCAGCGATCTATTGATGGGGATCGACAACGAACTCGATTCCGAACGTCGAATCGCCGGGATGCCGATCCGGACCTCCGACGACGGACCGGTCGTGCAATTGGGCGATGTCGCGGAGATCCAACGCGATGTCGTCCGTCCGCTGACAAACGTGGCGGTGATCGACCGTTTGGATGCGGTGGTGCTGGGGATTCGCGTTCGTTCCGAGTATCAGATCGGTCCCTGGAATCGCGATGTCACCGGGCGATTGGCTGAATTTGAATCCTCTCTTCCGCCAGGAATCGGCATCGACAAACTGTTCGACCAGAACGACTACGTCGACAAACGCTTGGCAGGTCTCGGCCAGAATCTGTTGTTGGGTTGTCTGGCCGTCTTTTTGATCACCTTTTTGATGATGGGCTTGAGGAACGCGCTGGTCGTCTCCTTTTCGCTCCCGCTGTCGTCGATGATGGTTCTGGCTGGAATGCGTCTTTTGGAGATTCCGATCCACCAGATTTCGATCACCGGGTTGATCATCTCGCTCGGCCTGTTGATCGACAATGCGATCGTCGTGGTCGACGAAACCAGTCATCGGATTCGCGCGGGCTCCGCTCCAGCCGATGCCGTCGCCGCCGCAGTCAAACATCTGTTGGTGCCGTTGTTTGGTTCGACGCTGACGACCGCGCTGTCGTTTGCCCCGATCGCCATCATGCGCGGCCCCGATGGCGAATTTGTGGGAGCGATTGGTGTCAGCGTGATCCTCGCGATCGCCAGTTCCTTCCTGTTGGCGGTGACGATCATTCCCGCGCTGGCAGCGATGGGACGAGTTCGGCCAGACAGGTCGCATTGGTTTGCATGGTTCGATCGCGGGCTGACGATCAAACCATTGGCTGCTGCCTATCGCTCGCTGTTACAGATGTCGCTTGCCGTGCCAGCGCTAGGAATCGCGTTGGGCTTGGTCGCTCCGATTCTGGGATTTTTGATGGTCGGAAGCTTGCCGATCCAATTTTTCCCGCCGGCCGATCGCGATCAGGTCTACATCGATCTGGAATTGAACGCCCATGCTTCGATCCACAACACGCGCGACACCGCGCGTCGTTTGACCGAGACGCTGACCGCGCATCCGGCGGTCGACGCAGTCCATTGGTTCTTGGGCGAATCCGCTCCCACGTTCTACTACAACGTCGTTCGCAGCCGACGGAACCTGCCTTCGTATGGACAAGCGATCGTCAAGCTTCGCACGGACGTTGCCACTCCCGAGATCATCCACGACTTGCAAGCGTTGGTCGACAATCGCTGCCCATTTGCTCGCGTCTTGGTCCGCCAGTTGGAACAGGGGGCCGGCTTCGATGCGCCGGTCGAGGTCCGCGTCCTGGGCCCCGATCTCGATCAACTGCGTCGCTTGGGAACCGAGTTCCGCGACCTGCTGGTCTCGACGCCGGGCGTGATTCACAGCCGTGTGCAGTTGGACGAAGCGGTTCCCAAGGTGGCGTTTTCGATCGACGAAGCCGAAGCGCGAATCGCGGGGCTCAGCCACGAAGCGATTGCCAATCAATTGCAGACCACGCTCGAAGGGAGCACCGGGGGGGCGGTCGTCGAAACGACCGAGCAGTTGCCGGTCCGCGTCCGCGCGGGGAATAAGCGCCGTTCCAGCATGTCCGAGATCGCGTCGATCAATCTGCTGGCTTCCCAACCGGGCCGCAGCGGGTCGTCGATTCCGATCTCCGCGATCGCCACGATTGGCTTAGAAGCCGACAGTGCCGAGATCCCGCGACTCGATGGCCAGCGCATGAACGAGATCCAAGGCTTCATCCCCGCGGGCATGCTGCCTTCGACAGTCATCGACGATTTCAAACGCAGGATCGCAACGGCCAACATTCCATTGCCCGTGGGGTACAGCATTTCGTTCGGGGGTGAAGAGAAGACTCGCAATACCGCCGTCGACAACCTGATGGCCAGCGTCGTGGTGATCGTCGTGATGATGGTCGCAGCGATGGTGTTGACCTTCGGGTCGTTTCGGTTGGCGGCGTTGATCTTTGTTGTCGCCGGTCTCTCGTTTGGCATCAGCCATCTTGCCGTCTGGATTTCCGGATATCCCTTTGGGTTCATGGCGATCGTCGGCACGATGGGTTTGGTCGGCGTTGCGATCAACGATTCGATCGTCGTCCTGGCAGCGATCCGTCGAGAGCCCACGGCGCGAACCGGCGACCTCGACGCGTTGGTCGATGTCGTGATGCGATCGACGCGGCATGTGACCGCAACCACGCTAACCACCATCGCTGGCTTTACTCCCCTGTTTTTGGCGGGGGGCGGTTTCTGGCCGCCGTTGGCGATCACGATCGCTGGCGGTGTCGGTGGTGCGACCCTGATCGCATTGTTTTTTGTCCCCGCAGTTTATGTCTTGATCGCAGCGGCTCAAGAGCAGCCTGAGATCAGCCCGTCCATTGAAGCAACATGAGCTGCCGGCCGGTGTTGCAGTGTGCAGGTTCGCGTACCGGCAAACCAGCAGGTGATTCACTCGAGAGGAACTTCCAATGACCGATCAACCGCTTGCAGTCGTAGGGATGGCCTGCCGATTTCCGAAGGGACTCGATAGTATCACGCAACTCTGGGAAGCCCTGAAAACGAGATTCAACGCAATCGATACGATCCCGGCGGACCGTTGGGATGTCGATCGATATTATTCGTCCAATCCAGTCTCCAAAGGGAAGGCGTACATCCGTCGTGGTGGATTTCTCCATCAAGATCCAACGACCTTTGACGCTTCGTTTTTTGGGATCTCGCCGCGCGAAGCGGAGAACATGGACCCGCAGCAACGCCTGATGTTGGAGATCGTTTGGGAAGCGTTCGAAAACGCGGGGATTCCGCTGCCCGACCAAGCGGGCAAATCGATCGGTGTCTACGTCGGCGGTTTCATGTTGGACCACATGATCACGCAGATATCGTCGCGAAATCGTTCGCAGATCAACCAGCACAGCGCCGCCGGGATGATGATGACGATGCTCTCCAACCGCATCTCGCACACCTACGATCTCCGCGGCCCGAGTCTATCGATCGACACCGCCTGCTCGTCGTCATTGGTCGCGTTCCACTATGCCTGCCAAGATCTCTGGCGTGGAACGGCGCAGATGGCGATCGTCGGGGGTGTGAATGTGATGATGCGTCCCGAATATCCGATGGGGATGTGCAAGGGGCACTTCTTGTCGCGCGATGGAGAATCGAAATCGTTCGACGCTCGCGGCGATGGCTATGGACGTGGGGAAGGAGCGGGCGTTGTGCTGCTGAAGCCGTTGGAACACGCGCTCCGCGATGGAGACGAAATCCTCTCGACAGTGATCGGATCGGGAACCAATCAAGACGGCTGCACGGCGGGGATCTCGATGCCCAGCGGCGCTGCCCAACGCGCGTTGATCCAGTCGGTTTGCCAGCGTTACCAGATCCATCCACTGCAGATCAAATATGTCGAATGCCACGGCACCGGGACCGCGATCGGCGATCCTACCGAATGCCAGGCGATCGGCGAAATCTATGGTCAAGGCCGCCATGGCGAAGACCGCGTCGTGATCGGTTCGATCAAAAGCAACACCGGACATATGGAAGCTTGCGCGGGGATCGCCGGCGTGATCAAAGGCGTGCTGACGACGCTCTATCGCCAAGCCGCTCCGCTAGCCAATTTACAAACGCCCAACGAAGCGATCGAGTTCGAAAAACTGGGGCTCCGTCTGGCGGACGATCTGATTCCATTGGGCCGCGGCGACGAACCAATCTGCGTCGCTGTGAATTCGTTTGGCTACGGCGGTTCCAACGCGCACGTGATCTTGCAATCGGCACCGGCTCACCACGCCCAGCCAAATTTTGCAAAACATCATTGCAATGGAAAGTCGCACGCAAACGGGCATCCGCAGGGCAACGGATCGGCCCATTGCAACGGCAATGGTAATGGAAAGCCGCTCGATGGGGGCGCTTTGCTTTCGGGAAATGCGAGTCTCAATCCACACGAACTGCCGCTGATGTTGCCGGTCAGTGCGCGTAGCACGGAAGCCTTAAGAGCTAACGCAGGGAACCTCGAATCCTGTTTGGCAAATGAGGGAGAATTGCACGATGTGTTGTACACCGCCGCTCGGCGACGGGCGCATCTTGCCCAGCGGGCCGTTGTGATCGGCAGCGATCGCAACGAATTGCGGCAAGGGCTTCGCTCGCTCGCCGAAGGTCAGGACTCACCGCATGTCGTCGTCGATTCGCAGCCCTTCCAAGGACGTCGCGAGTGTGTCTTTGTCTTTACAGGGATGGGGCCGCAGTGGTGGGGGATGGGGCAGCAGCTCTATCGCAAATCGGACTTCTACCGGCAAGCGGTCGAGCAAGCCGACATGCTCTTCCAAGAGATCGCGGGCTTTTCGATCCTGACCGAAATGCTCAAGGGCGAATCGAGTTCGCGGATCTCGCGAACCCAATATGCTCAACCAGCGAACCTGTTGATCCAAATCGGGCTGTTGGAAATGTTGGAAGACGCTGGCGTCACGCCCGCCGCCTGTGTCGGCCATTCGGTTGGTGAACTCGGTTCGGCCTATGCCGCGGGCGTGCTTAGTCTCGAAGATGTCTTGACCGTCAGTTTTCATCGCAGCCAATTGCAAGCGACGACGGCCGGAACCGGTTCGATGCTGGCGGTCGGGCTTGGCAAACAGGAAGCGTTGCAGCGAATCGCTGGAATTGGCGATCTCGTTTCACTGGCAGCTGTTAATGGAACCAACACCGTGACGTTGGCGGGGGACACCGACACGCTGACCGAACTGTCGCGTCAATTTACGGCGGCCGACATCTTCAACAAAATGTTGACCGTTGAAGTTCCCTACCACAGCCCGTTGATGGATCCATTGATGGCAGCGTTGGAACGCCGGCTGTCCGGTTTGCAGACAAGCGCTGCCAAGATCCCGCTCTATTCGACAGTCACCGGTCGCTTGGTGACCGAGGCTTCGTTCGACGCGTCGTATTGGCCGCTGAACATCCGCCAGCCCGTCGAATTTGCCGATGCGGTCGATTCGATTTTGGACGACGGATACAACACTTTTTTTGAAGTCGGTCCGCACCCCGTGCTGTCGTCGGCGCTCCGTGATTGCATCCACGCCGCGGGGAAGGAATGTCGGTTGGTGCACACGTTGCATCGCAAGCAGCCCGAAATCCAAAGCGTTCACCGCGCCATCGCGGGCGTTTTTGCTGCCGGATGCGAATACGAATGGTCCCGCCTGTATCGCACCGGAAAACTGGTTTCGTTGCCCAATTACGCCTGGCAACGCGAGCGATTGTGGTTGGAAAACGACCGCGCCGCGCAGGACCGCATAAACCCGATCATCCATCCCATTTTGGGAACCCAAGAAGCGCTCTCGGCTCCCGTTTGGCGGAACGACTTCGACCACGAAGCCGTTGCCTACTTGAGAGATCACATCGTCGCCGGCATCCCCGTGTTGCCAGCGGCTGCCTACATCGAATCGCTGCTGGAACTGGCGGCGATCCAGTTCCCCGACGCGGCGAAGTTGGCGATTCGCGATTTGCAGATCGCGGCGCCGATGATCATCGCTCCCGACCGTGGACTCGATTTCACAACCACCTACGACGCGTCCCGACAATCCGCCCAGATCCGCAGCTTGGAAAATGGACGCCTCGGCACGGGGCAGGTCCATGTCACCGCGTCGATCGCTCCGCTTCCCGCTTCCGAAACGAAGGCGCTCGATCTGCCCGACCTGCTTGCGAAGTTAGACAAGCCTGCGGATGTCGATTCGTTTTACAGGGAACTGCGGCAGGTCGGATTGATGTATGGCCCCTATTTCCAAGCGGTCAAAGAGCTCCGCATCGATCGAACCGATCGTCGGGTGCTGGCGCGGATCGAAATCGACGACACGCTACGCGAACATCCTGCCAAATACAAAATGCACCCGACGCTGTTGGATGGTTGTTTCCAAACGTTGATGTCGCTGTTAGTCCATTCGGAGACAACCTATCTACCGACACAGATCGGTGAACTCTGCCTGTATGTCGATTCGCTGCCCGACACGATTTGGTGCCTCGGCAAAATGACGAGCCAAACCGATCGGCAGATCACTTGCGACCTGACTCTTTGCGACGACCAGGGGCAGGTTGTCGGCGTGGTCCGTTCGCTGGTAGCGACCGCCGCCAACCGGCCTCAACGGACCGACCAGTTCGGCGACGTCGTCAAGCGACAGATCCTCGACTACCAATGGAGAATCGCCGACACGCTCGACGAGCCACGGCGACTGGGGCATTGGTTGGTGGTGGGAGCTTCCAACGATGTGGCCCAACAGGTTTCGATGCAGATCGAAAACTATGGCGCGATGATTTCGGGAAGAGTCGAATTTGGCGACGCCTTTGTCGACGACGGCGGCCTGTTTTGTATCCGTCCCGATTCGGTCGACGATGCACGGCAGGTCCTGAACCGCTGTGGCGAACTCGATGGCGTCGTCTTCTTCAACAGCCTCGATGTGATGGTTGCCCAGCAGGATCCGACGGGCGAACAATCGATCGCAGCGCTCGTTACGCTGACACAGGCGATGCTGGAGATCGAACCGGCGGGGCGGCCGCGAGCCTATGTTGTCACTCAATCGGCGTTTGCTGTCGATGAAGAGGATGGCCGAGTCGAACCGCGTCAGACGGCTGTGAACGGATTCGTTCGCGTCGCCGCCAATGAACTCGAAGGCTTCCAGTTCACGTCGGTCGATCTACCGGCATCGACCGATCACGCGACCTGTGACGCCGTCGCGTTGGAATTGTTGTGCGATGCCGTGGAAGACGAAGTTGCGATTCGCAATCTGGCCCGTTGGACCAGCGAGTTGCTGGAATCGCCTTGCCTCGATGATGATCGAATCGAATATCGAATCCCCGGCGATCAGCATCCGATTCAGATCCGACCGTTGCGCCCCGATACCGAACAGGTCGGAACCGTCCGAATTCTGGCCGCTCCCCAACCGGCGATCGGTCCCCGCGACGTGCGGGTTCGCGTGGAAAAATCGCTGCTGCCACTAAATTTGGTTTTGGATCAATCGGCGGATCACATCGAACAACCGCTGATCGAAATCGTCGGGACGATTCTCGAAGCGGGAAGCGAGGTCGACGATTTATGTGCGGGGATGCAGGTCTGCGGGTTTGCGCCCGCCGATCTCGCCAGCCAGCTATCCGGTCGCCGCGATCACTTTCATCTGGTCGAAATTCCATCGACGGACCATGCACCCCAGTTGGTTGCCAACCTTGGGATCCTCGTTCAAGCCCAATGTGCTCTGCATGGGATCGATCTCGAATCGGGCGACGCGGCGCTCGTCGATACAAGCCCGATGTCGCTGGCTGTTGCTGAATTGCTCGCCGCCCGCGGCGTTCGCGTCTCGGTGGTGACACAAGATGCAGCGGTCGCCGAGCAAAATCTGCCGTCGAATTACAACATCGTCCCCGCTTGTCCGGAGAGCCTTCATAACGCGGTGCAGCAGGAGACGGGAGGGCGTGGTTTTGCGGTGCTGGTCGCGGGGATGCAGTCTTGGCTGACATCGTTCGATCTGCGTGTGATCGCCGCAGGAGGGGCGGTGATCGATACCGACGACATACCTCAAGCGTTCTCCTTGCCGACGACGATCGCCTCGATTGCCCGAACCGATCTGGCCGTCTTGGCAGCCAAACCGGGACGGCTTCGCGCGGCGTTGGAGCACGTTGTCGGCGAGCTGCTGGAAATCGAATCGCCCGAGTGTTCGGCGTTAGAAGTTTCGGTGGCCGATGTCGCTTGGCAAGTTCTGCCGCTGCGTGAAACCAAAACGCAAGTCGTGATCTCCTACGACACCCGCGGCCAAGATCTGCCGATTGTGCAACGCGACGATCTGCGTTTGCGGACCGACGCAACCTATCTGATCACTGGCGGATTTGGGGGCTTCGGCCGCAAGACCGCTCGCTGGTTGATCGAACAAGGCGCCCGGCATCTCGTTCTGACCGGCCGCGCCGGCGCCGACGATGACGACAAAAAGGCGTTCGTTCAGGAACTCGAAAGCCTCGGCGCAACGGTTCAGGATGCGGCGTGCGATACGTCCGACTTTGGCCAGGTTCAGTCGCTGTTAGGCACGATCCAAAACCAGATGCCTCCGTTGAAGGGAGTCTTCCATTCGGCGGCGGTGATCATGGATCAAGCGATAGCCGACATCAATCTTCCCGCCCTGCAAAGCGTGCTGCGCAGCAAGGCCCTGGGGGCGTGGAACCTGCACCGCGCTACCGAGGATCTCGACCTCGATCACTTTGTCCTCTATTCCTCGCTGGCCAATCAAGTCGGCAACAGCCGGCAAGCTGCCTATTGTGCGGCCAACGGTTTCCTGAACGGTTTGGCTCATCATCGCAAGGCGATCGGACTGCCGGCGACAAGCGTCTGCTGGGGAGCGATCTCGGATGTCGGCGTCGTCGCTCGAGATGAAAAACTGGAGCTGTTCCTGCGGTATGTCGGTCTGCGTGGGCTGCCATCGGCCGAGGCGTTGGGCTTGCTGCGGCAGGGGCTCGCTCGCGACGTGACGCAGTTCGGCATGGTCTTGATCACCTCCTGGGCCGATTGGGCGCGGTTCGAAACCTTGGGGGGCAAGTCGCCTCGCTTTGCCGCGTTGATCGAAGCCGATTCGGCACCGCAAGACAACGCCTTGCGCGATCAATTGATCGAAGAACTCGCGGGGCTCAGCGACGCCGACCAGATCGATCTGGTTGCCGGCCTGATTCGCGAGATCGTTGGCGTCGTCCTCAAGTCGGATCCCGAAGCGATCGCCGTGGATCGGCCGGTCAGCGAATTGGGAGTCGATTCGTTGATGGCGACCGAGATCCAACAAATGTTCGATAGCCAGCTGGGATTAAAGGTATCGGTGCTCGAATTGGTCGGCGAAGCCACGATCCGATCGCTGGCCGTCGGCTCGCTCGCCTCCCTTGGAACGGCAACCTCGCTGCCAAGCAAGTCGGACAGTCGACCGGCAGCGTCGCCAGATCCCACGGCGGCCGCCCCTGTGTAAACCAGCGTTTCAAAATTGCAGTGCCCGTTTCCACCGCGACACCAGACAACCACATGACGATGCAGCAACGAGAGTCCAAACAACATGAGCGTTAAATCGAGCCTCGAGCGATTGAAGATGCAGATCCGGCGGGAGGGTTCCGATTCGGAAGAGAATAACGCCACGAAGAAAACGTCCAAACCACGCGGCGAAGTGAAAGCGTCGCCGGCGTTCTACCAATTCGACAAGTTTCCCGAATACAAAGAATTCACCACGATGGAGTGGTACCTGGATAAAGAGAAATATCCACGCACCCAGTTCCTCAAGCGGCTGTCGGTTTCCGATGCGACAGTGAATCTCGAAGGTCGCGAGATGATCAACTATTCGACCTACAACTACCTCGGGCTGGCCGGTGACGCCCGCGTCAAAGAGGCGGCCAAACGAGCGGTCGACACCTTTGGAACCAGCACCGGTTCGGGGCGTTCGATCACCGGCGAGATAGACTTGCACCGTGCGTTTGAAAAAGAGATCTGCGAAGTCTTGGGGACCGAAGATGCCGTGCTGTCGGTCGGCGGATACAGCACCAACACGTTTGCCATCGGTTATCTGTGTCGCAACAAAGACTTAATCGTCTACGACGAACTGATCCACAATTCGGCGCTGGCCGGATGCAAGATGACCGCCGCGCGACGAATCGGTTTCCCACACAACGACTACGAAGCGTTGGAGGCTCTGCTAGCTGCGAACCGCGGTAAATTTGAACGCGTGTTGATCCTGGTCGAAGGGGTCTACAGCATGGATGGCGACATCCCCGACCTGCCTCGGTTGATCGATATCAAGCGAAGGTACAAGGCGTTGTTGATGGTCGACGAAGCGCATTCCTTTGGAATCATCGGCCCCAACGGTTTGGGCGTCACCGATTACTTCGACTTCGATCCGCACGACGTCGACATCTACTTTGGTTCGCTGAGTAAATCGTTTGGAACGTGCGGAGGCTACATCGCAGGTCCCAATCCGCTGATCGCGATGCTCAAATATTTCGCTCCTGGCGTGTTGTTATACGGCGCCGCGCCGACCCCCGCCAACACCGCGGCGGGGCTGGAATCGCTGCGGATCATGCGGGCCGAACCCGAGCGGGCGCGGCGGCTTGTCGACAACGCCCGTCACTTTATCCAGCGGGCCAAAGCAGCGGGGCTAGACACTTACAACAGCCACGATTCGGCGGTGGTTCCGTTGATGTGTCGCGATTCTGAACTGGCGTTATGGCTTTCGATGGCGTTGTTTGGACAAGGGATCTGCGCCTACCCGATGCTGCATCCGATCGTCCCTCGCGACAAATCACGCCTGCGATTTTTCATCAACACGTTTCACACGCACGAACAACTCGATTACACGATCCAGTGCATCGTCGACAATTTGCGAGTCGCACCGAAGTCGAAGGGGGTGTTCTAGTGTCCGGCATGAAACAGATTCGATTTGAAAAGTTTGGCCCGCCAAGCCAAGTCGCCAAATGCGTGACCGTCGCTGCAGTGGGCGAACCGTCGGCGTGGGAGGTGGTTGTCGACATCGAAGCGTTCCCGATCAACCCTGCCGATCTGGCGACGTTGGCCGGCCGCTACGGATCGCTCCCCAAATTGCCCGCCGCGATCGGGATGGAAGCTGTCGGACGCGTGGCGCGGTGCGGCGAAGCTGTCAAAGATTTGCAAGTCGGCGACCGCGTGATGGTGACCGCCAACAACAACTGGGCTCAACAGCGGAAGGTCCCCGCCACGGCGGTGCACAAATTGCCTGCCGACGGGGATCTGCATCAGTTTGCGTTGATGAAAGTGAATCCGGCGACGGCGCTGCTGTTGTTGGAACACGATGGTCAATTGAAGTCCAAGGATTGGTTGATTCAGAACGCGCCGCTATCGAGCGTCGGTCGCTGCATCATGCAGATCGCACGGGTCCAAGGTCTGCGGACGATCAATGTCGTGCGACGCCCCGAATCGATCGACCACGTCAAACGTTTCGGTGGCGATGTCGCGGTTGTCGACGGGCCCCAGTTGGAACAACGCGTCCGCGAAGCGATCAAGAACCAACCCTTGCGACTGGGGCTCGATGCCGTGGCCGGTGCAAGCACCAGTCGCTTGGCCGCGTGTCTCAGCGAGGGAGGAACTGTCGTCAATTATGGAATGTTGTCGGGCGAGGAGTGTTGCGTCGGCGGCGACCAGTTGATCTTTCGCGGCATCCGTCTGGAGGGCTTCTGGCTTTCCAAGCGTTTGAATCGCATGACCTTGCCACAGCGAACGGCACTCTATGACGCGATCAGCGAGATGATCGCGGGGAAGACGCTGCAATTCGAAGTCGATTCGTCCTTCGCGATGGATGAGATCGCCGCCGCGCTGGCTCGCGCCGAAGAACCGGGCCGCAGTGGCAAAGTGATCGTTTCGGTCGCCGGACAATCCGCCTGATTTTGATTTCCCAATGCAAAGAACCCAACGTCTGCCGACATCCGAAGAAGCTGCCAAATCGCAGCACCATGCCGACGCTGCGCCCACGACGGTGGAAGCAGTTCGCGCGATCGACGGTCTCGCTCCCGAAGCGGGAACCGCGCGGCAAGTCGCCGAAGGCGTCTGGTGGATCCGTCTGCCCGTTGCTGCTGGACCGGGGCATGTCAATGTCTATGCATTGCAAGATCGCGATGGCATCGTGTTGGTCGACACCGGCACCAATACGCCGCAAACGCTGCAGGCTTTGACCGACGCACTTCGCGTTTTGGAATCAAGCTACGGCACGGTCCGCCGCGTTGTGGTGACACACCACCATCCCGATCACATCGGACTGGCGGGCTGGTTCGCCGAGCGCGGAGCCGAGATCGTGGCGACGCGAGGCACCCTCGCCGTGGCGCATCGCATGCTGCACGACAAGACGCTGTCGCGGACGCCCAAAGAGATCGATTTTGCAGTCCTCGCTGGCATGAAGGATTTGGAATTGGCTGCCTTCATCCGTCGTCCCAAGCGACGGTACGCCGATGCGGTGGCCGTGCTGCCCGAAGCAACCAGCGTCATCGCCGACGGGGAAACACTGCAGATTGGAAAGCGGCTCTGGACAGCAATCGTTGGCAACGGGCACGCGGTCGACCATCTGACGCTCTGTGCCAACGATGGGTTGGTGATCACCGGAGATCAGATCTTGCCTCGCATGTCGACGAACCTGAACGTTTCGGCGGACCAACCCGACCTGGATCCAATTGCCGCCTGGCGAGAGACCTACGGCCGGATCGGGGAACAGATCGACAACCGATCGATCTGTCTGCCCGGCCACCATACTCCGTTCACAGGAATCGCGATTCGATCTCGGCAGATGATCGCCAGCCAAGAGGCGGTCGCGTCCCGGGTGCTGGAACATCTGCAGCGTCCTCGGACGGCGATCGATTGTTTGCCGGCGATCTATCGACGGACGTTGAGCCTTGCAGAACGAACGCTGCTGTTTCCCGAAGCGGTTGGCTACATGAACCATCTGGCCAACCGTGGCGAAATCGTTGGCCTGCGGCGTGGCAAAACGATGGTCTGGCAAAAACAGCGTCGCCCACGCGGCGATACGATCCGGCGCGATGCCTCACCGGCAATCTCGCGCCCCTACAACTTATCTTCCGAGGTCGATGAAACCCGATGAAAAACGCACAGACAGATCGATACGATGCCATCATCATCGGTTCGGGGTTGGGCGGACTGGCGACCGCCAGCCTGTTGGCACAGATGGCTGGCAAACGCGTGCTGGTGTTGGAACGCCACTCGAAGCTGGGTGGCTTCACGCATTGTTTCCGCCGCAAACATCACGAATGGGATACCGGAGTCCACTACGTCGGCGAGATGCAATATGGATCGCAGACCCGCCAGGTGATGGACTTTGTCACCGGCGGCGGGATTCAATGGAACTCGCTGGGCGATCCCTTCGAACACTTTGTCTTTGCTGAAGAGACGTTTGATCTGCCCGACAACCAACCCGACATCCTCGCGGCGCTCGTGAAACGTTTCCCCGACGAACAAGATGCGTTGGAACAATACTTCCGCGACATTCAAAAGATGCGCGACTGGATGGTCCGTTGGTATGTCGGCAAGACGCTGCCCGATTGGATGGCGTCGCTGTTGACGATGTTTCGGCGCCGGATGGCGACGATGAACACGGGAGAATATCTGGCCAAGCAGTTCAAGGATCCGTTTCTCCGCGCGGTGATCGCTGCCCAGTGGCCCGATTTTGGGACGCCGCCGTCGGACAGTAGCTTCGCCTTTCATGGGATCGTCAGCGGCGACTTCCTCAACGGCGGCTACTTTCCCGCCGGTGGTGGAACGGTGCTGGCCGAGCATACGAAAAAGGTGATCGAAGCCCACGGCGGAGCCTGTTTGATCAATCGGTCGGTGAACAACATCGTGATCGAAAAGGGGAAAGCGACAGGTGTTGTGGCGATCCATAAAGAGAAGGAAGTGACCTACCGAGCACCGATCGTGATCTCCAACGCCGGCGGCGTGATCACGTTTGGGAAACTGTGCCCCCAAGGGCATGGCATCCGCGAACGAAAACGCATCGCGCGAATGACGCCTGGTCCTTCGGTCAACGTCTTGTACTTGGGACTGAAAGAGGATCCGCGGAAGCATGGCTTCGACGCGGGCAACTATTGGTTGTATGCGCGGACCGACCACAACTTGGAAGCCGATCCCAACAATCCAGAGCAGGTCGATGGATGTTACTTCGGCTTCGGTTCGCTACGCAATCCCGGCCAAGAACCTCACACCGCGCAGATCATCAGCTTCAGCGAGGACCGACACTGGGCGCGGTGGGACAACACAAAATGGAAGCGTCGCGGCGAGGACTACGAACAGAAGAAAGCCGCGACGGCCGAGGCGTTACTGGATCATGTGGAGCTGTTTTTCCCCGGCTTTCGCGACCTGATCGACTACCAAGAACTCTCCACACCGCTCACCGTCAAGACCTTCACCGACCATTGGCACGGCACGATCTACGGCAGCGTTTGCAACCAACATCGACTGTATCGCGACCGCTGGCCTGTGAAGACATCGGTCAAGAATCTGTATCTGACCGGCAGTGATGTCGGAATCCCAGGAGTCAACGGCGCGCTGATGTCGGGCGTGATGACGGCAGGAACACTACTGGCCCCGCTGGGACTTGGCGTCGCGCGGATCATGATGCGAGCCGAACGGGAACACAAACGGCGGGAAAAGCAATCGCCAGCGGCGGCGCAGGTCGGCTCGATTCCCAACGCCGCGAAGTCGCCGAAATCGGAAGCAGAAAAAGTTGGCGTCTGAAGACGGGGATCAATTCACTGGCAGCGGCGTGTGAATCGTCATCCGGTTGCAACCTCGATTCCTCCGTTTTCAACCGCCCGGTGCAACTGAGCGATCCCAAACCGGCTTGCCGCGAGGGTCAGAAACGTCGTCAAATCTAAAGTCAACGACTGCGAACGCCAGCAAGATCGACAGCGGATGCCCGGCGGTTTTCTGGAAAACGATTCCGCCTCTTATGGTGGAAGTCGACTTCTTGGGCGAGGCCATCTCGTAAATCCAATTATCTAACGCCAGGGGCAAGTCCGTCAGGAATCTGCCACTCCTGGTCGATGTCGCCCAAGTCGACGACACACCCAAAGCGTTCCCAGGGGAAGCTCTGCGCGAACGCTTTGCTAAAATCGGAACTTCATCGTTTCTTCATCAGCGAACGAGACTCCGGTAGGCATAATGTCAGCCGACCGAAGTTTTTGCAATGGAACACACAAAAGGCGCTTTCTGAATGAATTGTCGTAAGTTAATGATTTGGACCGTCGCGAGCCTATCGCTGCAAACCTTGGGGATCGCACACGAGGGAGAGCACGGTCATTCGCACGCTCCGATCGCGGTAAAGCCCGACGAGATGTACGAACCGACGGCGATGCCCGATCGGATCGTCTTGACCTGGGATGGCGATCCACACACCTCCCAAGCTGTCACTTGGCGAACGTCGACCGCGGTCAACATCGGGCTGGCGGAAATCGCCGTCGCCGAAGCGGGGCCCGGTTTTCCGGCGAAAGCGGAGCAGATCGCAGCGGTCTCCGAAGCGCTGAAGACCGATCTGAATACAGCTCACTTTCACAGCGTCAGCTTTCGCGACCTGACCCCAGGCACTCGTTACGCCTATCGCGTTGGCGACGGCGTGAACTGGAGCGAGTGGTTCCACTTCTCCACTCCAACGAGCAAGCACGAACCCTTTTCGTTCATCTATTTTGGCGACGCGCAAAACAATCTGCGTTCGATGTGGTCGCGAGTGATCCGCGAAGCCTATCGCGACGCTCCCAAGGCGGCGTTCCTGCTGCACGCCGGCGATCTCGTGAATCGCGCCACAGCGGACGCCGAGTGGGGCGAGTGGTTTGGCGCCGGAGCGTGGCTGAACGCGATGACTCCCAACATCGCAGTCCCCGGCAATCACGAGCAATCCAAATCGGCCGATGGGAAAAGTCGCCAGCTGACATCGCATTGGCGTCCTTCGTTCACCTTTCCTCAAAACGGTCCCAAGGGGCTCGAGGAAAGCTGTTTCACACTCGTCTATCAGAACCTTCGCGTGATCGCTCTGAATAGCAACGAAATGCAAAAGGAACAAGCGGTTTGGCTCGAAGACGTTTTGGCCAACAACAAGTCTGAGTGGGTCGTTTGCACCTTCCATCACCCGATCTTTTCGACCGGTAAGGGACGCGACAACCGTTCGCTGCGAGCGGCTTGGAAACCGATCCTGGACAAATACAAAGTCGACCTCGTGCTGCAAGGTCACGACCACACTTACGGCCGGACCGGCTTCAGCGTTCCGGGAGTCGAGGTTTCAGAAAAGGAGTTCTCGACCTTTGGAGTCGATGACAAGGCGGCGGCGAAAGAGGGCGACAAGGAGATCAGCGTCGGCACGGTTAACGTTCCCACCGGCGTGCAAAACGTCGATCCCGAGCACGGGACTGTCTACGTCGTATCGGTCAGCGGGCCGAAGATGTACGACAATACGCGTTGGCCGTTCATGAAGCGTTTGGCCGAGGATACGCAACTGTATCAAGTGATCCACATCGATGGCGATCAGCTTCGTTTCGAAGCACGCACCGCGATCGGAGAGCTTTACGACGCGTTCGAATTGCACAAGCAAGCCGATGGCGAGATCAACAAGCTTGTTGAAATCGAAGTCGAGATGCCGCAGAATCTGCGACCTAAGAAAGACTAGTCCGCACTGGGCGGCCACCGATCGAAAACTTGTTGCAAGGCGAGATCCTTGCAACAAGTGGATCGGTCGGTCGCGGCAGGCCCTGTGCCGCCGCGACCATTCTTTACTGCCGAGGAACCTGTCGGATTAAGTCGCCGACAGTTCGGTTCCCATCGTCGTGCCTGGTGCTGGCAGAACGCTGCTGCCTTGCAGGTAGATGTCGATCGCACGAGCGGCTCCGCGGCCTTCGTTGATCGCCCAGACGACAAGACTCTGTCCGCGACGGCAGTCACCGGCAGCGAAGACGCCTTCGATGCTGGTCGTGAACTTGCCATGCTCGGCCTTGTAGTTCGATCGGGCATCGGTTTCGAAGCCCATCGATTCGACCAAGTACTGCTCTGGACCCAGGAAGCCCATCGCCAGGTAGACGCGCTGTGCGGGCCAAACCTTTTCGGAGCCTTCGATCTCGCTCATCGCCCAGCCACCATCGGGCTTCTTGGTCCATTCGACACCCACGGTGCGAATGCCCGACAGATTGCCCTGGCCGTCGTCGATGAACTCCTTCGACAGGATGCAATACGTCCGCGGGTCCTTGCCGAACTTAGCTGCCGCTTCTTCGTGACCGTAATCGGTGCGGAAGACGCGCGGCCATTCGGGCCAAGGATTATCGTCAGCACGTTCTTCGGGCGGCTGAGGCAGCAGCTCAAAGTTGACCATGCTCTTGCAGCCGTGGCGGATCGAGGTGCCGATACAGTCGGTGCCGGTATCGCCACCACCGATCACGATCACATCTTTCCCTTCGGAGTTGATGAACTCGGCCGTGTCGGTTTTGTCGAGAACCTTCTTGGTGTTCCCGGTCAGGTAGTCCATCGCGAAGTGGACACCGTTGAGGTCGCGGCCGGGGATCGGCAGATCTCGCGGCTTGGTCGCACCGGTCGACAACAGGACTGCATCAAAATCTTTCTGCAGGTCCTTCGGGTCGATATCGACGCCGACGTTGACGTTGGTCTTGAAGGTGACGCCTTCGGTGGTCATCTTCTCGACGCGGCGAGCGACTTGGTTCTTGTCCAGCTTCATGTTAGGAATGCCGTACATCAGCAACCCGCCGATGCGGCTGGCGCGTTCGAAGACGGTGACCAGGTGGCCGGCACGGTTCAATTGATCCGCGGCGGCGAGGCCGGCGGGTCCCGAACCGATAATCGCTACCTTTTTGCCGGTCCGCGCATTTGGCGGTTCGGGCTTAATCCAGCCCTCCTGCCAAGCGCGGTCGACGATCGCGTTCTCGATGTTCTTGATGGTCACGGGCGGATTGGTGATGCCCAAAACGCACGACCCTTCGCACGGCGCGGGGCAGACCCGACCGGTGAACTCAGGGAAGTTGTTCGTCTTGTGCAGACGCTGGATCGCGTCTTCCCAGCGACCGTTGTAGACCAGGTCGTTCCACTCGGGGATCAGGTTGTCGATCGGGCAACCGCTGGACGATTGGCAGAACGGCACGCCGCAATCCATACACCGGGCACCCTGCTCGCGGAGCAGTTCTTCTTTGGGTTCGGTGTAGATTTCCTGGTAGTCGTTGATGCGGACAACTGGCAGTCGCCAAGGCACTTTTTTGCGGTCAAACTCTTTGAATCCAGTTGGCTTACCCATCGTGATACTCTCAATTTTAAAAGGCGAATTGTGTGAGGCGTCGTCGGCCCCGTTGTGCGTGCCTGGGCAGATCGCCTGCCCAGGCTGCGTCCACGTGTTGCTTGGCTGTGACTAGACGTTGACCGTCTGGTTTGCTTCGGCCAGTTCTTGCAAGACACGCTTGTAATCGGTTGGCATAACTTTGACACACTGCTTCACGAAGGTGTCCCAATCGTCCAGGGCTTCCTGCCCGACCGTGCTGCCCGTGTAGCGAACATGCTTCTCGATCAATTCCTTGACCTCGTCCTGTTCCGCTTCGGTTTCGATCTTCTCGAGTTCTACCGTTCCCAGGTTGCAGTTCAGGCTGAAGTCGCCCGCCTTGTCCCAGATGTAGGCGATACCGCCCGACATGCCGGCAGCAAAGTTGCGTCCGGTGGCACCGAGGATCACCACGCGACCGCCGGTCATGTATTCACAGCCGTGATCGCCGACACCTTCGATGACGGTGTTGGCACCACTGTTGCGAACCGAGAAGCGTTCGGCAGCCCGACCGCGGAAGAAGGCTTCGCCCATCGTGGCACCATACAGGCAGACGTTGCCGACCAGGATGTTGTCTTCGGCGGTGAACGAACTGACCTTCGGTGGGTAGATCACGATCCGACCGCCCGAGAGGCCCTTGCCGACGAAATCGTTGGCGTCGCCATCGAGTTCGATCGTGATTCCCTTGGCCAGCCACGCTCCCAAGCTCTGTCCGGCCGAACCGGTCAACTTGATGTGGATCGTGTCTTCGGGAAGACCCGTTTGGCCGTACCGCTTGGCGACCTCGTGGCTGAGGATCGTGCCGACGGTTCGGTTGATGTTCACGATCGGCGATTCGATCACGACAGGTTCCTTGGTCTCCAGCGTCTTCATCGCCTGAGGCAAGATGACGGTATTGTCCAAGGCGTGCTCGAGTCCGTGATCCTGAGCGATGGTGCAACGCGTTTCGACGTCGGCGTGCATCTTGGTCGCTGGGTGTAGGATCGGAGTCAGGTCCAATCCGTCGGACTTCCAGTGGCGGATCGCATCGTCGGTCTTCAACACGTCGCTGCGGCCGACCATTTCGTCGATCGATCGGAAGCCGAGTTTGGCCATCAATTGACGTGCGTCCTCGGCGACCATGAACAGGTAATTGACCACATGTTCCGGCTTGCCAGCGAACTTCTTTCGCAGATCGGGATCTTGCGTCGCGATGCCGACTGGGCAGGTGTTCAAGTGACATTTACGCATCATGATGCAGCCCAACGCGATCAGCGGCGCGGTCGAGAAGCCGAACTCTTCAGCTCCCAACAACGCGGCGATGACGACATCGCGGCCGGTCTTCAGACCACCATCGGTTTGCAGAACCACGCGGCTGCGGAGGTTGTTCAGAACCAGAACCTGATGGGTTTCGGCAATGCCCAATTCCCATGGCAGACCGGCATGCTTGATGCTGGTCAGCGGCGAGGCACCGGTACCGCCCGAATCGCCCGAGATCAGGATGTGATCGGCGTGTGCTTTCGCCACGCCCGAAGCGACCACGCCAACACCAACTTCGCTGACCAGCTTGACGCTGATCCGCGCCGCGGGATTGCTGTTCTTCAGGTCGTGGATCAGTTGCGACAGATCCTCGATCGAATAGATATCGTGGTGCGGCGGCGGGCTGATCAAACCAACACCCGGCGTGCTGTAACGAATCCGGGCGATGTTCTGGTCGACCTTCTTACCCGGCAGTTCGCCACCTTCGCCCGGCTTGGCACCTTGGCTGATCTTGATCTGAATCTCATCCGCGTTGGCAAGATATTCGATCGTCACGCCAAAGCGTCCGCTGGCGACCTGCTTGATCGCCGAACGCTTGCTGTCGCCGTTGGCCAGTGGCAGGAACCGCAGCGGATCTTCGCCACCTTCGCCGGTGTTGCTCTTACCGCCCAAGCGATTCATCGCCACGGCAAGCGTCTCGTGCGATTCGGCGCTGATCGAACCAAAGCTCATCGCCCCGGTGCAGAATCGCTTGACGATCTCTGACGCGGGCTGAACTTCATCCAACGGCACCTCGGGACCTGCACCGCCCTCGTTGAAGTCGAGCAGGCCACGCAGCGTCCAGCGAGTCTTGTTGTCGTGGTTGATGAAGTTGGCGAACTTCCAATACGCGTCCTTGTTGCCGGTCCGAGCGGCAGCTTGCAGCGACGCGATCGATTCGGGAGCCCAAGCGTGCTTTTCGCCTTCGGCACGCCAGTGGAATTCACCGACGTTGGGCAGCTGTGGCAGCTGAGCCGATTTGACGTCGGGGTATCCCAGGTGGTGACGACGCAGCGTCTCTTCGGCGACCAGTTTGAAATCGACGCCTTCGATGCGGCTGGCCGTGTTGGTGAAGCAGAGGTCGATGACCTCGTGATTCAGGCCGATCGCTTCGAAGATCTGAGCACCCTTGTAACTTTGCAGCGTGCTGATGCCCATCTTGGCCATCACCTTCAGCATTCCCTTGGCGACGCCCTTGCGGTAGGCAGCAACGATCTTGTCGTCGTCGTCCAGCTTGTTGCTGAGCAAGCCGTCGCGACGCGATTGCCACAGCGATTCGAAGGCCAGGTAAGGGTTGATCGCGTCGGCACCGTAGCCGATCAGCAGGCAGTGGTGATGGACTTCGCGAGCTTCGCCCGATTCGACGACGACGCCGATCTGGGTTCGCTTGGCCTTGCGGACCAAGTGTTGGTGAACCGCACCGGCGGCCAACAGCGAACTGACAGGAACGCGGTCGTGGCTGACCGCGCGGTCGGTAAGAACGACGATCGAGAAGCCGGCGTCGACAGCCGCTTCGGCTTCGGCAGCGATTCGCAGCAGTGCGTTGCGGAGGCCATCGGTTCCCTCGGAGCGATCGAAGGTGATGTCGATCGTTTGCGATTTCCAGCCGCGATGGTCCAGGTGCTTCAGAGCCGCCAATTCTTCATTGGTCAGGATCGGGTGCGGAATCAGCAGGCGATGGCAGTGCTCTTCGGTCGCTTCGAGCAGGTTCTGCTCGGGGCCGATGTAACACTCCAGCGACATGATGATCTCTTCGCGGATCGAATCGATCGCGGGGTTGGTCACCTGAGCAAACAACTGCTTGAAGTAGTCATAGATCATCCGCGGCTTGTCGCTCAGACAGGCCAAGGCGGAATCGTTCCCCATCGATCCGACGGGATCGCGGAGTTCGGTGACCAGCGGACGCAGCATGAACTGCATCGTTTCGATGGTGTAACCAAACGCTTGCATCCGCTGCAGCAAGGTGTCGGCGTCGAAACCGTGTGGTTCTTCTTCGGGGTGCAGGTCCGACAACTGGATGCGTTGGTTTTTGAGCCACTTGCCGTACGGAGCTCGCTTGGCGAACTCGGTCTTCAATTCCTCGTCGGCGATCACGCGGCCGTCTTCGAAATCGACAAGGAACATCTTGCCAGGTTGCAGGCGTCCCTTCTCTTTGACGATCGCCGGATCGACTGGCAAAACGCCGACTTCACTGGCCATGATCACGCGATCATCGGTCGTGATGTAATAGCGGCTAGGACGCAGACCGTTGCGGTCGAGAACCGCACCGATGTAATGACCGTCGGTGAAGGCGATCGACGCGGGGCCGTCCCACGGTTCCATCATGCCGCTGAAGTATTCGTAGAAGGCACGCTTCTCTTCGGGCATCGTGTCGTGCTTCTGCCACGCTTCGGGAACCATCATCATGACAGCTTCTTGCAGCGTGCGGCCGTTCATCAACAGGAACTCTAACACGTTGTCGAACGTGCCCGAATCGCTGCACTCGGGTTCGACGACGGGGAACAGACTTTGCAGTTCGTCGCCGAAGGCTTCGCTGCGAGCGGTTCCCTCGCGAGCCGCCATCCAGTTCTTGTTACCGCGGACCGTGTTGATCTCACCGTTGTGGCTCATGAATCGCAGCGGTTGGGCGCGATCCCAGCTAGGGAAGGTGTTTGTCGAGAACCGGCTGTGAACCATCGCCAGATGGGTTTCAAAGTCGGGATCGGTGAGGTCGGGATAATACGGCAGCAACTGTGCCGGTGTCAGCATGCCCTTGTAGATGATGACCTTGGTCGAGAGCGAGCAGATATAGAACATCTTCGCTTGCGCCAATGTCTGGCTGCCACGCAGTTGATGGCTGGCACGCTTGCGGATGCTGTACAGTTTGCGTTCGAACGCGTCGCCTTCGATACCGTCGGCCGCAGCGACAAACAGCTGTTCGATGTTCGGTTCGCTCTTGCGGGCGGTGGGGCCAACGTCGGCGGCATCGGTGTTTTGAGGAACGTTGCGCCAACCGACGAGGGTCTGTCCCGCTTCGGTGATCAGCTTTTCGATCTCCTGCTTGCAGTGCGCTCGTTCGGCGTCGTCTTGCGGCAGGAAGACCAAACCGGCGGCGAAGCGACCCGGTTCGGGAAGCGTTGCGCCAAATTCAGCTTTGGCCACGCGAGCCAGGAAGCGGTGGGGCAAGCCCATCATGATTCCCGATCCGTCGCCGGTATTGGTTTCGCAACCGCAGGCGCCGCGGTGATCCATGTTCTTCAGGATCGTGTCGGCGTCCAATACGATCTGGTGGCTGGGTTGGCCTTTGATGTGCGCCACAAAGCCAACACCGCAACTGTCTTTCTCATGTGCGGGGTCGTAGAGTCCCTGCTTTGGCGGAAAGTGGAAGTCGGTATTCATAGGGCTAACTTTCATATTTACGTGTAACGGTTACGTTCGGTGCCGCCGTCCGTGGAGCAACGATCTGCAGCGATCCTTCGTGCAGAGGCGGTAGCGGGAGCCGAGAGGTTCCCGCGCTGGCCTAGGACGCGGCCGAGGAGGCCGGTTGTTTCGATTCAGCGTCGGCACGGCGGCGAAGTTCAGCACTCGATTCGTCCGGTTTTAGAGGACGACCCAACAGAAGAGCACCAAATTCCAACGCTGCCGGCCCGAGTCGGGCTCCGCGACGCCAGATGATGCCAAGTGGGCGAGTGATTTCGAGGTCGGGGCACTGAATCACACGGAGTGAATCGTTGGCGACCTCGCGTCGGATCGCGGGCTCGGGCAGAATCCCGATCCCGCTGTTCAATTGAATGGCCCGGATTAAAGAATCGATATTATCGAAGCCGGTATCAAATTTGGGCCGGATACCGTTTCGTGTTAGATAGGCGGCGATCTCGCGCTGGACCTTCAAAGATGGATCGAAACCCATCATCAATTGGCCGTCGAGTTCCGCCAGGCGGACCTCGCGGCGATTGGCGAAAGGATGGTCCGGAGCGCTGATCAACTTCATCGGCTCGCGCTGCCAGGTGACGCAGTTCAGCGTCCGCGTGCTCTTGGGATACGAGATCAGTCCCAGGTCGGCGGTCCCTTCCATCACCGATTCGTGGACCCGTTCGGGGATCACAAATTCGATATGAAGGTCGACGTCGGGGTGCCGTTCAGCGAATTCCGACTTGGCCGAGGGCATATAGCTGAGCCCGACCGAATAGATCGAAGCGACCGCGACCTGACCAGCCAGTCGTTTGCCAAACGAACGAACTTCCTGGTCGAGCGTGTGGAGATCGAACAAAACCCGCTGCAGCCCCTCGAAATAGAGCTGTCCGGCGGCGGTTAAGACCAGCGGACGCTTGGAGCGATCGATCAACTGGACCGACAGATCCTGTTCCAGATGATGGACGATCTGGCTGGCCGCACTCTGAGTCATGCCATGCGCCGCAGCCGCACGCGAAAAACTGCGTTGGCTGGCGATGTCGCAAAAAACTCGGAGTGCTCGGATCTGCATGTACGGAGGTTTATCTCGTGTTATTAGCTGGGCTGTAGTATTAGCTGCTCTAATTTAAGGTTGCCGTAGCTTGAATTCCTTTGATGCAACCTAATCGACAGAATCCCGATTCGTCAACGGTTCTTCTTGAGAACGGACGATAAAAACAGGCAGATAACACGGGATATTAACAATCCCGACCACCGGCAGCGGTTCGGCGACCGCCGCATCGGGGATTCGTTAGATAGCCGCTGGATTAACAGGCGGCGTTACTGGTCGACGCTAGTGGTCGGTTGTTCATCGACAACCGCCGGTGCGGCCTGCCTCTGCACAGGGGAAGGCTCTCGGTCAGAAGTTGGACCGCTTCCCTTCAGCAGTTTGAGGCCGCTGAGTCCCCAGTAGACTGCCAGCAGCACACACGCGCCGGCTGCCAAGCTGTAGGGCATCAATTGACGCTGAGCGAGGACGGCGAATGTGCCGCTGCCCATGATGAACGCCCCCGACAGGAACAGCTTCAGCATCGCTTGGCTGCGTTGCCGATTGCGAACACTTTTGGCGATCGCTTGTCGCGCCGAACTGTTGGCCAGTTCTCGCATCGCCGACAGGTTGCCCGAATGTTCGGGAGCCGAACTGCGAGGTACGTATTCCGATTCGTGCATCACGTCCTGTGGAGCCTCTTCGACCATCGTCGCTTCGATAGGCGTAGCGGCGACGGCTTGAGTCGGTTGGCTCGCGGCGGGTTGTGGCTGCGGCGGTGCTTCGGGTTCGGGTTCATCGGCTCCGCCATGCATCCGCTTCAGCAGGCGGTTCATGTAAGCTTCGATCGAATCCTCGTCGGCGTCGTCGCCATGGTGATCGCTGGCGGGCGAAACGAGTGCGCTTTCGCTTGGTGCCGGTTCGTGCTGCGGGACATCGCGGCGCGGCAGTTCTTGTGGCACAGGGGAAACGATCGCCGAAGCGCCGTCGTCCGAATCCTCGTCGGCGTACGCGCCGTAATAGGATTCCTCCTCCTGCGACTCTTCTTGCGG
Source organism: Rosistilla oblonga (assembly GCF_007751715.1). Lineage (NCBI taxonomy): Bacteria > Pseudomonadati > Planctomycetota > Planctomycetia > Pirellulales > Pirellulaceae > Rosistilla > Rosistilla oblonga. Next base: position 6,776,279 of record NZ_CP036292.1, on the reverse strand, counting down.
ATTGTGGTATTCCGCTTCCGGTTCGCTGGCGACCTGGTGAGAATCGACCGGTTCGTCGTGCGACTGTGACGTGTGGTCGTAGTCGTCGCTAGCGGGTTCTTCTGGCGGCACCATGCTGCCGAATCCACCCTCGGGCATAACCTGGGTGTACGCGGCTTCGTCGTCCTGGTCGTCCGAGGCGTCGAGGTCGCTGGGGGCCGCGATGCTCGGGAACGCTTGGGCGATCGGATCGCTCTGCTCTGCTTGGTCGGAGTCCTCCGCATCGGCGTGTTTCGCGTCGATCGGGAATGAGAAGCCCATCGACATCGATTCATCCAAATCCATCGATGTCGGATCGTAGGTGCTCGATTCCGAAAGGTCGGCGAACGACCCAGCTTGCGGATCGTCGCGATTGAACTCTCCGATCATCTCCGCCGCTAATCCGCTGAGCGCTTCGTCGTCGTTCTCGCCCCACGGTGAGACTTCGTCTTCGCTTGACGAATCGATGACCAAGCCGTTGGCTCCGTCGTCCCAACCCGCTTCGTCGTAGCTGCCGAACGAGTTTTCGGAAACCGTTTCGTCGGCATCCGAACCGTCGGTTTCGCGGTATTCATTGCTGTACACGTCGTCGGTCGATTCGGACGCCGGTGGTACGAGTCCGAATGCTCCGTCGTTCGCGGGCGGAAGGCTCGCCTCGCCGCCGGGCTGCTGCGACGGTGGCATGACGCAGGTGCTGGAGATGTCCGGTTCGTCGGAGTCGTCGTTCCAGGCTTCCGACTGGGCATCGCTTTGCGCCATCGATTGAGCGTCGTCTGCCCAGTCGACGCTCGGTTGCGTGTCGGTGTTTGTCGTGGTGTCGGTGAACGCTTGGGGCGACGGGATTGGGAACGCGTCGTCGTAAGTATCCTCGGGCGTGAGGTCGTCGTTGCTCCACAAGACCGCCGGAGCGCTGGGCTCTTCATCGGCATCGCCTGCGTCGAACTGCCCCTCGGGCTCGACGTCGGTTTCGCCGATCTGGAACGCTGGTGCGTCGGAGCTTGGTTGTTCGTCGTGCAGGTTTTCCGCTGCCGAGGCGTCCGATTGGAGATCGTCGCTGGCATCGGTCGCCGCAAACGGAGCGGGATCGGTTTCGGGCTGTGTTTCCGTCGATTGAGCCAGCTGTTGCGTTTGATCGACGCCTTCGCTGGGCTGGTCTTGGTGCAGCCGATTGACCTCGGCTTGCAGCCGCGCCGCCAAGCGATTGGCAACGGTTGCTTCTTCCTGCGGATTGACCGCCGGACGGAGCGCCGTGAACTGCGAAAGTTCCGCAGCTTGGTGTGAGATCTTGTATTCGAGTTCCTCGCGTTCCAGCTGCCAAGAACTCTGTCGCGCCGCCTGCTCGACTCGCAACGCTGCCAAGCGATCTTGCGCATCCTGCAGCTCTTGGTGCAATTCGGCGGTCCGCTGAGTCGCGTCGGCATCGGAATCAGCTTGAGCCGATTCGACGCTGGCGAGTTCTCCCTGCAGTTGTTCGGCGCGTTCGCGTTGGTCGTTGAACTTGTTTTCTGCGATCGCCAACTGACAGCTGATCTGTTCGATCGCCGCGTTGAGCTCTTTCGCTTCGGCTTCCCAAACCAGTTGATGGTTCTTGTGATTGGCTACCGAATCGGCGAGTTCGTTTTCGAGGTTGGCGATCTTCGCCGCAGCCGCTTCGTTTTGTTCAGCGTGGAACGCCAGCGTCTGTTGGTGTTCTGCCTGTTCGCGTGCCATCGCCGCTTCGCGTTCAGCCAGCTCCTCGGCGAGGTTCGCTTTCAGTTGTTCCTGTTCGCTGCGGAGGTCGTCGACCGTCTGTTGATGTTCGGCGATCAACGCTTCGTTTTGCAGTGCGTGTTGCTTCGACAGTTCGTCGACGGCGCGGGCGTGTTCGGCGGCCAGTTCCTCTTGTCGCTGGATCTGCGCTGCGATCGCGGCGGCATGTTCAGCGGAGGTTTTGTCGGCCTTGGTGTGAGCATCGTCCAACTGCTTACGCCATGAGAGCGCCGTCTTCTGTTGTTGGGCGAGTTCTTCTTGAGCGATCGACAGCTGGCGGTTCAGGTCGTCGATCGCCTTTCGTAGACCCTCGGTTTCTTGTTCCCAGCTGGCCTGCCGCTCGCTGTGCGCGGTGATCGTTTCGCTCAACTGCGCTTCCAGCTGATGGATTCGCTGCAGCGCTTGTTCGTGTTTCTCGCGGTGTTGGCGAGCCTCGCGGTTAGCTCGGTCGACCGCGGTTTCCAAAACGCTCACGCGATCGGTCAATTGAACAAACGCTTCCAATTGCTTGGCGTGTTTTTCGTTGGCCGATTCGAGCTGTTGTTGCAGCGCATCGGAACGCTGCCGCTCCGAATTGTCGGCCAGTTGTTCGAACAGCGAATCGAGTTTGTCGGCTAGGGTTTCGACGGCGTGCGTCGAGGCTGCGCTCGATGCGATTGCGGCTTCAGCATTCCGAGCCGACTGCCGTTGCATCTCCTCGAGTTTCTGCAGCCGAGCGGCTTCGCGAGGATCGATCCCGCGCGGTTCCGCGGCGGGTTGAGGCCGCGGCGAGGCGAGCGGCGTCGAGCGGCTGAAGTAGTCTTCGACGTCGAATTGGACCGAGGGCTTGGAGACCATTCGCATCCCGTCGGCAAACGACAGGCGGCTCGATCCGGTCGAATCGTCCTTGCGGTGGCTCCGCGACAATGGTCGGGATTCAGCCGCTTCGCGCTGTGGGCTGATGAAGTGGCGAGCGGTTTCGGCAAAGGGCGAATGCAGCTTCTCCGCGGGCGCGGTCGTCGGTTGCGGCGACGGGGCCGACGGGTTGTTCGACTTTGGAACCCCCTGGAGAAGGGTCAGGGTATAGTCGCCCAGTTGGACGTTATCGCGTTCTTCGAGCCAGGCTTCGGTGACGCGGATCCCGTTGACAAGGATCGCGATCCCGTAGCCGCGGATCAGCAAGCGGTCCTGTTGGCGGATCAAGATCGCGTGGGTTTTCCGCAGCGATGGGTCCTCCAAGCGGACCGAGCACCCTTCCCCGGAGCCGAACGTATAGCTTTGACCGCTCAGACGCAGCCGACGGCGGGGGTGTCCGACGCGGTCGACCTGGAACTCCAGATAGTCCTCGGTACGAGGACCCTCGGGGCCTTGATTTTGTGTTGGCTTTTGGGTGTTAGCTGGTGCGGACACGTCGTTGCCTTCCGATTGATTCCTTCAATGGGGGATTATCCCGTCATCTCTTCTATCGGAACGATAACGCTCGCACATTCCTCCAAACCAGATCGATCCGACTTTCCTTGGATTTCTCAAGCTCCATTTGGTCTAAAAACTCCGATTAGTCGAGCTAGCATTTCCACAATCGAGGGGATTGGGGGACCGATCGGGAGTTCTGGTGCTAGATACCGCTATGGTGGGGAAGGTGATAGCAAGGAATTCAAACTGTCCTATGCAAAAACCGCTCGATCGGGAACCTTCATGGTCGCCCGATCGCGATCGCAAGTGTCATCCAGTGAACGACTTGCGAATTGCCAGGCGGCGTGAACAACGAGGAATTTCGTTTCCTCGCCGCTTCAAATTCGGAATGCGCACTATAGTTTAGATTGCCTGCGGGAAATTCACCGGACCTTATATAGGAACCTAAGCCCGCCGAATGCTGTCTGATCCGTCGGGCAGGCCTGACAAAAGCTGCAGCAGCACTGCGGTCATCGACATTGGGAATCGAGACGGCTGTGGGCAATCCAAGATTAACCATCAATGAATTGAGGCTGTTAGAGATATGGCACGTACACAAGCTATCTTGAAGTTGCGACAATTGCTCGTTCGACGGCGGGATGCATTGCGTCGAGTTCTGGCGGGCGACCTGAGTTCACTCAACGAATTGCGGGAGCAAAGCCATGGCGACGTTCTCGACGCCGCCTCTGACACAGCCCGCGACGAACTGAGCAGTCAATTGGCTGAGGTCGAGAGCCGCGAACTGGGCCAGATCGATGATGCCCTGCTGCGGATGCGAGACGGTTCGTATGGCAGTTGCGACGGTTGTGGCAAAGTCATCCCCGTCGCCCGGTTGCAGATTGTCCCCTACGCCACCGAATGCATCGAATGTAAGCGGAAGAGCGAAGGAACAGACGTTGGTGGTGGTTGGTCGTGGGACCGATCGGAAGTCGATAGCGTCTAACGCGCTGTGGTCGTCGGCGATTCCTAGGTCAAACGCTCGCGTGGCTTAGGTGATCGCCTCCGGTGGGGCGTCGGCTAGCTTAGTTGCCTGTGCGGCATGAATTATCATTGATAGCGAAGCGTTTCCAGTCCGGAAAACGCTTCGCTTTTTTTGTGTTGTGTCGATGGTAGGTGTCAGCCACGTTGAACCGACGGCGGCTAAGTCGGCCCACTCACAATACCGATGTTCAGTGCAGCAGGCGATCTTTTTTCGGCCAACGGCGTATCCGCGTTTCGGGACTAACAGAATGATGAACTTTTCGAGATCGATCATGGCCCTGGCAATCGCGTGCGGCCTGACGTCGTCGACATTCGCGCAATTGAAGCCAGCCAGCTTGGTGAACGATCGCCCCGAGATCGATATCCCCGCTGAAATTGCGGTCCTGCAGAGCATGAGCCGCGTCGTAAAACATGTGGCTCGCGACGCAAAACCCTGCGTTGTCCATCTCGAGGCTCGCAAGACGGAAACCAAGCGAGGCCGCAGCGAAGAGTTCGACGAGGCGGGTTCGGGGGCGATCGTGGTCATCGACGGTCGCCATTATGTCGTCACCAATCGGCACGTCGTCTTTGGCGCGAAGGAGTCGCAGGTCACGATTCGATTGAGCGATGCTCGCGAACTGCATCCATTGAAGATCGTCAGCGATCCGAGCACCGACGTGGCGATCATGGAGATTCGCGGCGAAGACCTGCAAGCCGCTCAACTGGGCGACAGCGACCTTGTCGATATCGGCGACTTTGTGCTGGCGATCGGCAGCCCCTTCGGCCTCAGCCACTCGGTCACCTTTGGCATCATCAGTGCCAAGGGGCGTCGCGACCTGACTTTGGGGGAAGAGCGGATCGAGCTGCAGGACTTTTTCCAAACCGATGCGGCGATCAACCCAGGAAACAGCGGCGGCCCGCTGTTGAATCTGCGTGGCGAAGTGATCGGGCTCAATACAGCGATCGCCAGCAGCAGCGGCGGCAGCGAGGGGATCGGGTTTGCGATCCCGATCAACATGGTCATGCTGGTGGCTCGCCAGCTTGCCGCCGTTGGCAAATTGCAGCGATCGTATCTAGGGGTTTCGCTGGATCCCGACTTCGGCCCCGAGACAGCCAGTCGGTTGGGCGTTCGGCGTCCGCGAGGTGCTTTGGTGAAGAAGGTTACGCCCAATTCCCCCGCCTCGGAAGCTCACTTGCAACGCGACGACCTGATCCAGATGTTTAACGGCGTCGAAATCGAAGACGATGATCACCTAGTCAATCAGGTTGGTCTGACCCCTATCGGCCAAGAGGTGGCTGTGGTGCTACTGCGCGAGGGGAAGCAGTATCAGACGACGTTGACCGTCACCGCGCGTCCCTAGTCCGTAGGCTCCCGGAAACTCTCCAACAGAAGCAACCTTGGGGGCGCTGGTGCGTTCCGAAGGGGTGGTTTTGGCGACTGACAGCGTCGACTCTCGGGAAAATTATTTGAAATTTCTTGCGGTGCAACCGGCGTTAACGTCCGGTAGCTTTGTGTAAGTCGATGCGAATGCGCTCGATTCTTCCGTTGCGTGGTTGTTGGCCTCTCTCTGTTTTCGGTTAACCCGTTCTTAATATAAACGCAACGTAAGCATCACAATCTTCCTCTAGCCTGCTCCTGTCGAAAGAAGTCACTCGCAACGTTTGTTGCGTTTTTCTGCGCTGTCCACCCTTCTTAGGGCGCCGACTTCCTTTCATCCGAACTCATAACAGGAGCATCTTTACTGTGGATCGATTTCAACAGAAAGCTTCGGCTTCCAGAAGTCACAAGCGTCTTGGTTTTACCTTGGTGGAACTGCTGGTCGTGATCGCGATCATCGGCATCCTCGTCGGGCTGTTGCTGCCCGCCGTCCAAGCGGCTCGCGAAGCGGCTCGGCGGATGCAGTGCCAGAACAACATGAAGCAACTGGGGTTGGCGTTGCACAACCACATGGATACCTACGGCACGCTGCCGCCAGGTTGGGTCAACTACGACGAATCGGCCAATCGCTATAAAACAGGCGGATGGCAACACGGCCAAAACGAGATGGGCTGGCACTGGTTGGCGATGCTGCTGCCATACGTCGAACAACCCGGTCTATGGGAGCTGGTGGAAGAATGTGAAGCCGCCCGGCCGACCGGAACTCAGAATCCATGCGACCACTGCGAATCGATGGATCCAAACCATTTTGGACGTGAACAGTTGCCTGCGTTTTCGCGATGCCCATCGGCTGTGACGCTCTCCAAGCAATTCAGCGACGGCGGCTACGGCCTCGAAGCTCTGGCCAAAGGGAGCAACTATGCCGCCAGTTGGGGATCGGGCAACATGCTCTCTTGGGAGAGCAGTGCCACTCGCGGTGCATTTGGAACCTATTACACGACACAGGAAAAGTTTAACACTCCCGTTGTTTCCAAAGCCGATCGCTACCAGCACTCCAAGGGAATGGGCAGCCAGGACTTGATCGATGGCTTGAGCAACACCGTGGCGTTGAGCGAGATCATCGGCAGCGACGGGCTGACGGGAACCTCCAGCACCGACATCCGCGGCGTTTGGATGTCGCCAGCGATGGGAGCCACGATTTTTAGTGCCTTCCTGAATCCCAACTCGCGCGAACGGGACGTGATCGCCGCGTGCGATGAAGCGATTCCCGACGACCGCTTTCCGCTGTTGGCATGTATCGAAGAACGCGACACCGAAAACGTCTATGCCGCCGCGAGAAGCTTCCATCCCGGAGGCGTCAACACGGCGATGGCCGATGGTTCGGTCCGATTCTTCTCCGAAACGATCGACAACGTCGCCGTCTGGCGTCCGTTGAATACCGCCCAAAACGGCGAAGTCGTCGCGGAATAATCCGCAACGAAACGATGACGACACACGGGGCGAGCTGTTGGAATTCCAGCAGCCGACCTCGGTCGCGAGGCAACGATCGCCCGCGTCGCTGTTGTGTGTTGTCGCCCAATGAATCCTCCCCCCAAAAAACTCAAACTCCCTTAAACACTTTTAGGTCCATGAAAAACGTTAGCCAATTGTTTATCGTTGCTCTGTTGGTCGCTCCCGTCCTGATCGGCTGTGGTTCAACCGATCCGGTCCAAGTGACCGATGCTCAAAACCTGAATGCTCAAGTCGAAGGCTTGGGCGACGCCGCGGGCGATGAAGCAAGCTTTGCCAAAGCATTTGTCGCCGGGGCTGCTCCCGAAAATCGCAAAGACTACGGAGCGCGTGGCTTCCAAGTTGTCGGCGATGCGACAGTTGACGGTGACAGCGCAACCGTGCCAGTCAAAATTTTCGGCGGTGTCTACAGCACAACCGGAAAAGATGGTGGCAGCAAAAAGCCTTCCGATGCAACCGAGACCGAACAGGTCTGGACATTGCAGCGAAATGGCGACACTTGGAAGATCAAAGACGCACCGTTGGGCTAGTCGTTGAAACGCGAAAAAGTTAGTCCAAAGAAGCGGATGGTTGCAGCGGCGGGTGAAAACGCCTCGCCGCGAATTCGTCCGACGACCAAGATTCCGGCCGCTGCGGCGATCGGAATCTTGTTGGCGTTTGGCGTCGTCGCCATTTTGGTTGCCGATGCGATCAGACCGCTTCCGTCCGTTGAGTCCGCCGACGCGTCGGCGGCCGCGTCGACACCCGGTTCATCGCCGGAATCTCCGCAAGCGGCCGCCTGGAAGCGAATGATCGACCAGCATTTCGCCGGCGATGCGGCGTGTGCCAGTTGTCATCCCAAGCAAGCAGCGGCGCAGCGGCGCTCGGGGCACTCACGGACCGCAGTCGCTATGCTCGATTCGGACTTCGCATCCGAACTGCTGGCAGGCCAGCCCTACCCCGACTCGCGGCGACCGCAAACGTTTGAGTTCACTTCGCACAGCAATCGCTTTATGGTTCGCGACGTCGACGATCCCGGGCTGCCAGCGCTGCCGGTCACCTGGCTGCTCGGTTCGGGCACGCACGCGCAGACGCCGATCTTCGTCGACCAACACGCTCAGCGCGGCGTCGAGATGCGCTGGTCGTTCCTTGCCAATCGAGACGGGATCGGGCTGACACCCGAACATGAAAAGTTCGATCAATACGAAGCCAAATCGCTGCAGTGTTACGGTCGGCCGATGGACGCCGGTGATGTTCGCAGCTGCCTTGGTTGTCACACGACCGTCGGCCCGCCGGCTCAGCTGCCGATCCAAAACGATCTGTATGTCGCCAATGTCGGTTGCGAACGCTGCCACGGGCCGCGGAAGCAGCACGCACTGCTCGCGCATCAGGGACGCGGTGAAGAATCCAAACCGTTGGTCCAGTATGCATCTGCCGAAGCTTATATCGATGCCTGTGCCCAGTGTCATCGCGACGAGAGTTCGGTCTCGCCGACGGCACAGCCGCACGAACTGGTTCGCTTTCAGCCGTATGGTTTAAAACGCAGTCGCTGTTATCTCGAATCGCCCGACAAGCTAACCTGTTCGACCTGTCACGATCCTCACGACACCGTCTCGCACGACCGCACCGTCTACATCCAGCAATGCCAACAGTGCCATCAATCGGGACATGATTCATTGTGCACCGCCAGTCCTCAAGGCGATTGCATCGATTGTCATATGCCGGCCACCGAATGGACGGCGGGGATCGCGTTCCATGATCACGAGATCCGAATTCACGAGGCTCTCGCACCAAAACACTCCACGCCGCAGGTGAAGCCTTGAGCGCCGAACTTTCCCCGATGTCAGTGCGATCGCGAGTCGCAGCAGTTCCCGCGGCGCGGGATCAGGCCAGCGGTTTCCTGTTCTCGCCGCTCATCGATCTGCTGTTCATCGCCAACATCTGCTGGCCGTTGATCCTGTTTATCGATGGTTTCGGCGGCGCGACGACGCATCAGAGCCTCACGTTTTGGCAGATCTACTTTATCACCACGCCGCATCGATGGATCACGTTGGTTCTCGTGGGGCTAGACAAAAAGAAGACCGCCGACCGGCGAGGGCTCTTTATTGGCCTGGCGCTAGCGATCGTTGCCGGTTGCTTGTGTCTGCGATTCGGAACCGGCACGCTGTTGTGTCTGGGCGTGATCGATTACATCTGGAACGCCTGGCACTTTTCGTCTCAACATCACGGCATCTATCGCATCTATCAGCGTCGACAACCGCAGCATCGCGATAACGGAGCGTCGTGGGGCGAGAAGGCGTTGTTTCGTGGATTCGTGTTGTATGTGATCGCTCGTGTGGCCGGTTGGGGATGGACCGAGGGACCCTTTCCCGGATCGGATGCCTTCGCGCCGCTGGATCTGATCGTCGCCGGCATCCCGCTCTACTTCGTGCTGCGACAGTTGTTCCAGATGCGTTCGCTAGCCGCTTCAGGCATCGCCAGCTTTGCCTATCTGGCCAGCATGATGGGGCTGTTCACCGCGATGTTGTACGCCAGCCATCTGCAAGACAGTCAATTGGTTCTCCGCCTCGCCTTGGCGTCGGCGATATTCCATTCGCTGGAATACCTGGCGATCGTCACTTGGAGTGTGCAGCAATCACGCGGCAAACCCGCGAGTGCTGGCGATGCCCAGCCTGGCGTGTTCGCCTATCTGGCCGGGATGTGGATGCTGTTCTTGGTCGCGTTTGTAGTGCTGATCGGCGTGGGCAATTACCTGTTGTCACGCGGTTACTTTGAGGTCTGGTTGTTGGTCAACATGATCGTTGCCTTTTGGCACTATTGTTTCGACGGGTTGATCTGGAAGTCACCCAAACGATCCCGCGCGGACCTGGCGGTGGAGGCTGCATGATGTCGCCGGTTCAACCTGTCGCAAGAATGTTACTCCCCCACGCGGTCGCGTTGCTCGCGGTCGCCTCGTCGGTCGGTCTGCTGTTGCAATGGCGGACGCCAGCCGGCGATGCGATCCTCGTTTTTGCTCGAATCGACGTCTTGGTGTGCACTCTGTTTTTGAGTCTTCCGTTGGCGCTGGAACTACTGCGCCGCGGGCGTTCTGCTTCGCTGGGGATCAGCGCCGCGGCGATGTTCTGCGGCTGGGGGATCGTCGTCGCACTGATGGTTTGGGCCGCCAGTACCCTGCCCAGCGGTGAGATCAGCGAGTGGAGTCTCGTTGCGATTCGAGGAGCGATCGGTTTGTGTGTGGCCAGCGGTTCGGTTGGTTTTGCGAATCTGGTCGCTCATCTTGCTGGCGGCCGTCGCGACCGCGAGCAGCCACTATCGCCCGACGGAGATATCGAACGCGTCCTATCGGCGTGGCCGCGCCGGACGATCTTTGCGGGGCTGTGGATCTTGGTTCCCGCAGTTTACGCGCACGCGGTCGCCGCCGACTTACAGAAAGCGTTGACCGAATCGCTGCAGAACCAGCGGATTGCGTTGGCCGCGCGGCAAGCGGATCAATTGAGTCAGCTGGCACCAACGCAAACGATCGACGGGACTCCGCTTGTCACTCTGCTGCCGCAGTTGCAACAGCGGCGAACTCAATTGATCGATCAACTGGCAACCGCGACGGAGCCGACGTCGCTTGGCGAGATTGCCCAGCAGATCACGACGCTGGTCCAATTGGAACGCCACGACGAAGCGCTGCGGCGGATCGAGCCGTTGACCCGCGGAGCCAACTTCCATCCGGTGGCGCTCGATTATCAGGGGCTCTGTTTCCAGCGGATGGAGCGGCCCGAAGAGAGCATGGCGGCTTACCGGCGTTCGCTGGAGTTCTGGATGTCGCAGCCCGATGGCCAGGCTAAGCGGTCGGGACTGATCAGCGGATACAAAGGCGTTGGATTTGCCGCCCGGCGACTGCAGATGCGATTGCTGGAAGAGCAGGCGTATCAGCAGCTTGTCGAAATCGCACCGACTGGCGAGCATCACTTTCTGTTGGCCCAGTGTTATCGCGAGCATCAAAAGACGCGGCTGGCGGCCGAGCATTTTAAGGCCGCGATGCAGCAGGATCCAAGCATGCAAAGTCAGATCGAAGCGATTCTGGCGACGCTGTCGATGGATCACTTCAGTTGTTTGAGCGTCCCGCGGTGATGCGGCGGTTCGCTGCGAACGGTCGGCGTTGCACGGCAGCGAGCGGGTCGGGCGAGCAAGCTGTCTAGCAATGGCCCAGATTCTCGGTAGGATGACTTGATCGGCTGTTTGCGATTTTGCCAGCCGGCCAGAGCTGGGGCGACGCGAATCAGCCGCTAGCGAAACGCAATCCCTACGCGACGCGAGAAGTCATCCATGAGCAAGTTGGTTGTCGAACAGGTCAGTAAGCAATATGAAACGCGGACCGATCCCTTGGTCGTGTTGCGGGATGTTTCGCTGCAATTGGAAGCGGGGCAAAACGCGGCGATCATCGGTCCCAGCGGCTCGGGCAAAAGTACGCTGCTGCACATCCTCGGTTCGCTCGATCGGCCGACTTCGGGCAGCGTGAAGCTGGACGATGTCGACCCCTACGCGTTGGATGAAGAAGCGATCGCGCTGTTTCGCAGCCAACGGATCGGCTTCATTTTTCAAGAGCATCATCTGCTGCCGCAGTTGTCGGTGATCGAAAACGTGCTGGTCCCGTCGCTGGCTCACGGCAAGCCGTCGGCGGCGAGGGTCCAGCGAGCCCAAGATCTCTTGGATCGCGTGGGGCTAAGCGGACGGTTGGAGCATCTGCCGAGCGAGCTATCCGGCGGCGAGCGCGAACGCGTTGCGGTTGCTCGGGCGCTGGTCTGCGAACCGACGCTGGTGCTAGCCGATGAACCGACGGGGAACTTGGATCGCAACACCGCCGAGACCGTGGGGCGGTTGTTGGTCGATCTGCAGAAGCAGGAAAACGCGATGTTGATCGTCGTGACCCACAGCATGGCCCTGGCCGACCTGATGCAGCAACGCTACGAATTGATCGACGGTGGGCTGCAAGCGGTGGTCGGCGACGCTGGTTGATCCGGCGACGCGAGAAGTTGTCGCCGGCGGCGCGGAGAGCTAATTGGTTTCCGCTTCGGCGTTTGCTTTACTCGGCATCGGTTCGCCCTTTTCGACGGCGATCAGATCGCGTTGCAGCGAGTTGATCAGGGCGTCGGAGATGTGTTCTTTCAGCAGTTCGCGGGTGCGGCCAAACATCCGGCGGATCGCCGCGTTCTGCGACTTGCTCTCGGTTTGGATGACCGTCGATTGAAAGTCCATGTCGTCGGCGATCAGCGTATAGCTTGGTTGTTCCTTGAGAGCTCGGAATAGTTCCCGCGCCGATTCCAGGTCCCCTTTCTCCAGCTTGATGCGGATTCGTGCGGCCAACAGGGTCCGGATCGCGACGAGGTCGACGATCTGATTCTCGACACCCTTCAGGTAGGCCTCGGCTCGCAGACGCGTGTCGTCGCCGCGGATGTCCGCAACTTCCATCTCCGATTGTCCGGGCACCACGGGCAGTTTCGCCAGCACTGAACGGCCGTTCTTGACGTACAGCAGCATCAGCGGTTGGTCGGTCTTTTTGATCCAGATCCGGCCGTCCCAGTCGGTCCGTCCGACAAGCTCCATCTCGCGTGAATCGAGTTCTTTGCTGAAGATGTCGTATCCGATCAGCGGCACGTCCGGCTCACCTTGAGCGTGCAAGCGGACGATGGTTTCGTCCAAAAACGGACGGATCTTCATCGCGGTTCGCATCGTCCTGCGATCGGATCGACCCTGCAGTGTGCCGACGCGGCCAGCGTAGGCATCGAGTTCGATCTTGGCCTTATCGAGTTCGGCCGCCTTGAGATATGCGAAGTCGACGATCTCCAGCAGCGACGGGTTGCCGAAGCGATCGATTCGGCGAATCATCGGTTGCAGCAGATCGCCCGGCTTGATCGCCGCGGGCGACGACTCGTCTAGCACCAGTTCGCCTTCGGCGTTTTCGATCATCAGCAGGCCGCCAGCGCGGACGCGGCCCGAAGCGTTCTTTTTGCCGACGTTATCGAGTCGAACGATCGGCGCGAACGACTTCAGCGTCGCCCGAGCGACCGCATCGGCCAGCGTGCGTTGGTCGATCGCCGACGCGGTGACGATCGGGCCCATGAACCGCATCGGGCAATCGAGTTCGCGGACCGAGATCGACATCGGGGATGCGGCGGTTTCGATCCGAACGATAAAGACTTTGTCGGGGTTCTCGATCTTTGGCGCGACGGCGCCGGGGATTTTCGGGTCGATGATTTTTGCTTGCGGCTGCAAATTCAACGCGATCCCGCGGGGTAGGATCATCGCGTCCATCAGGTCGTCGTTGACCATCTTCTTCTTGGCCTTGCGAGCCGCCTCGTAGACCTCTTCCTCCTCGCCGACCGACCACTGCGATTCGAGATACAGCACGCCTTCGGGTTGAGCGGAAAGACGCGTCCCAAACTTGGTCCAACCGTTTCCTTCGACGATCATCTCGCGCAGTTGGTCGATCAGAACCTGTTGGTTGATGAATTCGTCCTGCTTGTCGATGCCAACGGCCCCGTCGGGCGTTTTGATCCCATCGGGCCGAGCTGTCTTCAGGTAGAAGTCCTTGAAAACGCGGTTGGGCAACGGCAGGAACGTCTGCGTGCCGGGCAGCCGCATGTGCAGGTTGTCGTCTTCATCGATCTTCCATTGCTGAACAAATTCAGCCCATGGTTGCCGTTGTTCCAGCGCTGCGCGAATCGGTTGCAGGATGATATCGGTTGGGATTGTCAGCTCTTGCGTCTCGCTGAGCTTGAGGATCAGTTGCTGGTCTTCGGTGAGCGTCGTCGTGTCGCTGATCGCCGCCCAAGCCTCGCTCTCGGCGATGATCTTGTTGATCCGTTGGGCTTCGGTAGGCGAGGCGGTTGGCAGCGATTCCTTGTACTTTTCGACGGCGCTGCGGAGCCGTGGGGCCCCTTCATCCAAAGCGTTTTTCAAGCGAGCGATGAAGGTTTGATCGAAATAGATTTCGACATCGGATCCGTCTTGCGCGGCCCCGGCGATCACTAGACGCTCGGGCGTTTTGAACGTTAACGAATCGAGGAACCGGTTCCAGTTGGCTTTGGGGATTTCGGCAGACGCTCGGCTCATCGTCTCGATCGCGACGGGATCGCCGGGGATCGATTCCAGCTTGTCGGCGGCGGTTGCGATCGAGCGGACCGACGACGAAAACAGGTGGTTCCGCTTCATCGCCAGGACGTAATCGCGGGCTGCGATATCGTCGTATTCCAGCGTTTCGTAGTTGCGATAGAGGATCGAACGGATCTCGGCTGGCGGTTCTTCGACCACCGGGCTCCAGGCGGCACCGGGCGACTTATAAAACGATTCGTCGAGGCTGTGAATCAAGTCGGGGATGTCGATCGCGGTCCGGTCGTCGGCGACGATCCAGACGACCACATTGTAGGGCTTGAAATCCCAGGGAAGCGGATTGTCCCCGCGAGCTGCACAGGCGAGCAGGGCCAGCCAAGGCAGGCAGGAGATTCGGACGATACCGTTGACGAAAGATCGCATGCGTTATTTTGTGCTCGAGGAGAGTCGCCAATTATCCAGCGATTGATACAGCGTGACGTTGCTGCGGCCGACGCCGCGGATGTCTTTGCGAAACGCATACGAATCGACGAGCTGCCACAGCGGCAGGACGGGGAGTTCGTGGTGCGAGATGCGATGCAGTTCGCGGAGGCCGTCGCGGACATCCTTCCAGTTTTTCGACATTTCCAACATCCGCAACCCCATCCCGACCAACTGGCTGTCGGATTTGGCCAGCCCATCGGGGCCGACGATGCGGCGGGCATCGGCGACCGGTTCCCAGACGCTTGCCATCACGTAGACGAGGTCGCATTGGCCCGGTTCGGGCCAGGTTTGCCCTGGTGGCAGTTTGATCGTTTCGACTTCCAATCCGCTCAGCAGTGACAACTGCGTTTTGATCGCTTCGCAGGCGACGTTGGCGATGTCGGTGGCGGGATATCCGATTCGGATCGGCTTCAGTTCCGGCGGCTCCTCTTTGTTCCGTTTTGCCAGCGCCGCAGCCTGCTGTTGGGCCATCGTGATCAACAGCGTGCCCAATCGCGGTTCGTAGGGACGCGGCAAAATCGTCTCGTCGTAGGCGTAGGCCAACGGGTCGTTTAGTTCGATCCCGGCGGGGAACGGTCCCGAGAGAACTTGGCAGCCCTGCACCGATTTGTTGGCCAGCAGTTCCCCGCTGAGAATCGTCTCGCGATCGATGCCATACAGCAGCGCTCGGCGGAAGGTGCGGTCGGCTAGGAAGTGGTGATCGGAACAGGGAACCAACATGTGGACCGATGGCAGCGGGTAATTGTTCACGCTGACGCGGGGATCCTGTCGCAGCCGATCCGCGTCGGCGGGGAACAGTTGGTCGACGACATCGAGTTCGCCACGAAGCAGGCCGGAGACGGCATCGCCCGAATCGGCGAGTTCGATTTCGACAACCTCACGCGGTTGGTGTTCCTTCAAGTCCGTGCCGGTGTAGATGTAGCGAGTGATTCCATCTTTTTGAAGGTCGAAGCGGTACGAACCGGTCGGGGCTCCCGGTTTGCCTTCGAAGACGCCCCCTTCGATCTTCCGCTGCAGCAAGGCGTGCGGGACGACATGGGGACGGTTCAGATATGCGGTGATCTTGGTCAGCGTGGGGATTTCGATGCGGTCTAACAACGCCGCCCAGGGAGCCGAATAGTCGGGGTGGTCGGGGCGAGCGCGATTCATCAACAGTTCGGAGACGTTAAACGAATTGGCGGTTGCCAACGACGGCGGCAGTTCGTTCAGGTCGATGTCGAAATACAGTTCCTTGCGGTCGTCGCTGATCTCGAGATCGCCAAACAGGAAATCGTATTCGCCTCCCTCGGGGCCAGCGCCGCTGATTTCGAAGAGCGTTCGGTACAGCAAGCGTCCCGCGCGGCGAGCCGACCAGTTGTCGATCCGCGTCGGGTCGAAGACGGTTGCGGTTTGCAAAACGCCGACGTTCACCAACGGGTATTCCGCGTCGATCTGCGCGATCAACTCCTTGCCCCCTTCGATCCGCGGCCAGATCGCATAGCTTTCCCGCGACAACGCTCGCGCCGCTCGCATGTCGCCTTTCTTGCGAGCCGCCAGAGCGGCTTCACGCTTTTCGGTCGCCATCTTCAAGAAGACGTCGGCCCACTTGGGAATCGAGGAGATCTCGCCGTCGGGGTAATCGCTCTCGAGTCGCGCGTGCAGCTTCTGGGCGTATTCCAGTTGTCCGCCATCGACAAGTTCTTGGATCAGTTTGTCGGTCACCGCTCCGATCACCCGCAGCACGATCGCGGTGTTAAACGTCGGGTTGTGTTGGCGGAGCGATTCGAGCATCGCCAGGGTGTGCTTATATTCGCCGCGTTTGAGCGAATCGGCGGCGTTGCGATACATGTAGTCGGTGCGCAGTTGGTCGAGTCCTTCGATCTGCGGGTAATCGCGCAACAGGATCGCCAGCAGCGGATAGGCATCGTCGAAGCGTTTTTCGCCGATCATCTTTTGGACTTCGGCTTGCAGCCGCTTTTCCCAAAGCTCGATCGTTTCGATGTCCTTCCAATCGGCTTCGTATTTGGTCCCCTCCAGCCCAACAAGGTTCATGATCAATTTCCCCTTGGGGTTGATCGGCAACTTGCGGTTGGGGAAGTTGAAGGGGATCGTACGGACGGCGCCGCCGCCAGCTTTCTCGGTGAACCGAACGATATCAAACGGTTCGACATCCAACAGTTCCATTCCGGTTGGAACGGGACCTTGCGCATCGTTTTGAGCCTTCGCGACGGGACTGCTGCCAAACCACATCGCGACGCACAGACACAAAACCCACGCCGAGGCGAAGCGGTTTCGTGAGTCTATCAGGCTTGGGATTGGCATCGTATTAAATTTCAAGTCCATGATTTTAGCGAAGCGTTGCACGGCCCGATTGGCCACGACGGTCAGCTCAGTTTACGTTGGCCGGAGGATCGATAGCGAACACGATTCCCTCGGCTCCCGGGACGACGATAACGCTGCCAAACACAAGCGGCGTGCCCGAAAGCGGTTGCCCGATATCGGTTTTTCCCTGCAGTTGGCCGTTGCTCGGATCGATCCGCAGGACCCAGCCTTGTTCGCCGGCAAGCAGCAGCGACCCATCGGCCGGCAACGGATCTCCAACCGGTTTGCCCGCGGGCAGATCGACCTGCCAAACAGCTTTGCCCGTCGAATCGAAGGCTGTTAGTTTCTGGTTATCGGTGGCGACCAAAGCGACCGAATCGATCGTTTTTGGGCCCCAAGTGACACGTCCTTCCAGCAGCAATTCGGTGCCGGCTTTGAGACTGTTGGAATCAAAGGTCAGCAGCATGTCGGCCGATGGGCCCGATGCGATCGCCAGCACCTGGTCGCCGACAATGGTCAGCGGGCCCAACAGTGGCCGTTCGACATCGTTGTCGGAAAGTTGGCGGATCTGGTCGCCAGCTCGCACGCGATACAGCTTCTTGCGGTTGTCGCCAAAGATCACCTGTTCGGGATCGCTTGGCAGCGCGGCCATCGTCGTCCAGGTCACCTTTTCGTCGGGCTTCAGCGATGGTTGGAACGGGTTGGAAAGCATCCGACCGCTCTGCCAGTCCATCATCGCAATCCGGCCGCTGTCCTGCGGCATCAACAGTCCTCTGCCGACGACCAGTGGATCGGCGGTGGGACGGCCGTCGGGGAGCGCCAGTTTGACCAGCCGCAGCTTTTGTTTCTCGCGCGACGGATCGTAGACAGCGATCTGGTCGGGCTTGGTTTGGTTAACCATGATCTTGGTGTTCTCGCCAAACGAAATCGGCGAAACAAATTGGATCCCGTGTCCCTGGCCGCCCGGATTCTCCACCGGCTTCTTGGTCGCTCCCGAAGCGATCGAGGCGGAGTCGATCTCGTAGAGTGCTCCCTGCGAAGTCGCGGCGTGCAGCGTCGATCCGTTTTTAGCAACAAACGCCGTGGGGACACCGAGGTCGGTTTGCCAGAAGACCTCCATCGTCTTGGGCTCAACCGCGGTCACGCGGATCCCTTTGGTGCCGCTGACAACGCGAGCGTGAATCAGTGCGTTGCCGATCAGTTTCGGTTGAGCCGAGAAGACATCGCCGGCATATTTCACTTCGCCCGGAATCACGCGGCCCGTGTTGATCTGCAGATCGAAACGCATGATCTGGCTGCCGGTGACCCACATCTGCGATCGATCGATCGTCATCTGCGTGAGCGTCGGTTCGCTGTACGAAGGAACCTGTTCGGCAACCTTGCTGACCTTGTTCGTCTCTGCGGTTGGTTCGACTTCGAATACCGAGATCTGGCCGAGGTTGGTGACGACGATCAAGCGTCGGCCTTCGATCTGCGGCGCGACCAAGACGTTGCCGGTTAAGCGGAAACTGGTTTGGGCTTGTTTGAGTTCATGGCCTCGCTTGTCAGTTTGCAACACGTGCATCAAGCAATAATCGCTCGACCGGTTTTCGAAGACAAACACATGGTTTAACAGGTACGTCGGCGGAACCCGGATCGATTTCTCTTGGTGCCCTACGTAATAAGATTCGATGCAGTTGCCGTTGCGGTGATCCAACACATACAGGTTGCTGTGATCGCCGGGAACGTAAGAGACCGACAGACCCTTTCTGCTTTCGGTTCCGGGGCTGACTTCCAGGGCTTGTGGGATCTGGGAGACCCACTGCGTCTTGCCTGTTTCGGCGTCCAACGAGACGACTTTGCCCGAATGCGTGCTGAAGTTGATCGTTTCGTCGGCGACGATTGGACGGGTGAAGGTCTCGCCGATCGCGGCTCGCCATTGCAGCTTGCCATCGGCTCCCGACAATCGCTGGACCTCCAATTGCGAACCGTCCGACAGCAGCACGCCGTCCTCGGGTGTTTCGCCCAGAGCGGTCGGTGGATGTTCGTCGCGGTAACCGACAAAACGCCGCCACAGCAGCGAGCCGTTGGAGGCTTTGAGGGCTTGTACCGATCCGCCGACGCGGACGAAGTAGACGAGATCGCCCAGTTCGTTGAGTGACCGTCCCGACTGGTTTGCCAGCACGATCGATTTACGGATCTTGGTCTCCAGTTCGTCGGTCGATACCTTCAGTTCGGCGACGCCAGTTTTGACAAGTTCCTGTTGCAGCTTGCTGGCTTCGGCGATCAACGCGGTCATCTGCGATTCGTCGTGCAGACGTG
The DNA here is from genome assembly GCF_007751715.1 of Rosistilla oblonga. Classification (NCBI taxonomy): domain Bacteria; kingdom Pseudomonadati; phylum Planctomycetota; class Planctomycetia; order Pirellulales; family Pirellulaceae; genus Rosistilla; species Rosistilla oblonga. The sequence continues at coordinate 6,757,069 of NZ_CP036292.1, read as the reverse complement.
GGTATTCGCGGATGATCTGTTTCCGCGCCGCGTAAGCCGTCTTGGTGTCCTTCGCCTCCAACGCCTTCTTCATCGCGGCGACGGTATCAGCCAGTTTGCGGTCGCGGCTGATGTCGCGGGTGACTCGCAGCCGATCCTCTTGGATGATCGCTAAACGCTTGCCCAAGCTCTCGCGCAGTTCGCTGGAAACGTAGCTCGGCTCGGCGATCAATTCCATCTGTTGATCCAACTGGCCGATGATCTTTTCTTTTTCGTTGGCGTCGACTGTCTTGTCGGCTTGCTTGACAAACTTCTCCGCCACCTCGACCAACAGCCCCGCCAAGTCGGCTCGGTTTTCGCCGAGCGCTTCTTCATTGATGACCGTTGGCAGCAGGGTAGTCGCTGTTGTTAGGAACTTTTCGGGATCGGTCGTGTTCTGCAGCGTTTGGTACAGCTGCGACATCGCGATCCGGACGCGAGCTTTCGAAGAGTCTTCGGTCTCTTCGCCAAAGTTGTCGAGGAAATCCTGGTAGGTCTGTTTCGCGCCGGTGTAATTTTCCTGAGCGTACAGCCCGTTGGCTCGCTCCATGTATTCGGCAGCGTTGCCCTTGTTGATGTAGTTCCAGAAGAACCAACCCAGCGGCAAGCAGGCCAGGATCGCGCCGGCGACGCCGTAGATTTTGAACGAATCCCAGACGCTTTTTTCAGGCTCGGTCGACTTGCGTTTTGCCGTGCGGCGGGTGCCGCTGGCCGAACGCTTCGGTTTGTCGGTCGCTTCGTCCCCCGAGATCGGTTCGGCTTCCACCGTTTCGGCGTCGACGATCTGAGCGTCGACAATGTCCGCCTGGATCGGTTCGACTTCGACCGGTTCGACCTCGATGGCTTCGATCGCCATCGCCGCATCGGTTTCATCGTCGAGCAGCAATTCGGGCTCTTCGGCAACTTCCACCGCCTCGACGGCTTCGGTTTCCTCTTGATATTGTTCGGATCGCAATTCGCCGATCAATTTGGTCGCTTGGTATCGGGTCAGGTGTCCGTTATCGACCAGCAGTTTTGCAACCGCTTCGGGAGTCACCCGCGCGCCACCCTCTTCCATCTGTTGGTTTAGAGCATCGACGATCTCTTGGTCCAACAGACCACGGCGTTCAATCAGGGCGATCAATTCGCGTGCGAGCACAGACTGTGACATCAACTATCCTTTTACCTCAGATTTCTGGATCTCGGAAAAACCGACTTCCGCTCCAGCGTCCATCGCATCGACGACCGCTTCGATCACGGCGTCTTCGTGAACCTCGATCTTCAATCGAGCTTCGGATTCGGGTTTTGCTTCTTTCAACGCCCGGATCAAATTTTGTTTACCGGGAACCTCGCGCTCCCAGTCGGCAGCCAACACGGTGAACGAATTAAATTCGTCGATCTGGACGGTCACCAGATCGATCTCCTCTTCGGGTTCGTCCTGTTGGTTGGTGCTAGGCGCTTCGCTCTGTTCTCGCGGCATCGTGATCGACTTTTGCAGACTGAACGACGCGGTGACCATGAAGAAGATCAGCAGCAGGAAGGTCACGTCGACCATCGGCGTCATATCCAGTTCCGAATCGTCGCGGATCTTGCCCTTCATCTGCAGATCGTCGGGAGCAACCTCTTCTTCGATGCCAAAGTTTGTCGCGTTGACAGCTTCGGCCATCGCGTGTCCGTGATGGTGAGCGGTCGCGGTGGTCTCGACCGAGGCGTGAGCTTCTGTCGCCGCCGGTTCGGCGGCGGCGGCTTCGACGGTCTCGGCCTCCGCGGCATCGCTGCCGTCGTCGGTCGCTTCGATTTCGATCGGTTCAGCCGCCGAGGGCTCTGAAGCGACGGGGATCGCGTCGGCGGTGGGCAGATCGGCACCACAGCTTTCGCAACGGACGCCTTGCGTTTGGGCACCGCACCGCGGGCAGGTCATGCTCATCAAATCAGATCCCTATTCCTCTTTGACCGCGATATACGTTTGTTCCACTTCGGGGAAAGCGTCGCCGAGCATTTTCTGCACGCGCGTCACCTCGCCGCTCCGGACATCCTTCTCGCACATCAGCATGATCTTCGCCTTGCCCGATTCGCGTTCGCGGGTGATGTAGCGGGTGATCGCTTCGAGTTGTGCTTCGGGATCGTTGGAGAAGGTGACGCCATCGTTGGATTGCAATTCAGCCGTCTCGCCGGTTCCCCGTTTCATTTTAACCACTGCCGAATCTTTTGCCGAAACTGCGAGCCCATTATCGGCCAGCGGCAGGTTGGTTGTCTGCGATGGATCCATCTTGGAACAGACGACGAAGAAGATCAGCAGCAGGAAGGTGATGTCGATCATCGGCGTGATGTCCATCTCGTCATCATCGGACCGCGTGGAGGTCATGATCGGCGGGTCGTCGTCGATTTCGTCGATCGGGGCCGCTGTGGACATGGTCGGTTACTCGAACGGGGACGGGATGGAAAAGGTTTGCTAGCCGAAGGCGATTAGCGAGGTCGCGAGAGCCCGGATCGGAACGCTTCGAAAAAGCGATTCAGCCCCGCCCCGACCAGATCTTCCATCTTGCTGATCCGGATGTTCACGCTGGCCGTCGCGATGATCAACGGAACGGCGATCGCCAGCCCGCAAGCCGTCGTTCGCAGCGCGACGTTAATGTCGGCGGCGAGCATCGTGGGGTCGACCGATTCGGCGGTCGCCAGCGTTTTAAACGCTCCCATCATGCCGAATACCGTTCCGAACAGCCCGATCATCGGCGCGCTTTTGATCACCGTCGAGATCCAGCTGAGCCGGTGTTCGAGGTCGGCGATCACGTCGCGTTGGAAGCGTTCGATCACCAACGCTTTGACTTTTTGGTAACCGAGTTCGCGATTTTCGACGGCCAGTTCGACCATCTGCGGGATCGCTCGAGCGTCCCCTTCGACAAGCTCCAGCACGGCTTCAAAGTCGCCCGCTTCCAGCGGCTCCGCCATGTCGTCGAGGTAATCGTTTTGTATGTCTTCGGACTTAAAACGCTTTGCCGCCACGCGTGTCCATACGATCACCACGCAGTAGATACCCCACAAGGCGACGGCCGCCAAGGCGAAGTAAATGGAGTTGGCGATCATTGTGTAAACGTCGGCTTTGGCCAGCAGCATCGCAGACATAGAGGCGTGGTCTCGAATCGAGGAAAATTTCTTTGGAGCGTTTGCTAAATTCGACGGGATTTTGATTCAAACAAGCGAACGATGCCGCTGCGTCGAATCGATGGAGACGTTCCAAGGTTGAAGAGTAGTGGAGGCTGGAGGTCTCGGGGAAACCCGTATTCATACGAGCATATTCACCCACGAACTCGTGGCAAGCCGACGTGGGGGCGTGGGAATTCGATTCCTTAAATTATAGCCGGCCAGGTAGCGGTTGCAGGTGCGTCACTTCGGTTTCCGGTAGCGTTGTTCGATCACGACAAAGTGATGCCCATCGCCACCGGGTTGCGATTCGAAGATCGTTTTGGCGATCTGCGTCACGCTCTGGTAGCCCTTCTCCTTGGCGTATTCCAATTCCGTGTGGGCCAGGATGTTCTCGAGGTTCGGCGGGATGAACTTCAGCACGTGCCGCCCCGCTCCCACGCCAACTCCCGCTTTGCCTAGCAGCGACTTGTCCCAGCGTTCCAGCGGGCCGGCTTGCGTGAAGCGAAAGTAGAGCCGTTTTTCAGTCGAGGTGTCGGGGTTGTGCTTCTTCTTAGGCGATTTGGCGAGGTTCGAGGCGTAGTCGACGCCCTCGGTCGAGCCGCCGATCGCGCCGAGTTCGATCTGGTAGAAGTCGAGTTGTTCGGCATACGCCACCATCGATTTCGCTTGGAACTTCAGGTTCCACCGCTCAAATCGCGGGATAATGTCTTCTCCCTCCCCCTCGGGACCCGGCGGGCGACTGTCTCCCTGCCCCGATCCGGTCGTCGAAGCCGATGCGTCGGTGTTCATCGAATCGAGTGACGCCGCGACCGAACTGACAGCATCGGTGACCGCTTGCAGGGTGTCGGTCAGCGTGGGTTCGGTCAGCTCGGAGACCTCTTCCTCTCCGGGTGGTTCGAAATCGCGTTCGAATCCCTCGGCGTTTTCGCCGCGGCCAGCCGCCTCTTCGACGATCGCCACAACCACTTCGCCGGTCCTAAAGTTCAACCGATCCAGCAACCAGATCATGAACATGAAGAAGACGAAGAAGCCGACGAAGACCAGCAGCGCCATCAGCATCGAACTGACCTGGTCGAACTGCGAAATCCTCAGCGACCGCTGCGGGTGTTCCTTGGAATGAGACGAAGGGTCTGCGACCGACATGGATGATGACTGGGGATATTTGGGTGACGGAACAGGCGACGACGGCGATCGATCGCGAGAGTCATGGGGTGGTGGGCCGCGAGCCGACCAGAATCGGGGGCCGATCCGTTTATGGGCAAAAAAATAGAGCCGACGGGCCGATCGGCCCATTCATAAGTTGGAAAACGTCTGGAATTTCGCCGGCTGCGGAATCTTGTGAGCCACAGAACGGGGAATCTCCTAGGTTGCAGTATAAAACATGGCATCAATCAACGCGAACATCCATCCCACCGCGAAGCAATAAATTTGCCCCACCAAACCATCCTGTCGGAAAAACTGTCTATTTCTTCGACTTTCGAGAACATTTGCCCCCGGGGGACCGATTGACACAATGTGCAGTTGGAATCAAAATCCCTTCTCACCTTTGCGACAAGGTCGGGTAGCTCAGTTGGTAGAGCAATGGATTGAAAATCCATGTGTCGGCGGTTCGATCCCGCCCCCGACCACTTCATAAAAACCAGTCGAATCGTTACTCAAAACGATACCGGACCTTCTGTCCGTGCGACGTTTTCCTAAGGACCCAAGACGGTACATACCGTTTTGGGAGAATCAGGAGACGAAGCACACGCCTCGACTGTCTAAATCGCTGCCCAAATACCGTAAGCATAAATCGAGCGGGCAAGCCATCGTCAACGTCCGTGGCCGCGATCATTGTGTGGGGCCCCATGGAACCGCTGTCAGCCGCCGCGAATGCGATCGGCTGGTCGGTGAGTATCCCAGTCGCGATCGCCAGCCCGAGTCATTAACGGTAGACGAAACCGCCGTCAACAAAGCGCTGGCCGCGTTCTGGCGTCATGCCAAGGGGGGGCCTGGCGGTGATTGTCGTTGTGGTTGGCCTTTTTAGTGGCAGACGCGACATGGTTCATAAGCAGATCGAGCGCGACTCAATGGCATTGCGTATTTGCTTTTGCGAAGGTGGCGACAGCCTGCGCGGTGGTACTTTGTTCCGGTGTCAGTAACGAAAACTGTTACTTCATTTTCTCGCGTGCTTGGAACATTGGCTGGGAGTGCGGTCGCTATTCGTTGCCCGTTGCGGTAGTCCCAGGGGGTGACTCGCTTGGCGTCCCGCCACAGGCCTTTCGCAAGCCCCCTGGCAGCGTTTTGTGCGTTGGCAAGCCTGATGTCTTTGTTGTATTCGACGTAGTGCCATGCGTATCCGGCGCTGACGAGAGATTCGTTCACCCAGTCCTTGCTTATGTACAGGTTTCCTAACGCCCGGCCGTACCTGTCTTGGCCTGTGACTTCGGCTCGCAAAAGCTTTCCGTCAACATGGTTTGTCAGCCAGCGAGTTGCTTCAGGGCCGAATTGCTGGGTCGATTCCGGAGCGTCGACTCCTTCTAGTCTGAGAGTAAATTGCTCTCCATTGACTGAGTGGAAATCTACAGTATCGCCGTCCTTCACCCTGTGCACGGTCCCGACATGTAAGATGGCATTTTCACTGTGAGGTGGAGCGGAGATGGCATCAACGTATTGCTGGTCTGCTAGACACAGCAGGTTTATCGGGACTGCGACGCGGGTCCCGTTGTCCGCACGCAGCAGTTGTACATGAGTTTCGTTGAAGTTTGTAAGCGTTGCGTTGACAGTGTTGCTGCCGCCCTTCGTGGTCCAGGTTCGCAATCGAGGTCGTGGTAGGCGTGACTGTTTTGGCTTATCGGGAACTGTTGATGCGATGGTGCTTGGTGGTGATTCTTGAGCGCTGGTTGCGGTAGGAGTTTGCAACGCATCAGTTGCGTCGGGCGACTCGGCAGGTGCTGGCGTTAGGTTCCGTGCTGTGCTGGTTGCCTCCTTCGCCGCATCTGAATCAACCACTTCGATGCTTGTGGCTGGAGCGTTGTTGGTCCGGCTTGTTGCCGCCGGCGAAATGAACTCCAGGAGTCCCCAGAAACCACAGCACGCAGCAAACAGGCAGACTGCCAAGCCCCCGAGGCATCCCAGGCTCGATCCGCCGTTTGCTGTTCCTTTCCGTGATCGTGAACTACTGAATAGTGGATTGCTGAAAGTTCCGATGGGGGTTCTGAACGATTGGGTGATGTTGCGATTCGTCACCGTGAACCGACCGAAGGGGGGTTTGATGCTTCGCCTGAATCTCAACTTCATGCCGATTTCGCCTGAGCTGTTTCGATGGTGCAAGTCAGCCGCGATTTAGGGTGTCTCGCTTTTCCCTGTTCGTATTTCCGCGGGGGTGTGGCATTGTAGCCGAGAGAGGGGGCTGTGGTTGGCCGCTTTTGGCCCTGTCGTGCTTGATTTTGGAGCCTCTTGCTGTCAGCAGAGCAGGATTGCGGTCGCTTGCCCGAAGTTGTTCGGTTGTCAGTTGCGGGGCGGTAGTTCGGACGCGGTGGTCAGCTGAGGTGCTTGCCGCCAGGCAGACAGCGGAAGGGGGTGGTCGCATTCGGAGTCGCGTCCTGCTTTCGATCGAGGGCGGCAGTCTGGGAGCATCGCGACTGCGGCGATGGCAAGGGAGGGGCTTGTTCGTGCTGCCGCTGGCTTTTTAATACGCCTCGCCTCGATTAAAATTTAGGGGTGTTTTTTTTAATCGAGGCCATTTGAGCTTGGTGAATCGTGAAGAAATCGCTGTTTTCGGAAGTCAGTCCCGGAGCGATCGTTTCGATTGCAGGCAACGAAATCGCATTTGTGCCCGACTCGCTCCCGCCGGGGTGGGAGTTTCCGGGGCGGCTTTGGCCGCTTCTTGCCGAAGCGAAGAGCCAGATTGGCATATTGGAGGGGATCGGCAGGGTTCTCCCTAACCCTGGCATTCTCTTGCGACCGCTTGAAGATCGGGAGGCGATTCGCTCGTCGCGGCTTGAGGGAACGTACGCGACGCCTCAGGAGTTGCTGTTGTTTGAATTGGAGCCACGGGTGCCGACGTCTGACCGGGATCCTAGGAACGATCACCGGGAAGTTTTTAATTATCGCCGTGCCCTGCATTTGGGAGTGAACGACAGTCGCCCGCTGTGCCTGCGTCTACTGAGAGATATGCATCGAATCTTGCTTGGTGGTGTGCGTGGTCGCGACAAGAATCCAGGGAATTTTCGAAACTGTCAAGTTGCCATAGGAGGCTCCAGGAGGTTTGTTCCACCGCCACCCGAGAGCGTTATGGGGTGCTTGTACGAAATGGAAAGCTACTTTCATGTAGAAGATTCTCGCTACGATCCCTTGGTGAACTGCTTCCTGATGCATTATCAGTTTGAAACAATTCACCCTTTTAACGATGGGAATGGGCGAATTGGCCGCCTGCTGCTTGCGATCATGATGCAGCAGAAGTGTGCGATGACGAAGCCTTGGCTCTATCTAAGCGAGTTCTTTGAGCAGCATCGCGACGAGTACATTGACAGGCTTTTCCAGGTCAGTACTCAGGCTAAGTGGTCGGCTTGGGTTGAGTTTTGCTTGCATGCGACAGTAGCTCAAGCGAAAGCTACGATTACGCGATGTGAGCGACTGTTGGCGATCCGTGAGGACTTCAACGGCCGGCTCAATAAGGTCGGCGGGAATGTTCGGTTGTACACAATCATGGAGGAAATTTTCAGGTCTCCTTTTATCCGGGTGTCAGATGTGCCGGAGTTGCTGGGCATTTCCTATCCAACAGCAAAATCGGACATGGAAAGGTTGGCAGACGCTGGGATCCTTAAAGAGCTGAGTGGAGTGTCGCCAAAGACGTACTACGCACCGGAGGTTTTTAGTGTCGCCTATGACGAATTGCCGGATAGCTGAAGTGTGCTTTCGGGTTGTCGAAGCACTGTGCGTGGCGGTTTAGCGGCTCGCAGCTTGGTCTGATTGGTTTCGGGTCGGTTGTGTGAGTGATGTTTGGTTGTATGTGCACCTGCCTAGCGGGCGAAGTCTGCCGCTGCAGGGCTCTGTTTGTGCTTGGTCCAACCTCCCCCGCCAAGCTAGTTTTGCTTGGCGGTTTTCTCTATTTGCCGTCGATCGATGCTGGTTGTCGCTTCAGTCATCGATAGGTTGAACGACGGCATCGCTTTCAGTTCGCGTTGCTGGCGCCGCTTATGCCAGCCATTGGCGGGCTTCTTGGTCCTGGCCGGCGTCAAAATATTTGATCGTCGACATGGTAAACGGCTTGCAGATCGCCGACATCCATTTTTCCCATTTGGTTTCGCCGACCATCGCGATCTTTTCGATGTCGCGGCAGTGTTTGGTCGCAAACTTGATGTCTTCCCAGACGGCTCCCATCTCCCAGCCGTGGAAGTCGTGCATCTCGAGCAGGATTTTGATTTTGCCGCACGATTCGATCAGGCGTTCGACCGCCGGTTCGAAATGCTCGTAGTCTTCTTTGCTCAGTTTGTCGCTGACTTTAACTTCCAGTAGCCCGGTGTCGAAATCTTCATGCAGCACGATTGCCATCGGTTGATACCTTTCGGGTGTAGTGATGTGGTTTCAGTAGAGGAAGGGTTTTTGTCTTTTGCATGCGACGGTTCGGCTCGAAGCGTCGCCGTGAATGTCTCTATCATAAGGGGGCGATTTCGGTGGGGCTACAGCTGTCGCGCTCGCGGCCGTCTGCAGAGCGAGCCCGTTGGCGACGGTTGGTTGAAGATGGGACGTTTCGGTTGGCAATGCAGGCTGGTCGCTGGCGTTGTTTTGTGTCGGCACAAACCGCAGCGATGAGGGTCCGCAATGGTTGAGTTTCGTCTGCGACCAGAGTTGTTGCTGTTGTCGCGAGAGTGAAGGTTGTTGTTGGTTTGGGGCTTTTTGACCGTCGCGATGACCGGTCCCCTGGTTCCGTGCCGAGTGCTGTTGGAGTCGGTGTTTCGTGTTGGTGTGCGATGCGGTTGGTGAATCCAACGAAAAAACCGTCGCCTGAATCCAGGCGACGGTTTGCAAATTTTAGGTTCTTTGGCTGTTAGGCTCTTCAGCTTTCAGGATTGAAAGCTTGAGGAGAGCTTAGTCGCGACGTGGGCCGCGTCCGCGTCCGCCGCCACCACCGCCGCCGCTGCGACGTCCACGCGAGCGAGGGCGATCGTCGTCGCCACCGTCGCGGCTGCCGCCACGGTCTTCTCCGCCTTCTTCGACTGCCGAAGCCATTTCGTCTTCGATGCCCAGTTCGTCGATCGCTTGACGACGGCTCAGCTTGACGCGGTCGTGCTCGTCGATGTCGATGACCAAGACCTTCATCGGATCACCAACCTTGACGACGCTGTCGATCGCGCTGATGAATCCGCTGGACAGTTCGCTGATGTGAACCAGGCCGTCGCGTCCGGGCAGGATTTCAACAAACGCCCCGAAGTCCTTGATGCTGCTGACCGTACCGTCGTAGATCTTGCCGATCTGAACGGTTGCGGTGCAAGCTTCGATCAACTTCATCGCTTCTTGAGCCGATTCCAGGTTGTCGCTGGCGACCAATACGTTGCCGTCGTCGTCGACTTCGACCACGGTTCCGGTCGATTCTTGGATACCGCGGATGTTCTTGCCGCCAGGGCCGATCAGCATGCCGATCTTCGCTGGTTCGATCTTCGTGCGCAGCAGGCGTGGTGCGGTTGCAGCGATCTCGCGGCGAGGACGCGAGATCGTGGTCAGCATCTTGCGAAGGATCTCGATGCGAGCTTCGCGCGATTGCTTCAGGGTGGCGCGAATGATGTCTTCGCTGATGCCCCAGATCTTCAGATCCAGTTGGATGCCGGTGATACCGTTTTGTGTTCCCGAGATCTTGAAGTCCATGTCGCCGAAGTGATCTTCGTCGCCCAGGATGTCGGTGATCAGGACCCACTTGTCGTTCTCTTTGACCAGGCCGACCGAGATGCCAGCGACGGGGTTGGTGATTGGTACACCAGCCGCCATCAGGCCCAGAGTAGCACCACAAACCGAAGCCATCGAGCTCGATCCGTTGCTTTCCAGGATGTCGCTGATCACGCGGATCGTGTAGGGGAAGGTGTCCGCATCGGGCAGTACTGGTGCGATGCTGCGTTCAGCCAAAGCACCGTGTCCGATTTCGCGACGTCCTGGGCCACGGATCGGGCGGCATTCGCCGACCGAGAACGATGGGAAGTTGTAATCCAGCATGAATTTCTTGCTGAATTCGTCGTGCAGTCCGTCGACGCGTTGTTCGTCGCGCTTGGTTCCCAAGGTGACGGTGATCAGCGCTTGAGTTTCACCGCGTTGGAACAGCGAAGAACCGTGGGTGCGTGGCAGCAGGTCGGTTTCGCAGTAGATCGGACGCAGGCTGGCATGGTCGCGGCCGTCGGGGCGAGTGCCGGCGAGGATCAGTTCGCGGACGATCAGCGAATCGAGTTCGTGCCATTCGTGCGAGAAGCGGTTCGGGCAGACAGCGCCTTCAGCGTTTGGATCGGGGATGATCTCAGCTTTAGCGCGTTCCTTGAGTGCCTTGCACGCTTCGGCGCGGTCTTGCTTGCCAGCGGTTTGCTTGAGCGACTTGAACTCTTGGTAATAAGCGCTCTTCAGGCGATCGAACAGGCCGTCGTCTTCTGGCGGCGTGTATTCGATCTTCTCTGGCTTGACCAGATCGTAGAGTTCTTGTTGCAGTGCGATGATCTCGCGGATTACGCCGTGAGCGAAGAGGATCGCGTCGACCATCTCGTCTTCGGGCATCTCTTGAGCGAAGCCTTCGATCATCGTGACGGCGTCTTGGGTGCCGCTGACGATCAGGTCCAATTCGCTTTCGTCGAGGTCGTCAACGGTTGGGAAGGCGACCAATTCGCCGTCGATCTTGCCAACGCGAACCGAAGCGACGGGGCCTTGGAATGGCAGTGGGCTGATCAACAGTGCGCAACCTGCACCGTTCATCGCCAGCACGTCGCCATCGTTTTGGCCGTCGCTGCTGAGGACAAACGATTGGACTTGAACCTCTTCCTTGTAGCCCTTTGGCCACAGTGGGCGGATCGGGCGATCGGTCAATCGCGCGGTCAGGGTCTCTTTCATGGTCGGGCGTCCCTCACGCTTGAGGAAACCGCCTGGGAACTTACCGGCCGCAGCCATCCGCTCGCGATAATCGCATGTCAGTGGGAAGAAGTCCAAGCCGGGTCGCGGTGCGCTAGTAGCCGCAGCGGTCAAGACGACGGTTTCGCCGTATTGGATGGTTACGCAGCCCGCAGCTTGTTTTGCCAATTGCCCCGATTCTAGGATCAGCGTGTTCTTGCCAATCTTCTTTTCAACTCGAAATTTATTCACTTTCTACTCTTCCTTCTCGTTAAACCTACAAACTACTTCTATTTTCACTGTTCACTTTTTATGTTCGGTCTGATGTTGCCGCGTTCCCGTGCGAACAGAGTGGATAAAGACGGACTGAACCTTCGAGGGTGCAGTGCGAGGAACGGGAGAGCGGCGACCGGTGTATGTCGACACACCCTGTGCCAAGAATGACAGAGTGGACAAAGAGGATCGATGAGAAGACAGCGCCAGCCCAGTTGCTGGCGCATATTCACCGACAGGACGGCCCCTTCCCTTGGGGCCGTCGAAGCGACCGCAAAAAGAAGGCGAGTCGCTTGTTACTTTCGGATACCGAGGCGTGCGATGATCTCGATATATCGCTGTGGATCGGTGTTCCGTAGATAATCCAGCAGCCGACGGCGTCGGCTGACCAGACCCAGCAGGCCACGGCGGCTGGCATAATCTTTTTTATGCGTCCGCATGTGGTCGGTCAGGCCATTGATCCGTTCGGTGAGAATCGCAATTTGCACTTCCGACGACCCATTGTCGCCTGCGGAGTGCTTGTGCTCTTCGATCAGTTCTGCTTTTCGTTCTATCGTAATTGTCATTGGGGCCTACATAATTTTAACGGCGGAATTTGCTTGATGGGCACCGGTCGAATCAAGTCGCTACAGCCATCCAAGGCTCCGGCCGCGTCAATCAATTGCTAGCGCATTGACTCCGTCACTAGCGATTCCATTGTTATCAAAATATTTCGATCACGTTTTGATTCTGGCCCCTAAGTGTACCGATCTTGCGCCGTTTTGCAACGGCGATTCGGGACCGATTTCCGTAACTTGCAGCATGCAAGCCGGGACGTCGGCCGATCGAATCGCGCCGGCGACTCAGGGACTAATTCAATATTGGCATTTGAAGCTCAAGACTTGCGAGCAAATGCCGGTTGCATCGCGGGCTGCTTGCTGACCAAGCGGGTCAGTCGCGCTGGCCATTGAGATTGCGAGAACTCGTACGTTCCAAACAGAACGGCCGAATAGAGCAGATTCCCAATCAGGGTGTTTGTCAGGAAGGGGATCGCCATCGTGTAGCAGGCGATCAGCCCTGCGACGGTCGGCGGGTATTGGCCGGCGAACCAAACGCCAAGGTTGCTGGCCAGGAAGAAGACGATCGAGCTGGCGACTGCCGCTCCGCCGATCCGGGCTGCTGTGCGGTTTTTTGCTAGTCCTCGGCCGATCAACGCCGACGCGGCGATCCCCGCGTAGACCATGCAGAAGACGGCTGGGTTGTAGAAGCCCATGCCGGGCAGGCGGAGGACGTGCCCGATGACATCGCTAGCCAACATCGCTCCGATCGGCAGCAGCCATGCCGTTCGGCCTCGCAAATAACACCCTGCGAACAAGCCGATCGCGCCGACGCAAACGAGGTTTGGCGGGTGCGGCATCAGGCGGGTCGCAGTGGCGATCAGAAAGAGGATGTAAAACATGGCTCGAGATCCGAGGGCTGCAATATTATGGTTCGTAACGGAACCTCCCAGGCTATCTTCTCCCGAGCGTTTGAGCAACGCTGGAAATGGACGATTCGGTAGGTTTCGGTGTCGAATCGTCCCCGTTTTCGTCTACCGGGGGGCTTCAGCAGCTTAAGGGATCAGGAAGACGGCACCGGTCGTCCAGGCTGCCTGATTCAGTACCGCGTCGCGTTGGTACGGAGGGCGTTGCAGCAGGTTTGGCGCCCGGGTTCCAGGGCGATAGTAGCCCAGAGTGTGGTTGTATTCGCAAGGGCGTTGGATCGTCATCAAGTACGGGAGTGCTGGGATGGTCGTGAAGAACCGCGCGGCCGAAAGAGCTGGCTGAAGGCAATATTTCAGCTCATGCCCGTTGCGTTCAAGCATCGCGTCCTGGAAGTACAGGGGATGCGAAAATGTGTTGGCGGCCTGCCAGTCGTATTGAGAGTAGACCCAGTTTCCCGAACGATCGTACCCTTCGGGCAGCGGGATGGTGTTCGTCATCACCAGATCCGCGTTGTTCTTGGGAGTCTGCCCGTTACCGATGTCGACTTGTTGAGTAGTCGGGGCGACCAGCGACGGCAGACGCAGTTGGTTCCCTTCGACCTTGGGGAAACGGTTTTCGCCGAAGATCGAATCTCCCGCCAGTTCCTTGACGTTCTTGATCCGCTCTGCCTCGGTGCGAAGGTCGGCGGGGAGCGGAGTTGCTGGAACTTTTGCGCCGTCGCTCAGCGGAGCTTTCGTTTCGGGAGCCTCCTGGACCAGCATTCGGAAAGGTCCGGCGGCACCGGCGGTCGACGTAACAACCGCTGCCAGCAGGCAACAGTTTCTGGCGGCTATTGTGAACGAGTGAACAACCATTTCTCAGAATCCTTTCCGAACAAACCATGCGAGCGCTCCCGCTCGCTATCAATGGGTGCGCTTGCACCTGTGATCCCGAATGTTCTCATCGGGTTGCTCGCCCGAGCTGGATCAGTTGCAACGCGGCGGCCCTCACATACCGCAAACTTTGCCTGTCTGGACTCCCACTTTTTGCCGCGTCGGCTCGGTGCTGGCTACCGATCCGATTGCGGTTCCGCGGTCGGTTCCTCCAAGCTGCTTCGCTCGCGAAATTTCAACGCCGCTCCGTTCATGCAGAACCGCAGCCCCGTTGGTTGCGGGCCGTCGTTAAAGACGTGTCCGAGGTGCGCCTTGCAGCGTTTGCAGTGAACCTCGGTCCGCGGATACAGCATCTTCCAGTCGGTCTTGGTGCCGACGTTCCCCTCGCGGATCGGTTGCCAGTAGCTGGGCCAGCCGGTCCCCGATTTGAACTTCGTGGAGGAATCGAACAGCGGCAGGCCGCAGACGACGCAGGTGTAGATGCCGTCCTGCTTGCTGTCCCAGTAGGGGCCGCTGAATGCCCGCTCGGTATCCGCCTGCTGCGTTACACTATATTGCATTCGAGTCAGTGTTTTGCGGAGTTCCCGCTTGGTTTTGGGAGTATATGGCGGCGCGTTGGGGCCCCACTTGCTGTCGCTCGATTCGGTGGCGGACGCCGGTGCCTTGGACTGACCGTCGTCGGCGCGACTTGTCAGATTGCCCATGCTGAGGGTCCAGAGCGTGATTGCCACCGTTGTAGTGCCAGTCACCCACCGCCAGTGGTTTTTCGATACGATCATGTCGCGGTCTCCCGTTTAAACAAATGCTCCACGCAGAATAGGGCTTTCTCTTATTCTATTGTCAGCATCAAGTGGTTCCAAACGAAACAAGGGCTTTCTCTATGGCGGGTCTCGCAATTCGCAAGCTTTGTAAGTCGTTTGCCGGTCGGATCGTCCTGGATCATTTGGAGCTTTCAGTCGATCCGGGGCAGCTGGTGGTGCTGCTGGGGGCCAGCGGCAGCGGTAAGACGACGTTGTTGCGGCTGATCGCGGGGCTCGAAACGCCTGACGCGGGGGGGATCGCGATCGGTGGCCGCGAGGTTGGGCGGTTGTCCCCTCGGCAACGCAATGTTTCGATGGTCTTCCAGGATTTCGCTCTCTATCCGCACATGAGCGTCGGCGACAACATCGCCTTCCCGCTGCGAGGGCGTAAGGTTTCCCGCGCGCAGGTCGTCAGCAAAGTCGCCGACGTCGCGGGAAAACTGGGGCTAGGGGCGTTGCTCGATCGACGACCCGATCAGATCTCCGGTGGCCAACAGCAGCGGTTGGCCGTCGCCCGCGCCCTCGTCCGCGATTCCCAGTTGTTGTTGATGGACGAACCGTTGTCGAACGTCGATGTCCGGCGGCGCGACGCGATGCGGTACGAGCTTCGCAGTCTGCAGAAGGAGTTTGCGTTGACGGTCCTCTACGTCACGCACGATCAGACCGAAGCGATGCTGTTGGGGGACCAGATCGCGGTCATCGATCGCGGTGTGATCCAGCAGATGGCTCCGCCGGACGTTATCTATGATCAGCCGGCGAATCGATTTGTCGCCCAGTTTATCGGTTCGCCGCCGATGAATTTTATTCCCGACGGGCGAGCAGGACTGTTGGGCATCCGCCCCGAGGATCTCTCCTTTCGGTCGGCTGGCGACGACGACTTGAAGATCGACGGAGTTGTCGATGCCGTTCAGTGCCTCGGTTCGCACAACGTCGTCCATCTTCGCACTGACGAAGGTCCAGTCGCGGTCATCGTCGATCGACAGCAGCGGGTGGAGCTTGGGGAGCAGTTGACCGCGTGTGCCGCGCGTTGCAGGTTGCATCGTTTTGCGCCAAGCGACGGCGCACGCCTCGCGTCGCCACTCGTTTAGCCGCAACATCGTGCAGCGAAGCGTACTGGACGAGGTTACGAGTCCTTTTGCGTCGGACCAAATCGCTGGGACTCGTAACCTCGTCTACTACATCCCGCCGCAAATTCTGTCGCCGGTCCGAGGCTCCTTCGTTAAACGATATTGCGTTTAGCCGCGTGCCCATCGGGCAGCGCTTTGGGTATGAGTCCCGAGAGTGTGGTGACGCACGGGGCAGATCGTTTAACCGCGTGCCCAACGGGCCGCGTTTTGCGTGAGAGTCTCGAGAATGTGTGACGCGCGGGGCGTTGCCGCCGCGGTGAAACGAAGTGGTGCAGATCGTTTAACCGCGTGCCCATCGGGCCGCGCTTTGCGTGTGAGTCTCGAGAATGTATGACGCGCGGGGCGTTGCCGCCGCGGTGAAACGAAGCGGCCCGCCTGCCCTGCTACAGCTTCACCCGTTTCGGCGATTTCGCGTCGGGCTTCGTTTCGGTCGAGGATTCGGGTGCTGGTGGAATCGCTGGTTTATCGGTCGCGGGCAACGCGTCGTGCCACAGCTGTTCCGCTTGGATCTGTTGGCAATAGTGATCCGAGAAGGAATGATCGGTGCCGCGATACTCCCGCGATCCGCCTCGCATCCCAACGATCTTGGCGATCGGATCGTCGCCGACATCCAGGATCGTCGTTTGCAGCGGTAGCGGCGACAGCTCTTTGTCGTTCAGCGGGATCCCTGCGGCGATCCATGCGATCTGTTGTTCCGCTTGTTCACGTCGCCCCAGCATCGCCATCGTATACATCGCGTTGCGAGCGATGATGCAGCCCTGGGAATGCGTGATCAAGCTGATCGGTTCGCGCGCTGTCAGTAGAACGTAGGCCAATTGGCGTGTCGTCGGATTCCCTTGTAATGTCTGGCCGTCGTCGAGCATCGCCTGCAATTGCTCGGCGTCCATTCGGTTCAGCTTGTTGAACACCGTTGCCGGCCATAATCGGTCGTGCAGGCATTCGCTGAGGTCGTCGGTTCCGTAGCCTTCGACATCTAAGCCCGAGTGGTTTGGCGGTTCCATGAACGTGGGGTTGTGCAGCAAATGGACGCGGCGGCCCAGTTGTTCGGCGATTTCGTCGGCCATCACGATCGCTTCGGCCTTCTTCGTCGTGATCCCGTTGACGAACCAGATCGGCGGACCGGGAAGGTCCTCGCGGCGGATGATCGTTTCGGGAGGCTGCGTCAACAGTTGGGCTAGCGTTCGATTCTGTTTGCCATACCACCACTGCTCGGGCAGCAGGTCGGTTCGCGATTGGGCGTTCACGCTTGGGGCGTCGCCGCCGCGCGACAGCGATCGTAGGATCACGTTGTCGGAATTGTCCAGCCAGCGTTCGATGTCGTCCCCGGTGAGGTCGTCGACTCCCGAAGCCATCGCGTCCATCCATGCTTGTCGGCGCTGGTCGATCGCTTTTTGAGAGTCGTCGGGAAGCGTGCGATAGATTTCACGAGCCCCTTCGGTGACGATCGAAAACAGGCTCTCCAGCTTCTTCCGCGTCTGCTCCTTTTCCTCTTCGGTTTGGTTATCCGCAGCCGATTGAATCCGCTGGCGGATCGCGTCGAGAAAGCTTCCCTCCTGAGCGACGACCGGACGGTTGTTGCAGAGAATCGCGAGCAAAATGCACGTTGTCAGGCAGCGTGTGGACATCGGTCGGGCCTTCGGAATCGGTCAGCGGTTTCGGGAATACTGACCGGATTGTAACACGAAAACCATTTGGGTGGCGTTAGTTATTGCCACGCGAGATCGATCGCCGGAAAGCTTCGAAGGCGTCGCGATAGAGCGCCGGCGGAGCGACTCGCTGTCCCGATTCTCGCACGTCTCGCAGCGAGTCTTCGCGTTGGATCGTCTGCCGCGACTTGCCACTTGCCGGTGGGCGGATGCCAAGGCTTTCGATCTGCTCCAGGTATTCTTGCTTCGCTTTTTCGTCGCCGACCCGCCCCATTTCTTGAGCTTGCTGCCAGCGGTTGAGGAAGTTCTGCAAGTCCTGTTCCGTCCAGTTCAATTTGTCCAACAGTTCGGCGTCCGGTTCGGACTGCTTTTTCTTCAAGTAGTCCAGCACCAGATCGGTCGCTTTCTTGGCGTATTCCTGATTGATCTTTTCAGGCGGCAAGTGGGCGTCGGCACCTGCGCCATCGCCCATCTGGTCGCCTTGAGCTGCAGCTTCCGACGGCGGAGCGTCGGCCGATTTTCCTGGCTCTCCCTGTTTCCCGTCGGGACGTTTGCCCGGCTTGCCTTGGGGGTTGGACTTCGAATCGGACGAACCCGCCTTCGATTCGGCGGTCATCGAATCGTCGCCGCTCTCCCCTGCGTCGTCTCCCGATGGAGTATCGGTCTGATCGGCCGGGTCGCTTGCCTCGCCCTTTCCCTTCCCTTTTTGGTCGCCCTGACCTTGGGAAGGTTTTGAGTCGGAGTTCGGGTCGGCGCCGGCATCGTCTTGTTGGCCTGCATCGGTTCCGTCGCCCGCGTCGGAACCGGCCGGATCGCCAGATTTTCCTTTCGCTTGGTCGTCACCAGTCGGTTTGCCATCGGAGCCAGTTTGATTTTCAGCCTCTTGCCCCGCCGTGTCGCCAGCGTCGTTGTTGCCATCCGTCGCGGGATCGGTTGCCGAAGGCTTGTCGTCGGGCGATTTGCCCTCGCCGGAGCCTTGGTCACCCTTGTCCGATTTGCCGTTGTTTCCAGTATCCGGATTGTTGTTGCCGCCGTTTGGTTTTGGCTTCGTTCCGTCCTGGGGCATCTGCCCGGAGTCGTTGCCTTGATTCGGTTTGGCTCCTTCCCCTTGGTTGCCAGGCCCCCCCGGTTCCCCTTTGGATGCGGCATCACCGGCAGGCTTCGCGTCGGCCGGTTGAGGCTGTTTGTCCTCTTTGCCGCCAGCACCTTCCGCTCCGTCGGCACCTTGTTCCGGTTTGCCGTCGCCGGAATCATCGCTCTCTTGATCGCTTGGTTTCTGAGAGCCCTGCTCTTGTTCAGCTTGCTGTTTCTGCATGTGTTCGCGAATCCGTTCCATGATCTCGCCATCGTGCAGCGGCCCGTCGTCCTGCGGTTTTTCAGCGTCCTCGCCCGCATCACGCTGCGAACCGGCGCCGCCAGATTTGGAATCACCCGCGATCCCCGCAGGCGGTTCGGAACCGTCGGCTTCGGCGTCGGTTGCCTCGCCCTGTCCAGGCTCCTCGCCCGATTCCGATCGACTAGCCGACGCGTCGGGACTGCCCGCTTGGTCACCCGGTTTGCCACCCGATTCGGGACCGCTCTCCTGCGTCATTTCCGACGCCGAAGGATCGGACTTCGATTGCGACGGATCGTCTCCCGCAGGCGAATCGCCCGGTTTGCTGGAGCCTTTGTTTTCCGAATCCCCAGCAGCGTCGCCGCCGCCTTGGTTCGGCTCGGTCCCCTCTTCGGAAGGCTTGTCCGAGGGCTTGCCTCCAGCGCCGTCGGACCCCGATTCGGAATCTTCCGATGGTTCTTGATTCTCCCCTCCGGCTTCGCCTCCACCCGACTCGCCTTTGCCCTTCCCTTCGGCTTGTTCTCCGGTCGAATCTCCTTGGCCGCCGCTGCCGCCACCTTCTCCGTCCTGCTTGCCCGATCCGCTCGGATCGTCGGACTCGCGGTCGCTCTTCTTCTGCAAGCCGTCGCCATCGGCTTCGTCTTCGGCATCCTCAGGAGGAGCGACGATGTGCAATTCGATCGGTTCGGAAACCGTGCTGTTGGGATCGGTCGTTTGGTTGCCCGGCATGTCGCGGTTATCGAACGCGCGGCAGCGGACGGTCACCTTGTCGCCGGCGATCAGGTTCCAGTCCTCGCTGCGGAAGGCGGAGATCGATACCTGTTGGCCGATCAACGCTTCGGTCGATTCAAAGATCTTTCGCGTTCCCAGCACGCGGTCTCCCTTGCGAATTTCGAACTCCATCCGCGAGAGCCCAAAGTCGGGGTCCAAGGCATGGACTTCGATCAGCTGTTCCATCCCGATGGGCAGGTCTTTGGGAGATTGATGCGGGACGATGATCGAGACCTCGGGGCTCAGGTCGGCCGCAACCTTGACAGGATAAATGACTGGGGCCGCGTTAGTCAGCCCTTGCGCGTCTTCGACGATGATCCGGTAGCTCTCGATCGCCACGACGCCCCGCTCTTCCTCCGCTCGACGCAAGACCCACGATGTGCTCATCGACATCTGGTCGTCGGCGATCTCCATCGCTTTGACGCCGCCGGTTGCTTGCCAGATCGATCCGATCCGTTTTGGATTGAATTCGATCTTCGCTTTGGCGATCGGCAGATTCGACTGGGCCACGACGGTGACCGCGGTCCCTTCCAAGCCATCGATCGCGCCGCGGTTGTTGCTGCGCGACGGCAGACGCGTGTAGGCCGCCGGTTGATATTGAACCGATCCGATCGAGACGATGGGAACCGCTTCGACTTTGATTTCGAAAGGGCCACGCCGTGCGTCGCCGGCGACGATCCAGTACTGCGTGTCGTGCCGGATTCCGTCGCCGCTAGCCCCCACGGTCGCTGTGAATTCCGTCTCTGTCGCCTGCATCACTTCGCGATGAGCGATCGAGCCTTGAGTCGTTTCGACCCAGGCCTGTTGGTCCGGCTTGAGTCCATCGATTTCAGCGGTGATCGTCAGCGAAGTCCCTTCGGCAACTTGGGTGTCTCCCGGCGTGACCGCTCCGATCCGAACGCTTGTCGGCGCTTCGATGCTCGCCAGTGGCATCATCAACCGCTGGACTGATTGCACCGTGTTCTTGGGAGATGCGATCGCGTAGATCGCCAGCATCGCGATCAGTGCCAGTAGCGAACCGCTGAGCAGAGTGATTTGTTTTTCCGAAGCCAGTGGATCGGATTGTGGATCGGCCAATCGGCGAGCCGCGTGCGATGCGACGCTGCGGACGACGACGCCACGCAGGCCGGGGATCTCGCGATCGGTTCGCAGGGTCAGGTAGCTGAGCAGGCTGTGGTGCAGTTGCGGGACGCGGCGCTCCAACGACTGAGCTGCGTATTCGGGGTGGATCGAATGTCGCAGCAGCGGCACGATGCGGATCGTAAACCAAGCGATCGACGCGGCGGCGAGAACCAGCCAGACCAGCGTTCGCAGGACCGCTCCGGCCTGGAATATCCATTGGTCGGCGATCGCCCACGCGATCAGAGCGGCCAGCATTCCGACCGCCCAGATCAGCACCGCCGTCAGCAATTCGCGACGCCACAGCACTCGCCGCGCGTTCTCGATATGCTCGGTGATGATCGCGTCGCCGCGATCGGTCGTTGCTGCGGCAGTGGCCATGGGGGCGATGGTCTCGGGAATGCGTTGGGGAAAAGGGGGACGCCGGGCGACGCTACCTTATTATAGATTCCCCTGGCCCGAGGGCGAGCCAGTTCCGGCGACGGGACAAGAATCGGGCCTGGGGGCTCCGAATTCTGATCGCGAAGGTTTATTCTAACGGCCTGGACAGTCCTCATTCTTCACCATCGATTCTCGGTCGATCGCCGTTGTCCCAGCAAATTGCTTGTGCCACGCGATCCCGGAGCTGCACACTGCATGAACAAAGTATCTTTCGTACAACTCAGCCCCAGCGACAATGTCGTCGTTGCGATTTCGGAACTTGCCCCTGGCCACATCCTCGAAGTGGGGGGCGAATCGGTTGCAACGATTAACCGGATTCCGGCGGGGCACAAAGTTGCCGTCCGCTCGATCCAGCAGGGCGAAGCTGTCTACAAGTTTGGTTCGCAGATCGGGAGTGCGACGGCCGACGTCGCCGCCGGCGAGCACGTTCATTCGCACAACTTGCAGCACAAGCACGATGTGATCACCGAGGTGCCGTCGACCGATCCCCCCGCCGCTCCGGCGAAGTTGGAGCGGACGTTCGAGGGTTACGTCCGTCCCTCGGGACGCGTCGGCACGCGGAACTACATCGCGGTGATCTCGACAGTCAACTGTTCCGCTTCGGTCTCGCAGTTTGTCGCTCGGCGTTTCGAAGGAGACGCGTTGGACGAATATCCAAACGTCGACGGCGTCTTTGCGGTCACGCACGAGACGGGGTGTGGAATGGGCTACGCCACGCTTCGTCACGAGATGCTCAGCCGAGTGTTGGTCGGTGCGGCGCGGCATCCCAACGTCGCCGCCTGTGTCTTGATCGGACTCGGTTGCGAACAGGGATCGATGGGCTATCTGTTCGAAAAGCATGGCATCGTTCCGCTGCACGCTCCCGACGGCGAAAAGCTGACGCGCGATAAAGGCGATGCGATCCCTGTGCTGACGATGCAGGATGAAGGTGGCACGCGAAAGACGATCGAACGCGCTGTCGAGATCGTCAAGGATCTGTTGCCCGTCGTGAACGCCAACCGCCGCGAAACAGTTTCGGCAAGCGAGTTGAGTGTCGGTCTAGAGTGTGGTGGTTCGGATGGTTATTCGGGGATCACCGCCAATCCGGCCGTTGGATGCGCCGCCGACCGGATTGTTGCCAGCGGCGGAACGGCAATGCTGGCTGAGACCAGCGAGATCTATGGTGCCGAGCACTTGTTGGTGCAGCGGTCGCGCAGTCCCGAAGTTGCGTTGGCGTTGATCGAACGGATCGAATGGTGGAAAGAATACGTCGGCATGTTCGGTCTGGAATTGGATAACAATCCATCGGTCGGCAACAAGGCGGGCGGGCTGACGACGATCGCGGAGAAGTCGTTGGGAGCGGTCGCCAAAGCGGGCTCGACGGCGCTCGAAGCTGTCTATCAATACGCCGAACAGGTTCACCAAAAGGGCTTGGTCGTGATGGACACTCCCGGTTTCGATCCGGCCAGCGTGACCGGGATGGTCGCCGGCGGAGCGAACATGATCCTGTTCACCACTGGCCGCGGCAGCTGTTTCGGTTGCAAGCCGACGCCCTCGATCAAGATCGCTACCAATACCGCGATGTACGACCGGATGATTGAAGATATGGATCTCAATGCCGGCACCGTCGTCGAAGGTTCGACTGTCGATCAGGTCGGGGAAGAGATCTACAACAAGATCCTGGCGGTCGCTAGCGGCGAAAAAACGAAAAGCGAATTGGCTGGGATCGGCGATTATGAGTTCATCCCTTGGACCGTCGGCCCGACGCTGTAGCGGACCGGTATGCTAGAATGACTCGTAGCCTCGCGGTCGTGATCGAGGTTGCGAGTCTCCCGTGCGGACAAATCCCCGAGGTGCGTTATCTGTCGTTTGCAATCGCCCCGCCGGCCGCAAGCTGTCGCGTTCCGCAAGCTGTTTCCCTGCGGAACGCTGCTTGTTGCCTGGATGCTGTGCAGTCCTTCGCTGGCGGTTGCTTGGCAGCCATCGTCGCCGAAGTTCGAACAGCGCGATCCCGATGCTGTTCACTTCCGCAAACATCTAGACCGGATCGCCCAGGCGGCGGATCCAGCGGACGCTGAAGCGATCGCCGGTTGGATGTTGCCGCACCGCGACGACCAGCAAGTCGTCTACTTTCTATCCAGCGAGCCGCCGACGCCATCGCCGTTGACGACGCTGCGGCAGAAGCGAGCGGAGAATCTGTTGCGGCACGCCGCTGCGGCTGCCGAAGCGGATGACCTGCAGCTGGGTTATCAAATGTTCTGGCAAGCCGCTCGCGAAGACCCTCGCAATCCGAGCGTCTTGCGAGCGCTCGGCCTTCCCGCCGACGGCGAAGTTCCGATTACGGTCCGTCCCGGTCGCAACGCCGATCGCCAACTGGACTGGCCCGCCCGATCGTACCTGCAGGTTTTGACGCCTCACTTTATGATCGATGCCCGCTGCGATCGCGAGCAAGCGATCGAACTGGCGCAGCGACTGGAGCGGGTTTATTGGATCTGGACTCAGGTCTTTTATCCGCTGTGGGAAAATCGGGGTTCGATCCAACAGACGCTCCGCGGTCAGGGGCGATTTGAATCGCGGATCAGCCGGCATCGCGTGGTCCTGTTCGCCAATCGCCAGGAATACATCGACACGCTGTCAAAAGAGACGCCGGGGATCGAGCGGTCGACAGGCTTCTATTCCAATCATGCCAAGATCACGTTCCTGTATGCGGGAGCTGATGCCGACCTGAAGACGCAGTACCACGAACTGACCCATCAACTGATCGGCGAGGCGTCGCGGATGCGAGTCTCTCCCCACGTCGGCCTGCCGAGCGATTTCTGGGTTGTCGAGGGAATCGCCAGCTACATGGAATCGCTCTATCTGCACGACAGCTACGCCACCGTCGGCGGTTGGGAATCGTCTCGTTTGCAGTTCGCGAGGTATCGCGTTCGGGGGCTCGGTGAATCGATGCCGCTGCAGCGATTGGTCGGGCTCGGCCGCGACGCGGTCCAACAGTCTCCCGACATCGCCAGTTGGTATTCATATGCCGCCGCCTATTCGCATCTCTTGATGGATGGCCCGCACCGCGAGGCGTTCCTGGAATATGTGCGAAGCGTTTATGAGCAACCAGCCAAATCGAGGAGTCTGCCCGATGTCGACCTCGCCGATTTTCTAAACGTCACCAGCGACGACGTCCGCTTGCTGCGGCCCGGCACCCAGTTGCAAGAGCTCTGCCTGACGAACACCCAAGTCGACGAAACTGCCGCCGCAGCGCTGGCCGATCAGCAACACTTGACCTGGCTCGACCTATCGCGATTGCCGCTGACCGACGCCGTGTTGGCAGCGTTGGTTCGCAGCAATCCCAATCTCGATCAATTGTCGCTGGAGCGAACCGCCGCCAGCGACGCGACGCTTGCGGCGATCCCCGGGCTGTTAGCTTTGGAGGAGCTAGACCTGACGCTGGCTCCAGTCACCGACGGTCACATCGCAGCGTTGGCTGGACTGGAAAAGCTGGAGACGCTGTGGCTCACCGCAACACAAATCACCGACGCCTCAGTCGACGTGATCGCTCAATTGCCGTCGCTCCGCCAAGTCGATATGCAACGGACCGCAGTCACCCCCGCCGCGATCGAATCGCTCCGCACCGCACGCCCCGAGCTAACGATCAACCCCCTACAAATCGTCGCCGCGCCATAGCAGCCCCCGCCCACGTAAAACGTCCACCGATCAAACGAGAATGAAGCCGCGGCCGGGGGGCGTAAAGCCGCGGTAGCGGCGGCCGCATAAAGCCTGCGGCGCGAGCCGCAGGAAACGAAAGCCGTGGTGTGAATGCATGCGATCGCCGCATCCGCGGCTTTTCCGGACGATTGCGGTTTGCTGTTCCGGCGACTTACGCCGCTGGCAATTCTTGTGTCGGCCTCCGGCCTGAAACCGTCGCTCGCGAAAACGGGCTTTGTCTTGTGGTCCTGCGGCTTGCGCCGCAGGCTTTATGCGATCGCCGCATCCGCGGCTTTTCCGGACGATTGCGGTTTGCGGTTCCGGCGACTTACGCCGCCGGCAATTCTTGTGCGGCCTCCGGCCTGAAACCGTTGCTGGCGAAAACGGGCTTTGTCTTATTGTGTCTTGTGGTCCTGCGGCTTGCGCCGCAGGCTTTATGCGACCGCCGCATCCGCGGCTTTTCCGGACGATTGCGGTTTGCGGTTCCGGCGACTTACGCCGCCGGCAATTCTTTTGTCGGCCTCCGGCCTGAAACCGTTGCTGGCGAAAACGGGCTTTGTCTTGTTGTGTCTTGTTGTCCTGCGGCTTGCGCCGCAGGCTTTACGCGATCGCCACATCCGTGGCTTTTGATTTTTGCGGGACGCTTTCCTGCGGCTTGCGCCGCAGGCTTTATGCGATCGCCGCATCCGCGGCTGTTGATTGTTGTGCTCCCGTGGGAACGAAGACGCGTTTAATGCGTGTGTGCTTCTTCCTTGAATTCTCCGGTGTAGGGAGTGCCATCGATCACGCCGGTCATCGTGCCGGCGTACTCTTGCACGACGCCCAACTTCTCGTGCGTGCCGATAAATCGCGAAGCGGTTCCGTCGGGGTCGCCCTCTTGGGGCGATGGCTTCAAGGTGACTTGCATCTCGGGATCGATGATCGTCAGCTCGATCGATTCCGCAGCGATCGGCGCGGCGGTCTTCTCGTCGCCACCTAAGACATAAACAGTCGCTTCGGTTTTGTCGTGGTCGACGGTGAATTCGACATGGAACTTGCCTCCGCCCCAATCGGCAATCGTCCCGTCGTGCGGGCCGACGCCGTGTCCATGCCCCACCTCGCTGTGGTCGGTGCCGGAATGATCGTGGCCATGGTCGTCGGCTGCGCTCTCGGCGGTTGGGGTTGCGTCGTCGGTCGGCGTGTCGGCTGGGTTGCAGCCGGTCAAACCAAGAGCACCGGTTGCCAACAATGCAGAGAGAATCCAGTTTGTAAACTTCATCGTACTTTCCTTCAGGAACCAATTGGAGGCTCGGACCACCGCGGGCCGAGCAGGAGTGAGTTAGGTCTGTTGCGTTTCTAAGTCGGGGGTTCGAATTGCGAATCGACATCCTCCGCCGTGCCGCTCGCCAGAGCGGCTGCATCTTTTCCGCTGAACGCCCAAAACAGGCCGGGATGAATCAGGAATTCACAAAATGTCGAAGTGGTCAGTCCACCGAGGATCACCGTCGCGACGGGATACAAGATCTCTCGCCCCGGTTCCTGGCCGCCAAGGACCAGCGGGATTAAGCCGATCCCAGCAGTCAACGCCGTCATTAAGACGGGAGCCAGGCGTTCCAGGCTGCCACGCAGCACCATCGCCTGCGTAAACGATTCGCCTTCCTCTTTCATCAAGTGGAAATAGTGGGTGACTAGCAGGATCCCATTGCGAACCGCGATTCCGCCCAGCGAAATGAAGCCGACTAAACTGGCAACGGTCAGACTCTGGTCGGTGATCACCAACGCCAACACGCCGCCGATAAAGGCTGTCGGCAGGGCGTTGAGGATCTGCAACACGATCCGCACCGACGGGAACAACAACATCAGCACGACAAACATCCCCACCACCGAGACTCCGGCCAGCGCGATGATCCACTGCGTCGCCCGCTGCTGGCTCTCAAACTGCCCACCATATTCGATATAGTACCCGATCGGCAGTTGAATCTGCCGGTCGATGCGTTGCTTGATCTCGCCGACCGCGCTGGCCAAGTCGCGGCCCTGCGTGTTACAGCGGACCGCGATCCGCCGCCGCGCGTCTTCGCGGTTGACGGAATTGGGGCCCGAGCCTTCGCCGATGTTCGCGATTTCCTGCAGTTCGATCTGGCCGCGATCGGCGTATCCAGGGTGATCGGGCAGATCGATTCGCAACCGACCGAGGTTGGCGTAATCGGTTCGGTAGGCCTCCTCCAGTCGAACCATCAGGTCGAATCTCCGTTGCCCCTCGAGCACTTGCGATACGACTTCCCCCTGCAACGCGATCTGCAAGACATCGGCGACGTATTGCCGCGTCAAACCATGCAGTGCCAGGTCGTCCGATCGCAATTGGATATGCAGTTCGGGAACCTGTTGAATCGGTTCGACGACCGGCGGTGTGATTCCAGGGATCGACTGCAGCGTCGACTTCACCTGTTCGGCAATCCGCTGTAGCGTATCGAGATCGTCGCCATGGATTTTGATCGCGATCTGTGCGTAGATCCCCGAGACCATGTGGCTGATCAAATGCGCCAGCGGCTGTTCGACTTCGATGTCCACACCCGGCGCCTCGTCTTTTAGCTTCTTCAGCAATCCGGCCAAGATCTCCTCGCGATCCTGGTCGACTTCCGGATTCATGCTCAAAATGTATTCGCCAACGTTTACTGGCGAGGCGTGCTCGTCCAGTTCCGCTCGCCCTGTGCGGCGGACAAAATGCAAGATCTCCCCCTCGGGACGATCCTCGTTTTTCTGCATCGATTGAAAGACCGCATCGATCGTTTGCGAGACCCGATTCGAAGTTTCCAGCGAGGAGCCCGGAGGCAAGGTGACGTTCACTTGCACGCTCCCCTCGTCGAACGGCGGCAGGAAATTACGCCCCAGTTGAGCCATCTGCCAAGCTGCCAACAACACTCCCAACCACGTCGCGCACAGCAGCATCCGCGGCCAGGCCATGCTCAATTGAATCCAAGGGGTGGTCGCCCGCTTCAGTCCGCGCAACAACAGCCCATCGTGATCGCGGTGCGTTGCCGACGACTTGGGCAACAAGTAATACGACAGCGCCGGCGTGACAGTCAACGAAACCAGAAAGGATGCCAGGATCGAGATGATGTAGGCGAGTCCCAGCGGCGCGAACAACCGTCCCTCGACGCCCGACAGCGCGAACAGCGGCAGGAAGACCAGGATCACGACCGCGGTGCCAAACATGATCGCGCTGCGGATCTCTTTGCTCGCTTCAAAGACAACTTGAATCGCAGCCCGCCGCGTCGGGGCTGCGTTGTTTTCTTTCAGTCGTCGGAAGATGTTTTCGACGTCGACGATCGCGTCGTCGACAAGTTCCCCCATCGCGACGGCGATCCCGCCGAGCGTCATCACGTTGATCGAAAGCTCGCTGCCGCTGAACCATCCGATCCAACGGAAGACCAACGTCGTGATCACCAACGACAGCGGGATCGCGGTCAGGGTGATGAAGGTCGTGCGAAAGTTCAGCAGGAATAGAAACAGCACGACCATCACCAGGAAGGCACCGATCACCAACGCTTCGGCAACATTAAAGATCCCGCGGTCGATGAAGTTTTTTAAACGGAACAGTTCGCTGTTGATGATGATGTCCGCCGGCAGCGACGCTTCGACTTCGGCAAACGCCGCTGCGATATCGTTAGTCAATTGACGCGTGTCGACGTGCGGTTGTTTGACGGTCGTGAAGACGATCCCTGGTTGGCCATCGACGCTGCCATCGCCTCGCTTCAGTTGAGGCCCTTCGCTGACGCGGGCGACTTGTTCCAACAGCACCGAGCGTTTGGGATGATATCCGACGGGGATCTTCTTCAGATCTTCGATCACCACCCGCGACTCGGGCCCCAGCCGTCCGAGGATCCGGATCGACCGCTCGGTCTCGCCGGTCACGGCAAAACCGCCGCTGGTGTTGATGTTACTTTCTCGCAGTGCTTGGGCGACGTCCTGCACCGTGACGTCGTATTCCAATAGGGCTGTCGGATCGATCAGGATCTGGTACTGCTTGCGATCGCCTCCCTGCATGAAGACCTCTGCCACCCCGGTCGTCTTCAACAGCCTTGGGCGGATGATCCAGTCGGCGACGGTGCGGAGATCCAATTGCCGTTTGGCATCGCTGTAGAAGTTGACGTCGTGTTCCTGCCCGGCGATTTGAATCGTCGCGATGCCAACGCCTTCGGGAGATTCCCCGGCCAGTTGAGGATCGTCGGCTGCGGCGGCAGTCCATGTGATCGACTGCGTTTCCACACGCTTCCAGGTTTTTAAGTCCTTGCGTTCGACCGGCTGCCAAACTTGAATCGCTTCGGCTGGGTCGGCTGAATCGATCCGTTCGGCCATCATCGACGTCTTCCCCACGACGGCCAATTTACCGCCGCGCGGCCCCGGTTGCCGGTAGATCCCCGCGATGACGATCTGCCCCATGATCGACGATGGAGGCGTCATCTGAGGACGAATCCCGGCGGGCAGGATGCCTTGCAGAGTGGTCAGCCGTTCCTGGACAGTCTGTCGCGCCGCGCGGATCTGCGTCGACCAATCGAATTCGATGTAGATCACGTTCAGCCCGGCCGTTGTCTGGCTGCGCACGGCTTGCACGCCATTGGCTCCGATCAACGCGATTTCGATCGGCTGGGTGACTAGCGTCTCGACTTCTTCGGTCGCCAGGCCAGGAGCTTCGGTGATGATCACCACCCGCGGCCGATCGAGATCGGGAAAGACATCGATCGGCATCTGAGCCGCTTGGTACGAACCGTACACAAGCAGGGCCAGGCTGATCACCACGACCAGCATCCGATACCGCAACGAGAAATGAATGACAGCGTCTAACATGATGGCAACTTTCAGTGAGCGGCGTGGACGGTGCCATCGGGATGAACGTGAACGCCGACTTGTTGGCCGCTGGCCGCTTGCGACCGGAGGACGCGGTTCAGCGAGGCGGCAGCGTTCTGGGCCAGGTAGGTTCCCGGAGTCACGCTGCCATCGTTGGCCAACACGATCGATTGGCGATCTTCGTGCAGCACATGCACGGGCAGACGTTTGAAGAGGTCGCCGTTTTGCATGAAGACATACGCTTCGGGCCCGTCGCGGACGACCGCCGCCGCCGGCAGCACCAACACGTTCTCCAGTTTCTCGACGGGAACGTGCAGTCGAACGCGTTGCCCCGGTCGGAATCGCCAGACCAGGAAGGTTTGTTCCGCCTTCTGGTAGGCACGCGATTGGTTTCGCAGCGGAATAAAGAAGTCGAAAGTGCGGCTGTTCGTGTCGATGGCGTTGGAAAGGTGGCGGATCTCAAACCGCTGCTCGAGTTCGGGCCATTGGTCGGTTGCGTCGTCGGCGAATTCGATGTCGATCGCTCGCCCTTCTTGAGCGGCTTGTTCCAGGAACGGTGCCTCTCGCTTGAAGGCATGCCCCACGACATACAACGCCTGGTGATTGGCGAGCGTCGCCAACGGTTGCCCGGCTTGCACCTGTTGACCAAGTTCGACCAACAGTTCCTGGACTTCAAACGCAAACTCGGGCGCCCGGGAACTGGACGAATCGAAGCGAGCCTGTTGGACCGGCTGGATCGTTCGCGCCGCCCGATCGGTGTTGGTTTCGGTAAGTGGTACGGTCGGCAGAGCCTCGGGAGCTCGCACATCGATCGTGGACAAAAATCTGCCCGATTCGATCTGTTCGATTTGCGCCGAATCGAGGCCGCGCGAACGCAAGTCCTGGCGGGCGGCTTCGATCAAGATCTGTTGCCGGCGAAGATTGCCTTGCAATTCGATCATCTTGCTTCGGACCACCGCGCCGGAAGTCACGGCGTCCGAGACGCGATCGATGTCGGCTTGGATGATCGAGGTCTCCTGTTTCGCTTTGAACAACTGAGTCTGCGTCGCTTGCAAGTATTCGCTGAACAATCGCAAGGTGAACAGCCGCTCGCCCGGGCGAATCGCATCGCCGGGCGAGATGTGGATCTCGGTCACAACGCTTTCGGCTGGCGAGGTGACACCGCGATCGGAGACACCTGGGCGATCGGCCAGCTTGCCAGGGATCTGTAGACTGCGCCAATAGGTTTGCGGCCGCGCCGGCTGTGACGTGAGCCCTAGGTTCTTTCTCGCTTGGACGCTGATTTCGAGGATCGTCTGTTTTTCTGACGCTGGCTGCGGCGGATCCTCCTTGGCGACTGCGGGAACGCTGCCGGCAAACGGCAATACATCGCGAAAGTACCATGTCGTCAAAGCGACACCGGCGGCGAGCGCAAGTCCGAATAAGAGTTTTGTAAGCGAAGGAACGTGTTGCATGATGACCTGCATCTTTCCACGAAGACCCATCGGCGTCTTGTTAGATCGCGTGAAGGGGGCGCGAGTTCGCGCGTGCAAATGGAGTGACGATACGCCGGAAACCAATCAGCCTGCCGCCGTCAATGCGACGCAGGTCCGATGGTGCGCAATCGTGGTCGCTATAGCCGTAGAGAGGCTGTCAGAAGGTAGATCGGCAGCTTCGGTCGCCGATCGGGCGGGCCGCTGCTGCGCCGATACTGGCGTTCCCGTTGTGGGATGGTTCCAGCGATCGAGGTGAATGGCAGCGACGACAAATCGAGACTGATAGAAACCGCATTGCGAGCGACGGTCCAGTCGGAGTCGACAAAGTAGACCGCGTCGCCATCGTGGTCGCATGCAAGCGACAGTTCCGTTAACGCATCCGCAGGGGATTCCTCGCCGGCGGATGGTCGGTCGGCCTGCCCATGGTGATGCCCGTGATCGTGATCATGCCCATGGCTGAGGTGTACGTGAGGCCGGTGAGCATGGTCGCCTGGCTCCGCACCGCCCGATGCCGCATGCGAATGAGGCACGACGTGCCCCAGCATGAAGGTCGCAATTAGCAGCAAGGAGAGAAGCGGACGCATCGGTGTTTCTTGGTGTTTGGATCCGGTCGGACACTTATGGAATGTTAGCGTCGAATCGGTTGGTGGTCTAGCGCGTTTATTAAGAAGTTGTCTTTCTTTTCCATCGCCGGAACGTGAACTGTGGCTGCTCGCGAGTCTCGACGACCTGCCAGTTGTCGGCATCAAAAGCGGGAAAGTACGCATCGCCGCTGTACTGGCCATGGATCGTACTTAAATACATCTGGTCGGCGACGGCGATCGCTTGTTCGTAGATCGAACTGCCCCCGGCGATGAAGATCTGTTTGCCCAAGGCTTTGGCCATCGCGACCGCTTTGTCAAACGTCGTCGCGACCGGAACGTCGTCGAGTTCGGCAGACCGGGAGACGACGATCAGCGAGGTTTCCGGAGCCACATCTTTGCCGAAGATCTCAAACGTCTTCCGCCCCATGATCACCGTTTGGCCGGCGACAAAGTCGAGGTATTGTTGGTATTCGGCGGGAACGTTCCAGGGCATTCCGTTTTGGCTGCCGATCACGCGATCTTCGCTCATCGCGGAGATGATAATCATGCCTGAAGGAGCTCCTTGCTTGGGGAATCTGCAAAACCACACTTTGCCTTGGCTGCAGGTTCTCGGCAAGCGGGGCGAGAGGGGTTCGCCCGCAACGAACGCGATCGGCAATCGCATTGGTGGGCAAAGGGTGTTTAGAAATTGGGGTCGTAATAGAACCTCAGGGCGATGATCTTGCCATTCTTCCAAGTTGAAACTTGAACTTGTTCGGGCCAGAACTTCGATCCGTCGATCATATCCGCCTTGATCGTATACTCCGCCATCGTGATTCCGTTGCCCTTGCCATCGTCCGACGCAACAGCGATCGATCGGATATCGATTCCATGAAACTTCTGCACCTGCGTTAGGAACTGTTTCTCGAAAGCGATCATGTTCGCCTTCCCCTCGCGCCGCGAACCGTCCCCTTCGATTTGGTAGGCGTCGTCGGCGTAGTAGTCCTCCATCACTTCGACGAACTCTCCCTTGGCACAGCGTTTTACAAACGTTCGCTGCATCTCTAACAGTTCGCTCTTGGGCGTTGCGGCATCGGTCATCTTGAACCCTCATTCGTTTGAGTTCTACGCGTCGACCGGGTAGACATACCGCAGGTCGGAATGCATTTTTGTGACTTCTGAATTGCAGTTCGAGTTTTGAAGGGACGGATTTCAAGCAAGTTCCACGGTAGTGCCCAGCGACCGCGCACCGCGGGTTTCGTTGCGAACCGATGGAGCCAGCGGGAATACAGATCTCAAGATCTGAGTCCTCGCGGGTTCGCTGATCGCATTCGCTTGGAATCGTTGAGTGGAACAGATCGCCGGCGGAACGAGGTGTTGTTCACCCCCGCAGCCATAACGCGAAAAGAGTTTGTGGTCAGAAGCCGAAAAGAAAGAAAAGTGCGTATTTAGATGGAGCGAACGACACAAGAAATGCGAGCGGTCCTTTATCGATCGATGCTTCGTTCGGGCTCGAACGGACATGCCGAACTTCTATTCTCAAGCCTCGCTTGAACCAAGTCAATCAAATTCGAGCGGCATCAAATTGCAATTCGTCGAATATCGAGTCTTTATCGCGACTGTTCTTTTGGTGAATAGATGTCTGTCATAAGACGTGTCGCCGGGGTTCCTCGGATCGGCGGCCGAGGTTTCCGTAGCGATGGTAGTCGACGCAGATGCTTTGCTCGCGAACGTAGTGCAGTAGTTCGTAGCGACCGTCGCTGAGGACTGGTGTCTGGCAGATGTAGACGTTGTGCTGGTTTGCCGCTTCGCGAACCGCAGGGTCGACCATCGCGGCGGGAGTCATCCGGATCCGCAGCACCTCTCCCTCTTCGATCGCGTCGATCCACTGCTGTGTCGTCTCTTCGATCATCTCGATCCGAGCCGCCCAGTCGGCCGTCAGGAATTCGACCAGTTCGACCAAGGCCAATGCTTCCGCCGGCCGGTGGCTGAGCGTGATCCGGCATCCCGCAGCATGCGCCGCGGCGATGCAGCGGACGATGTCCAGCGGACCATCGGCCGCGCTGATGCCGATTCGCAGCGCTGGAATTGGGCAATACCGACGCCAGTTGTCTTGGCCGACCAAACGGACGCTGTCGTGCTGCTGGCGATACTCTTCGGTCGCCCAGTGGTCATAACTAGCCAGCGCCGTCTGCAAACGATCGATCACCGATTCGGTCGCATCCTCGCCGCCGCAGCGCTCGATCAACGCGGCCGCTTCGGGCGACTTTAAGTTCTCGCGCATCGACTGCAACGCCGGCAGTTCGAAGCGATGTGCATTGAACATCTGCGGATGATCGATCTGGTCGCGCAGCTTCATCAGCGACGCGACGTAGTGCGGGCCTCCCGCTTTGATCCCCGGTCCGAAAGCACTTTTACCCAGTCCGCCAAAGGGTTGCCGCAAGACGATCGCGCCAGTCGTCGAACGGTTGATGTAGAGGTTGCCGGCTTGGATCTGTTCCCGCCACAGTTCTTGTTCGCGATCATCCAAGCTCTCCAGCCCGCTGGTCAAACCGAATCCCGTCGCATTGACGATGCGAATCGCTTGCTCCAATTTGCGAAACGGCATCACGCCCAGAACCGGGCCAAACAGTTCGGTCATGTGCGTGAAGCTGCCCGGTTGGACATTCCATTTGATCCCGGGGCGATAGAGATTCGGATTGTCATCGCACGGTTCGGGCATCACCAACCAGGACTCTCCCGGTTCGAGCTCCTTGAGCCCGCGAGCCAGTTCGCCGCTGGGCGGTCGGATCAGCGGACCAACTCGCGTTTGCAGCTCCCACGGCGATCCGACGATCATGCTTTTGCAAGCGTCAGCTAACATCTCGCGAAACGATTCGTCCTCAAAGACCTCTTCTTCGAGCAGCAGCAGCGAAGTCGCACTGCACTTCTGGCCGCTGTGTCCAAAGGCCGATTGCAAAGCGTGTTTGATCGCCAGTTCGCGGTCGGCCAATCCGGTCACGATCGTCGCGTTTTTGCCTCCCGTCTCGGCGGCCAAAGCGAGATCGGGCCGGATCCGCAGCATCGACTCGGCGGTCTCGGTCCCGCCGGTCAAGATCACGATGTCGACCTCGGGGTTCTCGACCAACCGGCGGCCTGCATCGCTGCCGCGGCAGGGAACCAATTGCAACGCCTCGCGCGGCACGCCGGCGTCCCAGAACGCTTGGCACAACAGATAGGCCGGCAGGACCGTTTCGGATGCCGGTTTCAGCAGCACCGTGTTTCCTGCCGCCAGCGCCGCCGCGACGCCACCGCAGGGGATCGCGATCGGGAAGTTCCAGGGGCTGATCACCGCGACCACGCCGACGCCCGACGCCTGGATCTGCGGCGATTGATACGCTTGGTCGGCACACAAACTGTAGAACTCGATGAAATCGATCGCTTCGCTGACCTCGGGATCGCTTTCGGCTAGCGTCTTGCCGCCGTCGATGAGCGCCGCCGCCAACAGATCGCCACGCCGCTGGCGAAGCAATTGAGCCGCATCGTGCAACGTGGCGCGGCGAGCTTCGCTTGGCATCGATCGCCAGTTGCGAGGGTCTTGCCTGGCACAAGCGATTGCCGCATCGATATCGTCGCTTGTCGCCATCGCATACCGGCAGGCGATCTTGCCCGGGCGCGAAGGATCGCGGCTTTCGGCGATCTCCCGCGCGTCGGTTACTTCGCGGCCGGCGATCGACAGCGGGATCCGCGTCGCCGCATCGTCGCAGCGATCTCGCCATGACGCCAATAATTCCTGAGCCCAGCGGCTGTTCTGTGGCAGCGACCAATCGGTGTTCGGTTCGTTGATGAACTGCTGCCACGTCTCGCCCACCTCCGGCCTCTCGGGAACTTGGCTGCGATCCTGCTGACGACGCGGTTTGGTCGTGACCGAATCGATCGCCACCAGCGACGCCCGGAATCCATCGGCCAGCGTTCGCCAAGTCTCGGTGCCGGGTTGCAGTTGAAACGCGTGGCGGAGAAAGTTTTCCTGCCCAGTGTTTTCGTCCAGCCGACGGATTAGGTAGCCGATCGCGTTGAGGAAGTCGGTTTGTTCGCAAGCCGGCGCGTACAACAGCATGCTTCCCGTCATTTCGAACAACGCGCGACGCTGCTGATTCGCCATCCCTTCGAGCATTTCGAATTGCACTCGCTGTAGCGCGTCGGCTTCGCTCGCCCAGATCGCCACCAGGGCGATGTCGAACAGGTTGTGCGATGCTACCCCCAGTCGCAGTGCGGTGGAGTTCTCCGGAGCCAGGATCGTGCGGATCATGCGTTTGTAGTTGGCGTCGGTTTCGTGCTTTGTGGTGTAGGGAGCTTGCGGCCAACCTTCGATCGATGCTTCGACGCGTTCCATCTCCATGTTCGCTCCTTTGACCACGCGGATCGTCAACGGCAGGCCACCGGCGGCGGTTCTTCGCTGCGCCCATTGAGCCAGATCCTGCAAGACGTCAAACGAATCGGGGATATACGACTGCAGCGCGATCCCGGCGCGGACCTGCGACAGTTCGGGGCGATCGAGCGTCCGCTTGAGCACATCGACTGTTAGATGAAGGTCGCGATATTCCTCCATGTCCAGATAGACAAACTTGCTGGTCTGCGTGCCGTCGCGACGCTGGAAGGTCTGTCGCATCGCGGCGCGGTAGAGCAGTTCCAGTCGGTCGGCGATCACGCTTTCGGTGTGCGATCTGGCTAGCGTGGAGATCTGCGAATAGATCGTCGAAACCTTGACCGAGATGCATTCGATTTCGGGCATCTGCAACGCGGCGAGATACTTTTTCAGCCGCTGCCGCGTTTCGCCCTCGCCCAACAACGCTTCGCCCAACAGGCAGACGTTCATCCGAATCCCTTCTCTTTGCCGCTCGCGAAGATGCTTTTCCAGAACCTCCTTCTCCGCTGGCAGGATCACGTTAGCCGTCTCGTGCCGCATTTTGTCTTTGACCATCGGGACGGCGACGCCGGGCAGGTAGCCGCCGAAGGTTTGGAAGCCGCGCAGCAGCGTGCGGTCTAGCGGGCTGAAGAATCGCGGCACGCCTTGGACGTCGAGGATGTGCGTCAATTGGTCGGCGACGCGCTGCGGCACGTCGGTTCGGAACGCTTGATCGGTCATCTCGATAAGTGTCGCTTTATCCTCGTGATGTCCGATCATGCGATCGAGTTCGGATTGCTGGCGCCGCTCGGCGGGCGTTAGCAGTTGTTGCGATCGCTGCAACAGTTGTTTCGCCAAGGCGATCGCGCGAGCTGCGTCGCGCTGCCATCCGGTCAGTCCGGAGGCCGCCGATTCGGTGGCGGCAACGGCCTCGTTGAGGTTGAGGAAAGGGGACTCTTCCGCGGCTGGGTCCGAAGCTGATGATGACACGGTGTCGATTCTCCGTTTAGAATTGTTAGATGCCAACAAACCAACCCGTCGAACTGCCGCTGCCCGTGCAACCGATGACCCGCTTAGGGGAACAACGGTCGCGAACGCGGAGCGCTTACAACCAAGCATCGGTCGGGCTCGCTTACGGACGCCACGCCGGACCGGTTCCGGGAGACGCGCGGCAAGCGGCTGTCCTTATCATGTTGGCATGGGACGGGGCGCAATGGAACCTACCGCTGACCAAACGCCCAACCAGCCTGCGACATCACGGCGGGCAGATCTGTTTTCCCGGCGGCCGCTTGGAAGCGGGTGAATCGGCCGTCGAGGCGGCGGTTCGCGAGTTCGACGAGGAACTGGGGATGGTCCCCGACGATCTGCAGATCCTGGGGCGGTTGTCGACGATGCATGTCTACGCCAGCCACAACGTCGTCACGCCGATCGTTGCGACGACGCGGCAGACGATGCAGTTCCGGCTGGATCCGGTGGAGGTGGCTCAGGCGATCATGCTCCCGTGGGACGCGTTGACCGATGAATCGCGGTGGACGATGCGGAGCATGCGGCGGCCGATCTCCCGCAACCGCGAGGTCGTCGATTCGTTCACGTTCCGATATCGGGCGTTGCAATTTGGCGAGCACCTGATCTGGGGAGCGACCGCGATGATGCTGGCCGAACTGTGCCAGGTCGGTTACCGATAACGCGGGCCAGCGGCAACGCAGACTTTGCTCGATTGTGGCCCTCCCCGAGTTGCACTTTGGCGATTAGGATAACGTGCCGTAATCGATTTTTTGCCCGATTTCACTACGGTTAACCAGCCATGTTCGAAACGATCCAAACCGCTCCCCCCGACTCGATCCTTGGTCTGACGGAAGCGTTCCAGAAAGATGCCAATCCCGCCAAGATCAATCTCAGCGTTGGTGTTTATAAGGATACGTCGGGGCAGACGCCCGTCTTGCGGTGCGTTAAGCAGGCTGAAGAAACGCTGCTGAAGACCGAAACGACCAAGGGTTATCTGGGTATCGATGGCTTGCCCGAGTATCGCCAGCACGTCCATGGGCTGGTCTTTGGCGATCAGGTTCCCGCGTCGCGAGTCGCCGTCGTGCAGACTCCTGGCGGAACCGGAGCTCTCCGCGTCGCCGCCGATCTGATCGCGGGCCAGTTGAAGCCGGCTCAGATTTGGCTGTCGAATCCGACTTGGGCCAACCACAACGCGATCTTCACCGCCGCGGGCGTTGGCGTGCAGACCTACAGCTACCTGAATGCCGAAAAGACCGGGCTCGACTTCGACGCAATGCTCGAGGATTTGAAGACCAAGCCGCGGACGGGCGACGTCGTTCTGTTGCATGCTTGCTGTCATAACCCAACGGGCGTCGATCCGACCGCTGAACAATGGGCTCAAATCGCCGAAGTCGTTCGCGAGCGCGGACTGCTGCCGCTTGTCGATTTCGCCTACCAAGGATTTGGCCAAGGGATCACCGAAGACGCCGTCGGGATTCGCACGCTGTTGACGACTTGCGACGAGATGCTTGTCGCGAGTTCGTTCTCGAAAAACTTCGGACTCTACAGCGAGCGCATCGGCAGTTTGTCGCTGGTCGCCAAGAAGCCGGAAGAGGCGACGGCGGGGCTGAGCCAGTTGAAGCGCGTCGTCCGGACGAACTACAGCAATCCGCCGCGGCATGGTGGAGCGATCGTTTCCACCGTGCTCAGCAGCCCCGAATTGACCACGCTGTGGCACGAAGAGGTCGCCGAGATGCGGAACCGGATCGCTGCGATGCGTAGCCAGTTTGTGACGCAGATGCACCAGCGGCAGAGCAGGCGGGACTTTTCGTTCCTGCTGTCGCAGAGCGGAATGTTCTCGTTCAGCGGTCTGAACCCGATGCAAGTCGATCAGTTGCGGAACGAATACGCGATCTACATCGTTGGCAGCGGGCGGATCAACGTCGCCGGCATGACCGACGAAAATCTGCCGCGTCTGTGCGACGCCGTCGCTGCGGTTCTCTAATCGCCAATCGCCTGCAAGAGTCTGGCGATCGCAATCGAAAAGCGGAGGGACCGGAGCGATCCTTCGCTGGCGGGCTGGCATTTCGTGCTGGCCGTGATCTGACGCTATTTGATTGTCGCCAGCGTCTGTAATTGCTGATCGATCTGCTGTGGATCGATCTGAGTCGCCGCGATGGTTTTGCGGCGGTGTGTGTCGCCCGAGATGATCTCGAGTTGACTCTTGCTGATCCCCAGAGTTTTGGCCAGCAGTTTGATGATTGCCGCGTTGGCTTTGCCCTTCTCGGGAGCTTGCGTGACGGCGACGCGAAGGGCTCCATCATGCTGGCCGCCGACTTCGTTGCGTCGGCTGCCAGCGGAAACGTGGATCGCGAATATCAACTGGTTTTCGCGGGGCGTTGTTTCGATCATCGCCTGGGACTAGAGCGCGGCTTCGTAGGCCGAGATCTTCGCTTCGTGTTCCAGAGTCATCGCGATATCGTCGAGGCCGTTGAGCATGTTGTGCCGCCGCGACGGTTCAACTTCAAACGTGCGATCGAATCCCTGGCCGTCGCTGATGGTGTTGTTTTCAAGGTCGACGGTCAATTGGTAGCCTTCGGTTTGTTCGGTGCGACGGAACAATTCTTCGATGTCTTCTTCGCTGAGCACGATCGGCAGGACGCCGTTCTTGAAACAGTTGTTGAAGAAGATGTCGGCGAACGAGGGGGCGAGGACGGCGCGGAAACCGTAGTCGTCCAAAGCCCAGACCGCATGCTCGCGGCTGGATCCGTTGCCAAAGTTGCGGCGGGTGACCAGGACCGAAGCATCTTTAACGGCTGGTTGGTTCAGTTCAAAGTCGGGGTTGTCCGATCCGTCTTCGTTGAAACGCCAATCGAAGAACAGGAACTGGCCGAAGCCGGTCCGCTCGATCCGCTTCAGGAACTGTTTGGGGATGATTTGGTCGGTGTCGACATTGGCGCGATCCATCGTCGCGACGAGGCCGGTGTGCTTGGTGAACTTTTGCATGGAATTGAACGCAGTTTTGTATCGGTGAGATTTGGTGATCGGGAGTACTTCGCGACGCCCGATCGCGTGGCGATCGGGCGGGTCGGCTGATGCCGCTGGCTAGCTCTTGAAGTCCCACTGGCGGACGTCGGTGAAGTGACCGGCGACGGCGGCAGCGGTTGCCATTTCTGGGCTGACCAAGTGCGTGCGGCCTCCCTTGCCCTGGCGTCCTTCGAAGTTGCGGTTGCTGGTGCTGGCACAGCGTTCGCCCGGAGCGAGTTTGTCGGGGTTCATCGCCAGGCACATGCTGCAGCCCGCTTCACGCCAATCGAAGCCGGCTTCCTTGAAGATCACATCCAGGCCTTCTTCTTCGGCTTGTCGTTTGACTTTGCCGCTGCCCGGAACAACCATCGCGTTGACACTGCCGCTGACCTTGTGGCCCTTGGCGACTGCCGCGGCGGCTCGCAAGTCTTCGATCCGTGCATTAGTGCACGAGCCGATGAAGACGCGGTCGATATGGACGTCGGTCAGCGATTTGCCGGCGGTCAGGCCCATGTATTCGAGCGCTTGAGCCGTCGATTTTTGTTCGGTCGGGTCGGTCGAGTCGCCTGGCGACGGGATCCGGTCCATCACGCTGATCACTTGGCCGGGGTTGGTTCCCCAGGTGATTTGCGGTTGGATGTCGGAACCTTGGAAGACCTCGCTGCGGTCGTAGGTGGCCCCGGGGTCGCTTGGCAGTTGCTTCCACTTCTCGACAGCGGCGTCGAAGTCCTTGGGGGCTTCGGGCTTGCCGCGGAGATACTCAAAGGTGAGCTCGTCGGGAGCGATCAGGCCGGCGCGAGCACCCGCTTCGATCGACATGTTGCAGACCGTCATCCGCTCTTCCATTGAGAATTTGCGGATCGGATCGCCGGTGAATTCCAGCACGTAACCGGTTCCCCCGGCGGTGCCGATCTTACCGATCAGATACAGGATCGTGTCTTTTGCCGTGACGCCGCGGGGGAGGTCCCCTTCGACACGCAGTTCAAAAGTCTTCGGCTTGTATTGCAGCAGGGTCTGCGTCGCCAGCACGTGTTCGACTTCGCTGGTGCCGATGCCGAACGCCAACGATCCAAACGCACCGTGGGTGGCGGTGTGACTGTCGCCGCAGACGATCGTCATGCCGGGCTGGGTGAAGCCGTTTTCGGGGCCGATGACGTGGACGATCCCTTGGCGAACGTCGTCGATGTCGAACAACTGGACACCGAACTCCTTGCAGTTATTGCGCAGGGTGTCGATCTGCTTGCGAGCGATCGGGTCGGCGATCGGCAGGCTGCGGTCGCTGGTCGGGACGTTGTGATCGGGAGTTGCGATCGTGCGACCGGGCTGACGCACCTTGCGGCCTGCGAGCCGCAAACCTTCAAACGCCTGCGGGCTGGTCACTTCGTGGACCAGGTGCAGGTCGATATAAAGGATCGTCTGTTTGCCAGGTTCGCTGTGAACAACATGGTTGTCCCAGATCTTTTCAAACATCGTGCGGGGCTGTCCCCCGCTGCTTTGTGCTGTTGTCATCAGTTGCCGAGACGCCAGGAGCGCCGCTGAGGTTCGGGATTTTCTAAAACACTATTGTATTTGGCAGGCGAGGTTCTCGGTATGGGGGACAGATTTCGGCCGCTGACGTGCTCGGATTGCATCCGCATTGCCGGCCGGCCCCAGGTTTGGCGCATTGTGGATTTGTTGTCGTCGGCCCTCCCCGAAAAACTCGCTAAACGCTTGTTTTCCGACCCTCCCTGCGTCGCCGGGCGGGTGAAGTGCGGCATCGCTTCACCCTCCCCCAAACGAAGTTTGGTAAGGGAGGGTCGAACCCGCGGAGCGCGGTTCGGGGAGGGGGTGCGAGGTACGTCCCCAGTGCTCGGTCACGGCGGTCGGCCCTCCCCGAAAAACTCGCTAAACGCTTGTTTTTCGACTCTCCCTGCTTCGCTGGGAGGGTCGAATCTGTCGCGGCGAACTCTGTTAATTGCCTGGCGTCAGCAGCGTGTTGTCGATCAGCCGGGTCGCGCCGACGCGAGCGGCGATGAGTGCGACGGCGGGGCGATCGATCGTTGGCAGGGGGGCGAGCGTGATCGCGTCGGCGATTACCGCGTATTCGATCGTGTCGACCTTGGCTTCGGCCAATGCGTCGAGCATGGTTTGTTTCAGTTGTGGGCCATCGGTTGTGCCGCTGTGGAACTGCTGCTGGGC
Organism: Rosistilla oblonga; assembly: GCF_007751715.1. NCBI lineage: Bacteria > Pseudomonadati > Planctomycetota > Planctomycetia > Pirellulales > Pirellulaceae > Rosistilla > Rosistilla oblonga. Next base: position 6,714,912 of record NZ_CP036292.1, on the reverse strand, counting down.
TGCCTGCAGGGCCCGGCTCAGTCCTAGGGCTCGCTGGCGTTGGTCGTCCGAGAGGTAGCGATTCCGCGAGCTCATCGCCAATCCGTCGGGTTCGCGAACGATCGGGCAGATCTCCAGTTGGATCGGGACGTTCAAGTCGCGGCACATCGCCGAGATGACGGCGGCTTGTTGGTAGTCTTTTTGGCCGAAGAAGGCGTGTGTGGCCGGAACTATATTAAACAGCTTCATGACGACCGTCGTGACGCCGCGAAAGTGGTCGGGGCGGCTGGCCCCTTCGAGCGTTCCGCCAACAGCGGGGGGGCTGACGTAGGTCGAAAATCCCGCCGGGTAGACTTCGCTCGGTTCGGGGGTGAAGACCAAGTCGACGCCGGCGGCTTCCAGTTTTTCAAGGTCCGCGTCGAGCGTGCGCGGATATTTGTCGAGGTCTTCGCTAGGAGCGAATTGCGTGGGGTTCACGAAGATCGTGGCCGCGGTGCGATCGCAGATCGTGTGGCTCCGTTGGGCCAAGCTGATGTGGCCAGCATGCAGTGCACCCATCGTTGGGACGAGGCCGACGCGATTCCCGACGGCGCGTTGGTCGAATGTCCAGCGCTGTGCCTCGGAGACAAGTTTTACGATTTTCATGGCGATTTCTTTGGGGCGGTGTTAGGAGGGGGAGGCCCATTTGCCGTCGGGGGTGATCGGGTGCACTTCGCACTGCATCGAATCGATCGCCGCGGCGACTTCGCTTACTGCCCACGGGAGGTCGTCGACTTCCAGGCGATATTCGGGCCAGTTCCAGCCGTTGCGATAGATGATCTGCGGCGAGGGCCAGCGGGTTTCGGGGGGGGTGCGGTGCAGTCGAGCGATCAGCCGCGGCATGTTGGGATCGCGCGAGGCGATCTCGGGCGAGGTCGTCGCGATCGCTTCGGGGACAAAATCGGCGACCCAGGGTGTGTTGTCGGGCGTCGACATGTTGGCGGTCTGGGCAGCGGGGGGCGTTTGGTCTGTTGCCGCTACGGTGCCGGGGGCGTGGCCGATGATCGACATTGCCGGTGGGGATGCACTGCGACGGCGGATCGCGATGCCGTGTTGTGCTGACAGTTGGTTGCAGATTTCGGATCGCAGTTCGCTGCCGCCACCGACCAGAGCGACCGACGGAGCGGCGGCTTGCAGGTGTTCGTAGAGTTGTCGCAGGGTCCATCCGAACCGCGGATCGCGCCAATCGGCAGCGACATCTTGGGCGGGAGCCAGGACAAAACCGCGGGCGGTGTAGCGAGGATGGGGGAGCTTTAATTGCAGCGATGCGCCGACAAAATCGCCGTATAAGACAACGTCCAGGTCGATGCTGCGTTGGTCCCATCGCTGTTTGCGAACGCGGCCAAGGTCTTGTTCGGTCTGCTGCAGCAGGTTCAGCACGCCAGCGGTGGAGAGGGTCGTTTCGATGACTGCCGCTGCGTTAAAGAAGATCGATTGGCCGCTGGGGCCACCGACCGGCGGCGTCGTAAAGATCCGGCTGCATCGCATCGCCAGGACGTCGGGGTGGCGGGCGATCGCCAGCGCGGCCGATCGCATTAATTCATCGCGATCGCCGAGGTTGGAACCCAGGCTAATCAGGCAGTGGGGCACGGGCGGATCATTCAGCAGTAGGGTGTGTCAGCGGGCAAGCATCCTGCTGATTGTAGCCCTTGCGGTGTCCATGGGAAGCGTTGTGATTCAGCAGTGTCGCAGCGGAGCGAGGGAGCCAAAAAGGACCCACGCATACGCCATCCATGGCGACGCGTGGATCGACAATCTCAAACAAGGAGGGGAAGTCCGGTTCTCGACATTCGTGTCGTTGGCTGTGACTCCCTGCATCACCACCCCCCAAGTTCAAAAGTTCAGAATCTGTTTCTGCCTGCCGCTTATGTGGTTGTCGTTACCGCCGTTTTGTCGATGCGCAGCATCAGACAGGCGGGGTTGTTTTTGTCTCGTTTGGCAGTCGCAACATGCGGCTGGAAGGCTGTTGGGAACGCGTGCCTTCAGGACGCGGCTAACGCCATTTGGAATCAGCTGGAAGAGTCGAGCGGGGTGAGGAATCGGGCCGGAGAACTAATCGAACGATTTCGTTTTCCCAAGACTTTCATCGCAGCGATTCCACACTTTGCATAAGGCTAAGGCGATTCAAAATATTGCCGACCCGAGTCGTGAGGCCGCTGGCGGTTTCGGCGATCAGAAAGGCAATATGATTTCGCATCATTGTGCCGGATGCGGTTGGGTTGTCAAGCAATCAGCCTGCAACGAATGCAATTTTTTTCATGATTGGCAAAGTTGCTTGCATTGCGCTGAGGAAAGTGTATTAGCATCAAAAGAGATTTTGCGGCAGTGCTTGATTTGTGAAATGATGACGAGTCTGGCAGAATGATCTGACCTGCTCTCGGGCTGCCTTTCTAACATCTTGTCTTAGCGGTACTTGTCGCCATGCCAGAACACGATCCTACGCCAGAACGAAATGAAACGCCGACACGCGAGGTGTTGTTTGGCGAAGGTTTAACGGTGCCGCAGGATCTGGATGGCAACCCACGTTTCTGGACGGATGAACACTATCTGGAGTGCTGTCGATTGCTGGGGCCCGCGGTCTGCCGTCGGCTGGGGATTTTCCCGCTGCCCGCAGGGTTTGTGCTGTCGGTGGTCGTGCCGGTCTACAACGAAGCGACAACTGTCGAGCGAGCGATCGCGCGGTTGCGGAGCACCGGTTTGCCGCTGCAGATCATCCTGGTCAACGACGGCAGCACCGATGGCAGCCACGAGGTGCTCGACGCCCTGCCGGCATCGGACGACCTGACCGTCATCCATCATCCGGCCAACGCGGGCAAGGGAGCCGCCGTGCGGACCGGCTTCGCCGCGGCGAAGGGTGATTGTGTCGTCGTGCAAGATGCCGACTTGGAATACGATCCCAACGACTTCCGCTGGCTGTTGCAACCGCTGGTCGCCGGCGAGGCGGACGTGGCGTATGGGACGCGGTATGGCCACTGCGATCGACAGGTCTCGCCGTGGTGGCACCAAGCTGTCAACGGATTGATCACGGGGTTGTGCAATCTCGCGATCGGGTTGCGATTGAGCGACGTCGAGACGTGTTACAAGATGGTCCGCCGCGATCTGCTTCAGGACCTGGTCCCCGATCTGAAGGAGAACCGATTTGGGATCGAGATCGAACTGACGGCCAAGCTGGCTAAGCGGCGGTTGCGGTTCACCGAGCGGCCGATTCGATACCAGCATCGCTGGTACGACGAGGGTAAAAAAATCGGCTGGAAAGATGGCGTCAGCGCTCTGTGGTGCATCGTTCGATACGGCCTGCTGCAACGCTCGAAGTGATTTGCTAGCTGGGGTTTGAGCCCCTTTAAGGGGGTGCCGTGCGAAGAACCGACGCCGTTGGGCGAAAATTTGCTTGACTGGGGGGGCTCGCTCGCCGTAGCCTGAATCTTGTCTTCTCTCTTCGGTTTGGGTGCGGAGGCGACCAACTGTCTCTCCGTGGCCGAGTCCCCATGGCACTTTTCTAAAGAGGCTCTGATCATGCTGATGCGCACCAAAGTCAGGACGCTGACTGTTAATCCTGCGTTCTTGCAGGAGATCAAAGAGAGTAACCGCGAGTTGTGGGATACCTTGCACGCCGTGCGACAGACGTGCGACGGAGGCGGTTCGCGTGCCGAGATCGCCAAGCGGTTGGTGCGGTTGTTGGATCAATTGCGAGACCATCTTTCGCTGCAGTTTGCCCTGGAAGAATCCTATGGCTACCTCGAATGTCCCGCGGTGGTCGAGCGGCGAATCAGCGAAGCGGCGGAGCGAGCCCAGGCTCAGCACTGTCGATTGTTTTTACAGTTAACCGATCTTTGCGAATTAGCCGAAGAGTTGCAGTATCGCGGGTTCGTCGCGAACGAGGTGGAGCGTTTGATCGGCGAGACCGAAGCGTTTGATCTCGACTTGCAATCGCACGAACGCTGCGAAGATGACCTGATCGAAATCGCATATTTTGATCTGAAGCGGTAGAATGCACTGTACCTGAGGAACGCGGCGGTTGCGTTCCTGGTCTCTGCGAAGGAGTTTTTCAGCTGATGTTTTCACAAACGGTTTGTCGTCCGATGGAGATCTTGCTGGTCGAGGATGGTTTGCTCGACGCGCGGGTAACGATCTTGGCTCTGGGACGCTGCAGCATTCACCATCGTGTGACCTTGGTGCGGAGTATTTCCGAGGCGTTGGCGTTTGTCCGTCAGGAAGGTGTCTTCCGCCGCGCGCCGCAGCCCGATCTGGTTCTCTTGGATCTGTTGTTGCCCGATGGGAAGGGGACCGACCTGCTCCGCGATCTGCGGCAGATGCCCAACCTTTCGGAAGTCCCCGTCGTGGTTCTGACCGCTTCGGGCGATCCCGAAAATCGAACGATCTGTTCGACGCTGAAGGTCGACGATTACATCGAGAAGCCTGTCGATGAAGATAAGTTTCTGCGAGTCGTCCGCGAGCACAAACGGTTGTTGGTCTTCGGTGCCCGCGCCCTGCGGTCGGTCTTTCCCGAGCACGCTTTGGCGACGTCGCCCTAGCCGCTGCGATTGGTCGGAGCGTCTCATGCTGCCGGCCGCCGCGAACTCTCCGTCGTCGCCAGTGGTTGCGGCGGCTTGCGATTGCAGCAGCAGTCGCTCTTCTGCCGCCGCTGGCTTTGCCCGTCTCTGGAAGTGCATTCATTGCGCCCTAAGTCGCTGCAGAAGTCGGTTTCATAGCCGCTTCGGTTACGAGCAGGTTTCGACTATATTGAGGCTCCAACAAAACGATAGCTGCTGTGGGAGCAAAAATGCCCAATCTGGTTTGCCGCGGCGTGCGCGGGGCGATAACGGTCGAAGAGAATTCAAAATCGCAAATACTGCTGGCGACCCGCCAGATGTTGGCGCTGATGATGCGTCAAAACAGCATCCAAGCGATCGACTTAGCCAGTGCCATCTTCACCGTCACCAAGGACTTGGATGCGGAGTTTCCGGCCGTGGCGGCTCGGCAATTGGGCTGGATCGACGTTCCGTTGATGTGCGGTTATGAGATCTCCGTCGAGGGTTCGCTGCCGCTTTGTATCCGCGTGCTGCTGCACTGGAACACCGACGTCCCGCAAGACAAGATTCACCATGTCTATCTCCGCGACGCGGCCGCGCTGCGTCCCGATCTGTGCAAGTTGCCGCCGTTGGACGACGCGGAACTGGAGGCCTGGATCGCGGAAAATTTGCAGTCGTAACGCCCCGGTGGCGTGACGTTGCGGACTGCTTCGCCGATTCTGTGGAAACGATGGCTGTCAAAATCACCTGGAAAACGACTCCCGAAATCAGTCCGCTGTGCGCTGCCGCAGCGGTCGCCAGCGGTTTGCCGGTCGCAGATGCTCAGTTGCCCGGATTGATCGGTCACTGCGTTCAATCGATCAGCGATCGATTGGCCGTTGCCGACTTGGACGTCGACCGGTTTTGGAACTGTTTGATCGCCGCGGGCGATCGTCCCCGCGACCACCGAGCTCGGGTCGAAGCGGCGTTGCTGCAAGCCGGCTGTGGCGAGCTGGCTGCCGATTCGATCGCTCCGACGATCTCGGGCCAGTTGGCTGATCTAAAAATCGCCTACGCCGAAGCGTTTCCAAAACTGGGAGAACAGTTGCCGTTGCGGGCTCGCGTGCTGCAGGAGCAATGGGAGGCGCGAGGCCCAGGTTTGATCGCCGTGATCGGGAAGTTAACTCATCGCGACCTGATGCCCAAAAAAGGAACTGTCGCCTTTGTCCAACCCGCTCTGGGAGGCGGCGGCGACGCGAGCCCCGAGACCGGCCTGGTTTGGATCGAGGCGGTACTTGCCAATCCGTTTCCCGATATTCCCGAAGTCGTTCGCTTGGGCTGGTTGTTGGCGCGACTGGGGCTGGGACGCAAGTCGGCCAGCAAATTAGTCGACGCGAAACACCTTCCCGACCTGGCCGCATTGGCGCTGTTGCCGATCGTTCTCGAAGCCGCTCGCGACGTCGAACTGTTGGGCGACGTCGAGCTGTCGCGGTTGATGGATGCTTGGAACACCCGGCGGATCAACAGCAATTGCACCGCCGAAAGTTTGAACCAATGGTGGTCGCAGATGCGCGAGGGGACGACTCCGTTTCCGGTGGGGCTCAAAGCGCTCGATCGCATTCTGACCGCGTAGGTCGACGGCGCCTGTGCGATGCCATCGTCGGTCCCTGTTGGGATCGATCCAACCAACTCTCTTCTGTCTCTTTGAAATAAGCCATGGATCCTAAGCCAGAAACACCGCTTCCCAAAAACGTTCCGCTGTGGCAGCGACTGTATGCACGCGGCGTCTTCTATCCGACGTTGACGTGGAACATGTTGTTAGGACGAGCGTTGAAAGTCCGTCGCTGGTGGGATCCGATCGATCCGCATGTGATCGTCGGGGCGTATCCGTTCGCTCGCGATGTCTCGCTGATGTACGAGCAGGGAGTCCGCGCGGTCGTCAACACGTGCGAAGAGTATGCCGGCCCGCAAGCTGTCTACGACGCGATGGGAATCGAGCAGTTCCGGATGCCGACGACCGACTTCACGCATCCGAAGTTGGAGGATATCCAACGGGCTGTCGAATTTGTGCAGTCGCATGTCGCTCAGGAGCACACGGTTTACATCCACTGCAAAGCGGGCCGCGCACGCAGCGCGACGGTCGCCTTGTGTTGGTTGATCAAATATCGCGGACAAACGCCCGAACAGGCTCAGAAGATCCTTCTGGAGCACCGTCCGCATGTGAACCCGCACGTTTATCTGCGTCCGGTCGTCGCTGAATTTGTGAAGCGAATCGGCTAGCCCACGCGATCTTGTTGACCTTTGCCAAGGTTAACTGGATAATTGGTCATTCGATGCCGCGTGCGGAAGAATGCCTTGTCTGAATTTTCGGGTAACGTCGACGATCCACTGATCCCATTGCTTCGCTTAGCAATGTTGCCCGGCATCGGTCCACGCACGCTGACCGCTTTGCTGGAGTGCTTTGATTCGCCCAGCGATGTTCTTGCCGCATCGGCAGATGCGTTGATGCGAGTCGCCGGCGTGGGACCGAAGCTTGTCGATGCGATCCGCAGTCCCAACGCGCAAGTCGACGTCGAGGATTTGATCGCCGAGTGCCAGCGGTTGCAGATCGAGATCGTGCCGCAGGCTGCCGACGGCCATCCCAAACGTTTGCTGGAACTGTGCGACGCGCCGCCGGTGTTGTTCATGCGGGGGACGTTTGTCAAAGAGGATGAACTGGCGGTCGCGATCGTCGGCACTCGGCATCCGACGCCTTATGGACGACGGCAGACGCAGGTCTTGGCGGCGGGGCTGGCTCGCGCGGGAGTGACCGTTGTCAGTGGGCTGGCGCGGGGAATCGATGGCATCGCTCATCAGGCGGCGCTCGATGCGGGAGGCCGCACGCTCGCGGTGCTCGGCGGCGGAATGGGGGCGATCTATCCGGCGGAACATGGTGGTTTGGCGGATGACGTGACGGCCAACGGGTGTTTGATCAGCGAGAATCCGCCCTGGGCCAAGCCGCGTGCGGGAATGTTCCCGCAACGTAACCGTTTGATCAGCGGGCTGTCGCTTGGCGTCTGCGTGACCGAGGCTGCCGACCGTAGCGGTGCGCTGATCACAGCGCGGTTGGCTAGCGAGCAGGGACGCGACTGTTTCGCCCTGCCCGGCCCCGTCAATTCGCGGATGTCGCGCGGCACGAATCAATTGATCCGCGATGGCGTGACGTTGATCCAATCGGTCGACGACATCTTGGAGAGCCTGGGGCCGCTGTCTCAACCGGTCCAGGTTCGCGATGCCGACGACGCGCCGCGACAATTGCATCAGGCCGCCGAGTTGCTGTTGAACGAACAGGAGTGCCAAGTTCTCGACGCGATCGGCGCCATGGCAACATCGATCGACGAGATCATCGCCAACACGAAATTGCCAGCGCACCGAGTGCTGTCGACCGTCAGCGTGTTGGAGATGCGACGCTTGGTTCGACGGACCGGCGGCCAGCACCTAGTGCGGATTTAAGGTGGTCTGCAATCAGTGGGGCTACTGATTGCGGGACCACTCTACGCTTTGCGGATGAAATCGGCGGCGTAGCTGCGGATGTGTTGGCCGTTGAGGACGTGGACCATTCGCAGTTGCTGGATGTGGCTGTCGCTGAACGATCCGATCGGCACGTGGACCAAGTGTTTGTGGAATCGCTTGGCCAGCCGTCGCCAGCCCGCTCCCGGCGGCAGGCTGGACATAATCGCGATCTGCCGGGAACGCGAGTAGGTGCACGCCGCGGCGATCAAACGCTCTTCCAACGAATCGACGAAGTCCAATCGTGGATCGTTCCAGATATCGGGGATCACGACTGGCGGGAACAGGAACATCGCGCCGCCATAGACCGACATCCCGATCCCCGGCCCCACCATCTCTTTGGAGAAGTCGGTGGCGTAGAAGGCGAGCGTCGATTCCTCTTCGTGTTCGGCGAACCACGTGGTACGCCACGGGTAATCGCGCGGATCCGAAGGGCTGTCGAACAGCATCACGCAGCAGTCGAGCTTGCCGCGATCGGGCGGCAGCACTTTGACGTAGATCTGTTTTTCGTACCAATGACGCAGCGTGTCGCGGATGTCGATGCCATCCTTCACGCTGGTGGTAAACTTCTCCGTCCGCGCCAGATCGGTTCCCAGGATTGCTTGGGCCCGTTCGACGACGCGGGTGCGGAAGTTTTCAATCTGTTGGTCTTCGGGCGGGTAACTGCATTGCCCGTATGGATTCCAGCGGTACTGCCAACGCTTCGATTCCTCTTGCGTCGGGCGGCGATTCAATTGCAGCGTCTGCCAGCTGACCTCGGGACCGGGCAAGCGGTTGACCAGCGGAACGATCTGGCCATCGGGGAGCCTCGCCTGGTCGATCCCCAACGTGACCTGATTGCGATCGTTGTTGGAATCCGAATTTAGATAAGGATACGACCGCGCGGTTTCGACCACGTGCAGCGCGAACTGGGGCCCTAGGATCTGCTTTGCCGCGACGACGATCGTATACAGATCGGGCGTCATCCGGCGTCCGATCAGCGACAGGTTGCGAATGTATTTCAGGCACTGACTCAGCAGCAGCGGCGTCACCTTGCGTGCCCGCACGCCGAGGTCGGCGCGGTAGGCATCGCGAGCGGCCAGCAGCAGCTGCTTGACGCCATCGATCGACATGAAGCGATCGTCCTCCAATTCGGCGCGGGCCCGTTCGTACAGACCCGTGATGTAGGGGAGTTCGCCAAACATGAAGTTCAACGACCGCGGATTGACGTCGTAGATCTCAGGCGGTTCGACAAGATCGTGCTCCGGTAACTCGGCATCACTTTCGCGATACGCCTGCCGGACCCAAGGCCACTGCAGAACGCTGCAGACGAAAAGGATCTTTTCGTAGCGTTGTTCGAGTTCGCGGAGCCGCAGAGCCATGTGCAAGATCCGCTGCTGTATCTGGCGGTCGGGCGGATGCGGAACGCCCGGCAACATCGCCGCCGCAAAACGCTCCAACGGCACGCGTTTGAGCGCGAACGGATCGGGCATCGTCGCCGACATCGGCTCAAACGGATCGGTCTCCAGATCGATGAAATGCCGCGGCAGATGTTCCCCCATGGCGATCCGGATCGCCATGATCACCGGCTGGCAGGGATCGATCGGCACATAGCTGGTCGGGGATTCGTCGTCGAAATCGTCTTCATCGTCGTCGGCCGACTGCGATTCGGACCACTCCGATTCCGTAAACCGCGGCGACGTCGGCTGGATCACGATCGAGGGCTTGGGCAGCTGCAACACTCCCTCTTCGACTCGTTGTTGAAACGAATGAGGCAGCGGGATGGCGACGCAATCGAATTCGTGCTCCAGCATCCGGCGGCGAACTTCCCAGGAAAAATCGCCGCTACCATGGATGATCGGGATCACCGAGATGCGTGGACTGATCTGCAAGGGTTCGGGGAACTGGGGCATTGAGCCAGACGCTTTTCAATTTTGGGGTGATGGGAATCGATCCGATCGCGGCGAGCCTTCAATATAGCTTGGTTTGGGGAAAAGGTTGACCAGCCTGACAGTGGACACGATACTTTCCAATTCGATCGATTCTCCCCAACCGGGCGTTTGCTGTTGCCGACCGCCCCCTTGCACTTGATCTCGTTGAATGGACCTCCATGTCGAAGCCAACTTTTTTTCTGCTTTCCCTGTTCGCCTGCGTTTCGGTACTGGGTACCGGATGCAATAAAAGTTCCAGCGATTCGGCCGGTGGCGGCGACTCCGGCCAACGCCCCAGCGTCGCATATGTGACCAACGGCGTCGCCTCGTTTTGGGTGATCGCCGAAGCGGGCGTTAAGCAAGGTGGGAAGGATTTTGATGCCGACGTCGAGGTGCTGATGCCGGCTGAAGGGATCACCGCGCAGAAGCGGATGATCGAAGATCTTTTGACCAAGGGGACCGATGGGATCGCGATCAGTCCGATCGATCCAGAGAATCAAACCGAGTTGATCAACAAGGCAGCGAAGTACGCCAAAGTGATCACGCACGACAGCGACGCGCCCGATTCGGATCGGCTGTGCTACATCGGAGTGGACAACTATATCGCGGGGCGGATGTGCGGCGAACTGGTCCGCGAAGCGATGCCCGAGGGGGGCAAGTTGGCGATCTTCATCGGTCGCTTGGAACAGGACAACGCGCGCCGCCGACGTCAGGGAGTGATCGACGCGGTCTTGGGACGCAGCGAAGATCCGACCCGTTTCGACCCGCCCGACGCCGAGATCAAAGAGGGAGACTGGCACATCGTCGGCACCTACACCGATCAATTCGATCGCGCTCAAGGGAAAGCGAACGCCGAGGACGCGATCAGCCGCCATCCCGATCTGGCTGGCATGGTGGGGCTGTTTGCTTACAACCCGCCGCTGATGCTCGAAGCGCTCACGCAGAGCGGACATCTTGGAAAAATCAAAGTCATCGGATTCGACGAAGCTCAAGAAACGCTGCAGGGAATTCAAGACGGCAACGTCTACGGAACCGTCGTGCAAAATCCGTTCGAATACGGACGGCAATCGGTCAAGGTCTTGGCGGGGTTGGCTCGCGGCGAGAATCTCCAGTCGCTGGGGATTCCCGAAGACGGATTCCTCGACATCCCGGCTCGCAAGATTCGCAAGGATAACCTGGACGAATTTTGGACCGAGCTAAAGAAGAACATGGGTGAGACAGCGGAGTAATTCCAAGCCGAGCGTCGGGAGCCTCGATGCCGAGGTGCCCGTTTTTACCGTAAGCCAAGTTCGTTTGCATGACATCCCATTCCCCGGCGGCAGTCCCACTGTTAGAGGTTCGTGACGTAACAAAACGTTTTGCGGGAGTCGCTGCGCTCAGCGGCGTTTCGCTGTCGGCGACGCGGGGGCAAGTGCATGCCGTGATCGGCGAAAACGGTGCTGGCAAGAGCACGCTGATGAAGATCTTGGCCGGCGTGCAGTTGCCCGATTCGGGGCAGATTCTGCTGGACGGCAAACCGGTTCGAATCGATTCGGTGCAGCGGGCGTTGGAGCTGGGGATCGCCCTGATCCATCAAGAGTTAAACCTCTCGGACAATCTGGACGTCGGGGCGAATCTGTTTTTAGGTCGCGAACCGCGGCGGTTTGGGATGATCGATTTCGGCAAGATCCGCGAAGCATCGCGGCAGTACTTGCAGATGGTCGGACTGGATATCGATCCGGGGACGATCGCTGGCGATCTGACGATCGGGATGCAGCAGATGGTCGAGATCGCCAAGGCGTTGTCGGTCGATGCGCGGTTGTTGATCATGGACGAACCGACCAGCAGCCTGTCGCAGCACGAGACCGAAGCGTTGTTCCGCGTCATCCGGCGGCTGCGCGAACAGGGCGTCACGATCCTCTATATCTCGCATCGATTGGGCGAGATCATCGAACTTGCCGACACGGTCACCGTCCTCCGCGATGGAGAAAACGCGGGACATTTGAGCAAGGATCAGATCAGCCACGACGCGATGGTCCAACGGATGGTAGGACGCGACATCTCGAAGTATTACGCACGAGCGGAGCATCCGCGGGGCGATGTGATGCTGGAAGTGAAACAGCTGCGGACATCGACGTGGCCCGCTCACGCTTTGGATTTCAAGGTTCACGCCGGCGAGATCGTCGGCGTCGCGGGACTGGTGGGAGCCGGCCGAACCGAGTTGATGTCGACGATCTTCGGAACTCAGCGAGCTGTCTCGGGAGAGGTTTTGGTGGCGGGGAAGCCTCTGCGGTTGAGGCACTGCCGCGACGCGATCGATGCGGGAATCGCGATGGTTCCCGAGGATCGCAAGCAGCAGGGCTTGATCCTGGAGATGGGGATCCGGATGAATGTGGGGCTGCCCGGGTTGGAGCGGCATCGGCACCTGGGCGGCTTCTTGAATCGCCAAAAGGAACGCGCCGATTCGGATCGGATGATCGCGGAGATGAAGATCAAATCGAGCTCCGATATGCTGCCGACTCAATTTCTGTCCGGCGGCAATCAGCAGAAGGTGGTGATCGGCAAATGGTTGTCGATGCATCCCAAGGTGCTGTTGTTGGACGAACCGACGCGCGGCGTCGACATCGGTGCCAAGCAAGAGATCTATCGGTTGATGGAAGAACTGGCGGCCAGCGGCGTGGCGGTGCTGTTTGTTTCCAGCGAAATGGAAGAAGTGTTAAGCATGAGCGATCGGACGATCGTGATGCACGAAGGCAAGATCAGCGGTGAATTGCGACGCGATCAATTGTCCGAAGAAGCGGTGATGCAATTGGCGACCGGGAACCCCGTCGCCGCCGCGTCGACCTGAACGAACGATTCGATAACATGAAAAAAATACTTGGCATCTTGGGTCTGTTGGTCTTCATCTGCGTCGTCACGGCGCTGATGAGCGATCGCTTTTTGACGCAGTTTAACATCGAGAATTTGATCCGCCGCAGCGCGCTGTTTGGGATCATTTCGGTGGGGGCGGCGTTTGTGATCATCACCGGTGGGATCGATCTATCGATCGGATCGGTCGTCTGCATGATCGGTTGTCTTTTGCCCTGGATGTTAGTCCAGCAAGAGTTCTCGGTGCCGCTGGCCTTACTGGTCTCGTTGGGGATTTCGCTGGCGGTCGGACTCAGCCATGGCCTGCTGATCACCAAGGTCCGCTTGCAACCATTTGTGGTCACGCTGTGCGGGCTGTTGGTCTATCGCGGAATCACGCGCGGGATCGTGCAAGATCAGACGCAGGGATTCAAGAGCGGATACCAATCGCTGCGAGCTCTGGCTCAAGGTCAGATGCCGTTGCCCGGGACCGACTTTGGAATCCCTTATCCCTGTCTGATTCTGGCCGTTGTGGCCGCGTTGGCGATCCTGTTTTTGAACTACACGATTTACGGACGCTACATGCTGGCTTTGGGCCGCAATGAAACTGCGGCTCGGTACAGCGGGATCAACACCGATCGGATGATAATCCTGGCTTACATGATCTGTGCGCTGTTGAGCGGGCTGGGGGGGATGCTGTTTGTGCTTGATGTCGGCAGCGCCCAGCCAGTCGACTTTGGCAACTTCTACGAACTCTACGCGATCGCCGCGGCGGTCTTGGGCGGCTGCAGCTTGCGTGGCGGCGAGGGGACGATCATCGGTGTTGTGATCGGAGCCGCGGTGATGCAGGTGCTGAAGAATTCGATCACGTTGATCGATGCGATCCCCACCAACATCGAATTTGCGGTGATTGGGATCGTGATTCTCGGCGGAGTGATCGCCGACGAATATGTCAAACGCTTCGCCGCCGCGCGGCGAGCACGCCTGCAAGCCGAACTGGCTCAACAGGCGGAGTGATCGCGACCGAAGCGGTCGCGATGCAGAGGATCCGTCCGGCGGGCGTTACCCTGCCGGCGAGTGGTGCCCTGCCGGCGAGTGGTGCCCTGCCGGCGAAAGCCGACGCGATGGCTACTTGTCTTCGCCCGAATTTTCGCGATTCGGAGCGTTGCGATCGAACAGGGACGAGACGGTGCCGGGGCTGCGTTTCCCATGAGATCCCGTGTTCAGCGGTGGGAAGTCTTCGGCTCGCGAAGCGGTTCCCAGCGGGATCACGAGATCTTGATCCAGGCTGCGGAGATAACCGAGCAGCTTGTTCAGCGAGATCGTTGTGATGCCGAGCTGTTTGGCACGTGCCTTCAGCTTGCCGACAGCTGCCAGAGCGGTCGCGTTGCCGGCTTGAGCGTCGGGATCGCCATCGCTGAACTCCGGATCGGTTCCCAGTACAAGGAAGCGAGTGTCGAAGGTCAGTTCGCCGGTTTCGACGCCGCGAGCATCGACTTGAGCACTCACGATCGCTCCGGCCGATTTGATCATCGCCTTGATGCGGTCCGAATCATCGGCACCATCGCCGTCGAGATCCATCAGCCCCGCCAACGCGATTTCGACGCGGCGACCTGGAGCCCAGAAGGGCGTATAGATCTTGTCGTTTTCGAGGACGGGATTGCGAAGATCTGGATTGTGGACCACGCGTGCCTGGGCCAGATGGGAACCGAGAATCGCGGTGACTTCTAGGTTCGCTTTCGGTTCGACGTTGGTTACACGAACGTCGTCTTGATCGATCACACCAAAGGTCACGCCGGTGACCAACCCGTCGGCACTGCCGAGGTTGACGAAGACCACGTTGCCGCCTGGCATCACGTGGACGACGCGTCCTTGAGGTGTTTCGAATTCATCGTTACGCAGCGTTTCGATCGTGTTCTTTTGATCGTCGATCGTGGTCTGCAACTGCGTCGACTGTTTGACCAACTGGGTCTTTTCGCGAGCTGCGGAGGTGGTGATCGCGGTGATCTGTTGCTGCGACTTGGTCAACAAGTCCTGCATCTGTTGCTGCTTGAGGTTGTGGTCCTCGCGGGCTTTGGCCAGATCGGCCATCGTCTTTTGCAGCTGAGTGTTCAACTCCTCTTTGTCTTTTTCCGCCTTGTCGGCACGAGCGGTTTCGCGTTCGAGGATCGCATCTTTCTCTTTGCCCAGTCGAGCGATCTGCTGTTCCGCCGCAGCCAGCAGCGCCGACTTGTCGCGAATCGTCCGCATCAGGAACGATGGCAATTCGTGGTAGTTCTTCTTGCCATCCTCGTTCATCAACGACATGTCTTGGGCGAACTGCTGTTCGATCAAGTTCATCTTTTCGTCGCCGCCAGCGCTTGTCAGCATCTGGGCGAATTCGGCATCGGTCATCTGGCCGACTCCCAACATCCGCTCCATCACCTGGATCTTGCTGTCCTGGGTTCGGACTTGGTTCTGCGCATTTTGCAACGATGCATTGGCTTTGGTCTTCTCTTGCGTAGCCGCATCGCCCCATTGCCACATGAAGAAATTGCCGACCAGCGACAGGACCAAAACGATAATGCAGGTAATCAAACTGCCGCGAATTACGGAATCGTCGCGAGCTGCCATTTCGAAACTCCATACGCTCCGGCCTGGGACGAGAGCATGCGTGCCGGAAGTTAATGAGGGGTGTGAACTGCTGTCATCTTATTCAACAATTCCAAGAATACCAGATTTACCCTGTAAAGGTCGCCAAATCACCTAGCCCCCCCACTACCGATTAGAGCGCTTATTCGCGACGCGAGGGCTCGTTGCCTCGATTCGCTAGCGCTGTGGAGGGGGCGATTGGGAGCGATTCGCCAATCGAGGGGGCTCAGCGGCGGCTCTTTGCCTGCCTCGCCGAGCCGGTGACCCGGCCATCTACATTCTAATAAGAAGTTCGTTGCGGCGTCTGGCTGGTCCGCGATACGGAGAGAATGTCGGTCGCAGCGTGGCTGAGTCCGTAAGGCCCATTCGGCTGGTTCAGTTCCAAAAAGACAGTAAATCGCGAGTTGGGGCTCTCGGAATAGATCACCGGAGTGGGCGTGATCTTCATCAGGCTCGACGGGGTGCCATTCCAGCCGTACGAATAACCACCGGAGCCGAGCGAGTGATCGGGGGAGAGGTGGTAATGGGCCAACATCAGCGAAACCAGCCGCGTCGGATCGCCGGTGAAGCCGTTGAAGCTGATCCGTTGCAGCCGATGCTGGGGGGTGAAGTAGTAGGTGATCGTGCCCGCCAGGTCGTCCGGTTTGGCGCCGGTGACGACGGGGACGCGGAGCCCTTCGAGTTGGCGATCGGCCAGGACGGTCGTGACTCGCGAAAATTGAGCCGTCACCCAAGCGGGCGTGGCATCAAAACGCAAGACGTCGCGGAAGTCTTGGAACGGGCCGCCGGCGAGCGCTTGGCTGGGGTGGCTCAACCAATCGAGATCGCGATGTGGGTGTTTGTCGCCCCGCGCCCAGAGGGCTTCGGTGCTGTAGTGCGAATCCAAGCCGTCGGCCGATGGCGAGGTCCAACCGGCGGTTTGCGCATCGCCTCCGCTAGCGGTGACCTGAGTCAGTTTGGCTTGCAACGATTGGCCGAGTTCGGTTTCGGTGGCGACGTAGGGCCCACCAACCAGACCTCCGGCTAACAGCAACAAGATCGGAGGACGTTGAATCATGGCAGGGTGCTCCAACACATAGCGATCGCGAGATCGGCGTCCCTGCCCAACGTTTGTCCTCACCGATCCATGGTGAAGATATCTTTTCGTTTCTTTTCTTTTTGGGCCTGTGGCCCATCGCTAGTAGTTCGTCGAAATCGAGGCGGGAACTTGCGAATCGTTGGCGCGGCCCGCACAACCGCTGCATCTGGCGGCATCGGAAAGTGGAGTCGGCAAATCGACTTTACCTATATTTTGACCTGGACCTGTGAACACTCCTTTGGTTATTCGAGGTCTCGTCGCGGCAACGTCACCGATCCGCGACGACGCCGTCTACGAATTCATTCCCCTCCAGTTACCTGGGAGCTTCGCCCGCGATGCCAATCACAGACTATCGACGTCGGTTTCTGATCAAAGCCTCTCTATCGCTCGCGGCGACAACTCTGCCCGGTTGCGGAACGATCTTCTTCCCCGAACGTGTCGGACAGCCGCGCGGCGGACCGATCGATTGGAAGGTGGTCGCGCTGGATGGCGTCGGGCTGCTGTTGTTTGTCGTCCCCGGTATCGTCGCCTTTGCTGTCGACTTCTATAACGGAACGATCTTCCTGCCCAGCTACAATTACAGCCAGATCGAATCGCAGCGGACCGATGAGCTGTTGGCGGTGGAGATCGAAAAAAGCGAGTTGTCGCAAGCGAAGGTCGAAGAGATCGTCTCGAACCACGTCGATCAAGAGGTCGAGTTGTCGGCGGGCAAGTATCGCGCAAATCCCCTGCCCAGCATGGACCAGTTCTGGGGACTGGCTGGGAAGATGCGAGCCGCGTTCAGCTGATCTTTTGCGCGATCGCGTCGTCTGCCGTCGGGCGATCGACGCGCGGTTTTATTTCAGCGAGATCGGCCGTTTCAGATGACCGTGGCGGTTGTGAATTCCCAACGCCTGGATCACGTGATGTCGGCAATCGTTCAGGATTGGGATGTTCAACGCGTGGTGATTCCGCATCCGTCGTTCGGCGGTTTCGGCGGAGATGCCGCAGACTTTGGTGGCGGTGACGCCAATTCGCTTCCGCTCCAGTTGGAACCCACGCTCGAAAACTTGGGTGCCGTAGAGTTTGCACTCGTAACAATTGCTGACCGGAACGCCATTTTCGTAGACCACTGGCGAGACGCCTTGGGGGCAGATCGCGATCGAAGCGTGCAGGATCGCCCCGACCTTGGGGAAGGTGCCGCGAAGCTTGCTGGTCACGATATAGACTTCCCGATCATCGACCGAGGACTCTTGATTCAAGACGCTTGTGCCCAGCTCTCCAGCGGCCGTTGCGTCTTCGCCGTGGGCTGGCAGGTGATGGCAGACGGTTGCCAACAGCAACGCGAACAGCCGAAGCGATTGGGAGACGTTGAATTGGATCATGAACACGAAGCGAGCGACGGATTGATTTTGGGGAGCCGAGGAGCAACGCGAGGAACGTCGGCTGCGACCGCAAACGCTTCGCACGGTGAGTCGTTCTGCGGTGCGTGGAATTGCAAAGCGGCCAGCCCGTTATGTTGCCTAAGTGAAACATACGTTGCAAAAATGCATCATGCGGCCCGTTGGGCAAAGATTTCCGGTTGTTCCGATTAGTCGGGCGGTCGGCGCAGCGCGCAGCGAACTCCGGGACCGATAGGTCGTTGAGTCGGATTCGCTTGCTGGCGGGAGAGGATGCTGTCGATTCGCAGCGAGCGACCGCGCCGAGAGAGAGGGCAAGTTGAACGGCGAACCGATCACTCGCCGTGGCGGCGGTTTGAGAGAGAAGGCAGCCGGAGAGCCGCTTCCGAAATCCGGTTATTGAGCGGTTTCGCGGGCCATCGTCAGAGCGCGTTGGACGCTTTTGCCCTTGAAAAACAGCGACGCGCCAAACGCGTTCTTTTCGATCGGCACGGTGATGTCGACGGTCAGGTTCGTCGCGGCGCTGCTGATGTTGGCCGGCGTTACCTTGACGTTCGCGTTGGTGATTCCGATCGTCGCCAGGATCTCGTTGGCTTTGGTTCGGACTTCGTTGCTGGTCGCGCCGGGAACGATCCCGGTTCGCGCGGCTTCGTAGACCGCGTTGTCGACCGTGTGCCGAATCATCGCGACGCGGCAGAATTCGAACGATGCGAAGAAGAACGCGATCGCGATCCCCGCGGTCAATGCGAATTCAACCGCTACCGCACCGCGCCGCGAGCGTGGGCTGCGGAAAACGATCGGTTGGCGTCGGTGGGGTTGGTTGTTGTTCATGGCTATTTCGTGATCAAGGTGCTGAGGGTGAGCGCGATTTCGCGATAGATCTCGATTAATTGGGCACCGTTGGCGGCGTGGAAGTGTTTGCCGCGGCCGGTTGTTGCGATCCGCTTCATCCGCGCGATGTCAGCTCCCGCACCAAACGTGATCGTATGGATAAAGACACCTTGGTTGGCGAGGATCTGCGCGTCGATCTGCGGATCGCGGCCGGCGTTGTGGATGCCGTCGGTCATCACGATCATCGTTCGTTCGACGAAATCGGTGTTGCGGCCTCCGCTGAGGATTGCACCACCGGCGCTCATCCCCGCCGAAATGCTTGTTGTTCCAGAGAACCGCATCGAATTCATCGCGGTGGTGATCTGTCCAAGCGACGTCGTCAACGCCACGTCGGCGGTGGCGGTGTTGGAGTAGGAGGCGAGTCCGACGACTTCGTCGACCGGAGTTCCCGAGAGCGTGTTGACGAAGATGTTGATCGCGTTTTTAAGGTCGTTTGCTTTCTGGCCAAACATCGAACCGCTGCGGTCGACGACCAGCACGACATCGCGTTCCAGGAATGTTGCCGTCGCTTCCTGTTCGGGTTGGAAATCTTCGACGCCGAAGATCCCACCAAACAGCAGCTTGACGCTTCCCGAGGCGGAGCCTTTGGAGCGGTCGCCGTGGATCTGAATGCTGTTGATCGGAGTGCCCGCGGTATCGAACACGAACTTGCCGCTTTGCGGATCGGCGATGGACCGTCCGAATTTGATGTCGGCGTTGTTCAGCAGCAGCGGTTTGCCGGCAACCAGGTTTTGCCCGGCGATCGCTTTCGCTTGACGCCGCGCTGCGCCGCGGTCTTGAGTCGCCGACAGCTCTTGAGCGGCGGCTTTGGCTGCGGCATCGGTCGCCGAACGCAATTGCGTACGCGTCAGATGCATGTGAGCGAGGTCGATCGAAAATACAACCGTCGCTAGAAAAGCGATCATTAGCACCGCGACAAATATCATCATCGCACCGCGTCGCCGCTGGGCTGGTGTCTGGCGTCGGCGAGCCGATTGAGTTGTCTGTTGAGTCATGCGATTAATCCTTGCAGTGTGGAGAGCGCGGCCAAGGCGGCTCACTCTTTCACCATCACGACGGTTGCTGTGATCGTTTTGTCGGCGATGAACTTGCCGAGTACCTGGCTGTTGTCTCGGGTCGGCGCGGAGACCGAGACGGAGATCAATTCGCCGCGACTGGCGTTGGTGATGTCGGCTGGCGAAAAGACGATCTGGGATCCCTTGACCTTGCGAGCCGTCAGGATCGAATCGCCACTGGCTTTTGAATTTTCGGTGGTCGATCCGACACGGATCGCTTGCCGAGCCGCTTCATAAGCCGAGATGCTGAGCGTTTGCTTCAGGAAGATCCGGCTGGCGGCTTCGATCGTGCCGAAGACCAGCAGCGCAAGCAGCGGCAGGCAGACGGCAAATTCGACGATCGCGGTGCCGCGACGCGACTTCGCGCGAGGTCGTTGAATGGGGGACTGTTGGATCATCGTAGGGGTGCCTTGTTAAACACTTACGGGTGATTCGGATTCGATTTCAGCTGCCGAAACCTGCGTTTCGTTCTGCTCCGATTTCACAACACGTGTCGCGGAATCGCTCTGAGATTTTTGGTATCGCGCCAACACGAGGTTGAAATCGCTCGCGAGGTCTTGCAAAAAGTCCCCTTTGCGGAAGCTGATCGGTTTGACGTGCGATCCTTCGGCGACCGCCTCCATCGCTCTTCGCAGGCGTTGAATCGGTCCGGCGAATCGGTTGCTCAATCGCATCGTGTCGCGCAGGAAGATCGGCAACATCGCCGCCGAAATGATCAGGAACGGTGCGTAGCGCTGCATGAACAGATTGCCCGTCTCGCCCCACGATGCTCCCGGTTCCTGTTCGAACAGCATCAACCAGATGACCAATGCCACGCTGTTGGCGGCGATGAAGGAGCACCAGTGAAGGGTGATTCGCTTGAGCAGCGAGAGCTGTGTTTCGGGATCGACGAAATTCGACTTCCGACGTGTTGATTTGGACATGCGGTGACCTTGTAAAGTTTAGCTTCGAAGCGCTGAACGCCGTGTCGAGGCTGCCGCTTCAGCGGCCCCGGCGGGCGAGTGGGATCTGATAATTTCCGACGCGTTTGCTGAGTCGGTCGGGTGAAGCCTAGCATTCATCTGGAAGTGGGGGCGCCGCGGGTGGAATTTCGCCCTTGATCATTCCGTGAAATGATTCAATGATGCGCTGCGTGCGGGTTTTAGCAGTCGTAACGTTTGCCGCGTCGTGAACGGTTTTCTGGTTTGATCCGGGCTTGCCGTGATCTTCCTCGGCGACATACTCTGGCGGCTGTGCATCGGCTAGACGAACCACCCTTATAAAACGATGAGAACTGCAGAATGGACGTGGATCAAGAATCGGCCGCTCCGAAATGGAAGCCGCTGGGGACGACCGAACGCCGTGTTTTGGGCGTGTTGATCGAAAAGGCGAAGACGACTCCCGATAACTATCCGATCACGCTCGCCTCGTTGACCGCCGGCTGCAATCAGAAGAGCAATCGCGCACCGCAGATGCAGCTGAACGACGACGATGTCGATCTGTCGTTGGATCGTTTGCGAAGCGTTGGTGTCGCGGTCGAAGTCCAAGGGAGCGGCCGCGTCCCAAAATATCGCCACACGGCCTACGACTGGTTCGATGTCAAAGGACCCGAGATCGCGGTCCTGACCGAATTGCTGCTCCGCGGCGAACAGACCGCCGGCGAATTGCGGACGCGAGCCTCGCGGATGGAACCGTTTCAAGATCTCGCGGCGCTGCAACCGGTTCTGCAGATGTTGCTAGACAAGAACTTAATCGTCGCGCTCACGCCGCCAGGCCGCGGTCAGTTGTTCACTCACAACCTCTACCCCGACGCCGATCTGGCCCACCTGAGAAAGAAGATCACCGGAGACAGTAGTTCGCCGTCGCCCCAGCCGGTTGCTGTCGCCTCGCAACCCGCGACGCCAGCTCCTGCTGCGGCTGCCGTCGCTCCGGCGAACGACGAATTGCAATCGATGCGCGACGAGATCGCTCGGCTGTCCGAAGAGGTCGCTCAGTTGAAGCAGCGACTCGATATCCTCGAATCGTAGTCTCCACCGCGCTCGATCCGCCGCTGACGCCCCGTGAGCGTTCAGCGGCGGGAAACTGTCGGCGACGCAGATCAATCGCGCGATCCGGGAGTCACTTTCAGCTTCACCTCTTTGTCGCCGCGTCGCACCGTAATCGGCACCTCTTCGCCGATCTTGAGCGCTTCGATGGCGTACGTGTAATCGTAGATGTTCTCGATTTTACGTCCGGCCAGTTCGATGATCAGGTCGCCGCCGCGGACTCCCGCTTTGGCTGCCGGTCCATTCTCCGAAGCGCCACTCAGCATCACCCCTTTGACATCGCCGGCGGCGTAATCGGGGATCGTTCCCAAATAGGCACGCATCTGCGCCCGGACCTGTTGTTGCGGCGCGGTGTGCTTGGTGTATTCGGGAGCGTCGTCGGCGGTCGCCAGCGAACGAGCGATCAGCCCCATCAGCCGCGCCGTTTGCGCTGCCCCTTCGTAATTCAAGGTGTCGGGCGTATCGCGCGGCGTGTGATATTCGCTGTGCGACCCGGTGAACGCCGACAGGATCGGAACGCCACGCATATAGAAGGTGCTCGCATCGGTTGGCAGGTAGGTATCCGATTGCAAGGTCAACGCGAGACCGACCGGAGCGTTGCGACGCTCGATTTCGCCGTTCCACACGGGCGAGGAACCGATCCCTTGCAGGACCAGTTTCTCACGCAGGCGGCCGACCATGTCCATGTTCAGGCAGGCAGACAACGCGGGATACAAGGAGAGCGGCGGATGACCTTCGGGGGCGGGGACTTGCGGATAGAGATCGTAGAACTTGTCGGCGAAGGCGTCGGAACCCAGCAGTCCCAGCTCTTCACCCGACCACGCGGCTAACAAGATGTCTCGCTTGGCGGGCAGCTTGCCTCGACGTTGTAGATCGGTCAGATATTGAGCGACTTCCAACATCGCCGCGACGCCGCTGGCATTGTCGTCGGCACCGACATGAACTCCGTTGCGTTCATCGTCGCGAGCGAGGCTGTTTCCCGAGGCGCCGGTTCCCAGGTGATCGATGTGGGCACCGATCAAGATCGCTTGGTCGCTGGGCGCGTCGCCAACTTGCAAGCGACCGATCACGTTGCGGCCGACTCGCTGTTGCTTTTGAACGTCGATCTTGGCTGTCAACTTCGCTTCGCCGAGATCGAATCCCATCGCGGGCTCACCCGAATCGAGTTCCTTTTGAAGTTCCGCCAGCTCCTCGCCGGCAGCTTTGACGATCTTCGCCGCCATCGCATCGGTGATGCTGATCACGCCCAGGCTGGTTCCCGACAGCGAGCCATCGAAACGCAACGGCACCAATTGTTCGCGGACCTTGCTGGTCGGGCCGCTGACGACGATCAAGCCGCGGGCGCCGCGATCGCGAGCGACCATCGCCTTGAATCGCAGGCTGCTGTAGGCCGACCAGTGCTGTCGCTTTTCGGCGGAGATGTCGGCGGGCAGATGGCGGAAGACCATCACCCATTTGTCTTCGACATCCAGGTGGACGTAAGCGTCCTGAACGGGATGCTCCTCCGAACCGGGAGCGACGACGCCGTAACCGGCGAAGACGATGTTGGCCGGTTCGAATTCGCCGGTTTTCGAAAACGCCAGTGGTTGCCAATCGGTTCCGACTTTAAACGACTCGTCACCTACGGTCAGCGAATTGCCTTCGCCCAGTTCGACGCCGGCGGTGAATTCAAAGTTTTGGAAGAAGCTGCCGTCGGCTCCCGCTGGCTTGACGCCCAGGTTTTCCAGATAGGCAGCGACGTACGCGGTGGCCGCTTTTTCGCCCGGCGTGCCGGTCAAACGGCCGCCCAGTTCGCGGCGGCACAGGTAATCGACGTGCCGCATGATGTCCGACGGTTTGAAGTCGGCGTGCGATTGGCTGGCGGCTTGGCGGCCAAGTTCCTCGGCATCTTGCGTGTCGACGGTCTGCGATGCGTCGAGCCCCAGCAGCTTGCGAGCTCGCGCGTCGTTCCAGGCGGCGGTGTAGATCTGCGTGTTGCCGCTGGCGGTGCGATTGGTCGACCAGGAGAGCTGTTTGCCGTCGGGCGAGAAGACGGGCAGGCCATCAAATCCGTCGGTGTAGGTGACGCGAACCGGTTCGGATTTACCAGCCGCATCGATCAGGTAGAGCTCGAAATTTCCAAACCCATGCAGGTTGGTCGTGAAGATCAGGTAGTCGCCCGAAGGATGGTAGTACGGGGCCCAGCTCATCGCTTTCATGTTGGTCAGCTGTTGCGGGTCGGATCCATCGATCCCGATCGTCATGACTTCGGCAGTGGCTCCGTTTTCGGAGAACCGCCGGAAACAGATCCGCTTGCCATCGGGCGAGAAGAACGGGCCGCCATCGTATCCTAAAGTGTCGGTTAAGCGACGCACGTTCGATCCGTCGGCATTGGCGATGTAGAGGTCCATCATCGCAGCCGGATCCAGCTTAAACAGCTTGGCCTCTTTCGGCGTCAGTTCCCTCTCGTACGCGATGCGGTTGGAGGCGAAGACGATCTGTTTGCCGTCGGGCGAATAACTGGCTTCGGCGTCGTAGCCCTCGGCGTCGGTCAATTGTGTGTATTCTTCGGTTTCGCGATTCCACGCCATCAGCTCGTATTGCGGATCGTAATCCCAGCTGTAGCGTCGCTGTTTCCCCGATTCGCGGATCGCGATCTCTTCGTCTTGTTTCGTCTTGGCAGCGGGGTCGTTTTGAGTCGATGAAAACAGGACGCGCTTCCCGTCGGGATGGATCCAGGCGCAAGTCGTCTTGCCCGTGCCGGGAGAGACGCGATCGAGATCGCCCGTCTCGAGGTCTAAGAGATAGATTTGGTAGAACGGATTTCCCGGTTCGCGTTCGCTCTGAAAGACCATTTGCGAGCCGTCGGCGCTGTAATAGCCCTCGCCCGAACGACGGCCGCTGAAGGTCAGTTGCCGCGTGCCGGTCAACCACTCTGCCTCTTTAGCGGCCGCTTCCTTGGGATCCAGTTTTTCCTGGTCCGCCGTCGCCGCAGCGTGATGTGGCGAGGCGACGTCAGCCGTGGCAGCTGGTTTGCCGTCGGCCGGTTTGGATTTAGCGACGTGGGGATCATCGGCGATCGACAGGGTTGCTGGCGACAGCAGCAGGCTGGCCGCAAGCAGACCGGTAGCGTAGCGAGGGAGGTGCATATTTCAGTCCTTCAAGAATGCGTTGGTGGGATCCGCCCCGTGCGGACGATTCATTGTAGGCCGATCGGTCGCGGCGCGGGGAGGCGTGGCGCGAGGAGCAACCGCCAGCAAGCGGCTATTCCCCGGCGGCTTGTTGGATCTCGCCGTCGAGGGCTTCGATCAATGGATCGAAACGAGGGATATCGACGGCGTTGTTCCCTTGTTCGTGTTTGCGGAACAGGAACAGATAGGTCTCGTTTTGCGGACGGTAGCGATGGAAGAACAGCTGGTTCTTTTCGATCACTTTGTCGCGGAGAGCCTTCGTTTTGGCCGCGGTGTAGTCGATCGCGGGGGCTGCGGCTTGGTGCAGCAGTTCGCGAGCGAGCCGATCGCCCAGCTGTTGATAGCCCTGTTCGGTCAGATGCAGGCCGTTGTCGAAGTCGGCGTCGGAGACCCAGGGGGCCAGATCGATCAGCGGCAGCTTGCGCTCTTGAGCCGCCTGGGCGATCGTTTGGCGAACGCTTTGATCGGCGGCGTCGTAATCGGGGGTCAGCACGCCGGGCATGTGAAACGGTTGCAGCAACACGACTCGCACGCCCGCGGCGGCTTGGTCGTCCAGCAGCCGAGCCAGGTCGGCGGGGAAGCGTTCGGCAGCTTCCATGCCATTGATCGCTTCAGCAAATCCGTAGCCGACGACGACGACCGTTGGATTGGCGGCGGCGAGGTCTCGCTGCAGACGAGCGTAGCCCTCCTGGGGGCTGCCAAAGACTGCACGAGCTTCGGCGCGGGCGTTGTCACCCGACCAGCCAAGATTGCGGACGACCAGCTTTTTCTGAGGTGCCAGGGTTTGCAACGCGGTTTCAAAGTAGCCGTTTTGCTGCATCCGTTCGACCCAGGTCCCGCCGATCAGTGCGATTCGATCTTCGGGCTGAAGGCTTGCGTTCTCATCCGCAGTCGAATTGTCGGCGAAACCGCAGCAGATAGTAAGGGCAAGAAAGAGGCAGGTAAGCTTGAGTCGCATGGTGGGGTTCCTGAGGTCGTTGAATGAGAACAGTATAACGCGAGCGGTTGCGTTGTGGCATGTGATATTCCAAGGGATTGCGGCGAATCGAGGGCCCTAGGCAGCGGTCCAAAACGTGTCGCGATCGCGCGACCGGGGTGGCCGCTGGCGACCGCATTCCAGAAACGCCGCTCCACCGGGGGAGCTGTCTCGGGCAAAGCCTTGTTTCCATTGAAGTATCCGCCGGCAGACGCTCGCGCGGCGTTGTCCAAGGGAAGCGGACGCTAACGCGTGGCGGCTGATTTGCTTCAGCACAAACACTTGGCGGGCGGGAGCGCTGTATACGTTTGCTAGACGGCCCGACTTCCCAACTGTTAGAATCAGGCCAGATGGGTTCCGGAATCGGTACCTCTTGTTACCACGCGTTTATGCCAGCTCTGTCGTGGGCAACTCGCATTTCGTCGACCACCTTGTCGCCTCTTCCGCACCTGGTGCGAAGGCTTTGGTTGGCGGTTGTGAGTCGGCGAGTCGTGGGCTGAAGCGTGGTCGAGGACCTGGGGTGGTGGCAATGCCAGGTGCTCAGGAAGGCAATTCACCGAGTGGGCTAGAAAAAGTTACATGACCAAGCTTGCAACCGCATCGAAGCAGCGTCCCGGTTCGATCGCTCGCAAGGTCTGTCTGTTTGTGACGGTTCTTCTTGTTGGTGTGACGCTGGTGATGTCGCTGGTCGGGTTCTTCTTGAGCCGCGAGATCGTCCGCCAGCAGGTGCACGAGCGTTTGCGAATCGTCGCTTCGACGCGGCATCACATCTTCTCGGACTACGTCGCTCAACAGCGGGTTCGCATTCAGCATTACGCCGATCGTTATCGATTGAAGGCGGAGACGCTGAATCGACCTCGCGATCCCGCCAAACATGCGGTGGCGGTCGAAGAGTTGCTGGCCGAATCGAAAGAGCAGTTTGCCGATATCGTCGATGCTTGGCTGACCGATACCGGAGGCAAGGTGATCGCCAGCACCGATCCCGGTCAGCTGGGCAAGGATTTTTCCAAGAGCGAAAGCTTCCTGCATGGTCTGGAGGGGCCGTTTGTCGCGGCTCCGGTGGAGCGTGACCAGACGCTGCTCTCCCATCTGACCGCTCCGGTGACCAACGCGTCGGATCGCGTCGTCGGCGTGTTGTTTGTCGTTAGCGAGATGACGGCGCTGCGGCAATTGATTCGCGACCACAACGGTCTGGGAGTCACGGGAGATATCATGGTCGCGTCGCTCCACGGCGACCAGCTGAAGTACTTCTTTCCCTCCGCGGTCCCTCGCCCCGCGACGATCGCTCAGGCGACGGTGATGAAGCGAGCGATCGATGGCCAGTCGAGTGTCGAAGCGGTTCAAACGCAGCTAGCCGACGACCTGGTGCTGGCGACGTTCCAGCCGATCAATCTGCAGCCTGGCGTTCGCGACTGGGGGATGGTCGTCAAGATCAACGTCGCCGAAGCCTATGCGCCGGTCTACCGGTTGGCCAAGTTGATGTTTGTCTGGCAAGCGATCCTGTTGGTCGTGGTCTGGACGGCGACTCAGTGGTTGGCGCGTCGCTTCACCGCTCCGTTGGATCGGTTGACGCGAGTCGTCAGCCAGTTTGCATCGGGGCATCGCGAGCTGCGAGCGGAGGTCGATTCGGACGACGAAATCGCGGCGTTGGGCGATGCGTTCAACAAGCTGGCCGATGCGGTGACGAGGACCGAACACGATCTGGAGGATCGGGTGCTGCTGCGGACCGGCGAGCTGCAAAAGGAGATCGACACGCGGAAGGAGGTCCAGTTGCAGTTGGTCGACGCCCGCGATCTGGCGGAAAAGGCGAACCGATCGAAGAGCCAGTTCTTGGCGAATATGAGCCACGAGATTCGCACGCCGATGAATGGCATCCTGGGGATGGCACAGCTGTTGGAATCGGGCGACCTGAACGCGGAACAGCAGAGTCAGTTGATGGCGATGCAGCAGTGTGCGCAGTGGTTGCTGCAACTGCTGAACGACATCCTCGATTTTTCGAAGATCGAAGCGGGGATGCTGTCGCTTGAAAAAGTCCCTTTCGATTTCCGCGAATGCGTCGATTCCACCGTCGCCACGCTGGCGGCGCGTGGGTTCGATAAGGATCTGGAATTGATCTGCCGGATCGCTCCGGATGTTCCCGTGCGGATGGTTAGCGATCCGGGGCGGCTGCGTCAGATTCTGTTCAATCTGATCGGCAATGCGATCAAGTTCACCAATCGCGGGCATGTCTTTATCGAGATCACCGCGCGAGAGATCGAGTTTGCCAAGGTGGAGCTGCGGATCGATGTCAACGACACGGGCGTGGGGATCGCGGCGACCAATCAGGAACATATCTTCGAAGCGTTCCGTCAGGCCGACAGTTCGACGACGCGTGAGTTTGGTGGGACCGGGTTGGGGCTGTCGATCTCGTCGCAGTTGGTCGAGGCGATGGATGGAAAGATCGAACTGAAGAGCCAAGTCGGGCAGGGATCGCGGTTTCGCGTCACGATGCCGATGCGATATCTGCAGCAGCCGAGCGTCGCCGATCCGTTGCAGGATACAGACTTTTGTGTGCTGGTGGTCGACGACCATCCGCGCAGCCTGGCGGCGGTTTGCGAGATGCTGGAATCGTGGGGGCTGTCGACGCGTCGCGCTCACGATGGCCAGCAAGCGATCGGAATGTTGGCGGACCACGCGGTGTCGATCGTTCTGTTGGATAACACGCTGGAAGACATGCCGGCTCGCCAGTGTGTGACCAAAATTCGCCAGCAGCCCGGATGTGCGAAACTTCCGGTGGTGATGATGCACGGCGCGTATACGCCGACGCAAATCGATTGGTGGGCGCAGGAGGGGATCGATCATCTCAGTAAACCGGTCGGGCATCGCCGGCTGCGGGAACTGTTGTTGCATCGGTTGCTGGGGATCGCGCCGCAACCGGTCGATGATTCGACGCAGGTGAAGCTGACGACGGCTGCGGGAAAACGCTTGCGGGTACTGTTGGTCGAGGACAGCCTGGTCAATCGCCAGGTCGCGTTGGGACTGCTGCGGCGTTTGAAGTGCGACGTCGACGTCGCGACTCATGGCGGCGAAGCGGTCCAGCAGGTGACGCAGCAGGCTTACGACGTGGTCTTGATGGATGTCCAGATGCCAGTGATGGACGGGATCAAAGCGACGGTTGCGATTCGGGCAACCGAGGCGGGCAGCAAACGCCATCTTCCGATCATCGCAATGACGGCTGCGGCGATGAAAGGGGATCGCCAGCGTTGTTTCGACGCCGGCATGGATGGCTATATCTCCAAGCCGGTGACGCAGGAGAGTTTGGTGTTGGAGGTGACGCGGGTGCTGGGGACCAACGGCGGCAAGGGAGATACCAGCGATTCGCGGATCTGGAGCCACACGCAGCCTGCGATGCCATCATCGGTGGCGGTCCATTCCGATGATGTGTCGGCGGTGGGTGGCCGCGAGCAGTCGGCAGCACAAGTCGATACGGTGATCGAAGCCGATGCGTCGCACGCGGGGTTGGAGCACTTGTGCAGCGAATATAGCGAGCAGGATGCGCTGGTGATCGCGAAGGCCTTGGTCGTCGAAGCGCCCGAGTTGATTCGCACGCTGCAGACGTCGGCGGCGAACGGAGATCAACGCGTCTTGACCCGCGGCGCTCACACTCTAAAAGGATCCGCGCGGGTTGTTCAGTTCGAGGACGTTGTCGAACTCTCCGCCGAGATCGAGCGATTGGCGCGGGAGGGGAAGACCGAAGAAGCGGTTGCGCATCTGGACGACCTCGTCCAACGAACCCGCTCGATGACCGAGCAGGTCGAGAAATGGATCCAGTGCAAAACCAACGGCAGCGCGTGAGACGGGCTGCCAGTTGGATTGGGCCGGGCGAAGCTTAGACCAACGCGGGTTCGCGAAGCTCTAGACTCTCCAGTTCGATCAGTTCCCAGTTGCCGGTGTCGACTTCCGACAACCACAAACTCTTGGGGCCTTCGCCACTGAGGATGCAGTGGACGACGCTCGCTAGTGGATCGGGGATCACAAGTGCGATCGCGCCATCGCGATGCTTCTTGATGACTTTACGCAGCGCCTTGAAGACGCGTTGTTTGGCCTCTTCGACCGTCTCGCCCTCGGGAGGGCAGATCAGGTTCGGATATTCCTCCCCCTGGCGGTACAGTCGCGGCTGTTGTCGACGGACGTCGTCGACCAATTTTCCGTGCCATAGACCGTGGTCGATGTTACGGAAATTAGGGATCGCTTTAACGCGGATATCGCGTCCAGCAATCAATTCTGCCGACGTGGTTAGTGCCGATTCACAGGGCGCCGAATAGACCGCCTGCAGTTGGAACGTCGCAACGTCCTGCGCGGTGCGCCGCACCTGCTGGCGTCCACACTCGCTTAATGGCATATCCAACGAACCTTTGATTCGACGTTGATCGTCGAAATCGGTAGCACCAGGACGAACCAGTAGAATGCTTAACATACTATCCTGCTAACTCGAGTGAGGATCATGGCGTTGCACTTCCGCTCTCAGGCGGTCCAACGCGGCCGCGTAATCCGAACTGCGAAAGATCGCCGAACCAACTACAAACAGATCCGCTCCGGCCTCGCGACAGCTGCCAATCGTTTCGAGATTCACGCCACCGTCGATCTCGAGGATCAGGTCCGGCTTGATGGCTCGCAACGCTTTCAGTTTGTCGATTGCAACGGGGTTAAAAGCTTGTCCGCCAAAACCGGCGTCCACGCTCATCACCAGGACTACGTCGATCTGATCGAGAAAGGGGGTGACCGCGTCGATCGCGGTTCCCGGATTCAAAACCAGACCAGTCCCCATGTTCAAGGAACGCACGTTGTCTATCACCGGCGCGATTTCGTCAACCGCTTCGACATGGAATGTCAGTAGGTCGGCACCGGCGTCACTGAACGCTTGTGCATATTTCCCTGGATCCTGGATCATCAAATGGACATCCAGCGGCAGATCGGTCAACTTGCGAATGGCGTCGACGATCGGCATTCCGTAGGAGATATTGGGGACAAAGACGCCATCCATGACATCCAGGTGCAGTCCTTGGCAACCGTCGTCTTCGAGCCGCCGGACCTCGCGTTCCAGGTTGCCAAAATCGCATTGCAGCAGCGACGGCAGGATCGCCGGAGCGGCCTCGAAGAGCTGCTTTACACGTGGGTTGGTCATGAAAACGCCTGTCGTTTCGGTTGGAGTGATCTTGCGAAGGATAGGTGCCGCGATCGACACCTTCGGTCAAACAAAGAGTTCTTCAGTGTTTCGCACAGCGGATATCCGCGGGTATTTCAACGATGTTTGGTTTTCGCGTTGCGATCGTCGCATCGGACGAACGCACTTTCGCGGGGCAAAAGCCGACCGGCATGCGTTCGTTCGATCATGCACAACCCCTTCATCGGCCGATCGAGGAGCACCCTTGATGCTAGCGAACCCCTGCTAGTCCTCAAGCCGCCCAATCGGTTCGTGCGGACAAAACCTGGTGAATTTCGCCGCGATCCCTTCGATTTGCTCAGCGCCCTCGGTTTGCTAAATTGCAGGCCGTGGCGCTGCGGAAATCGAATTCCGTACCACTGTCGTCAGGCGAAGCAAAATTGCAAGCGAAATGCGCTCCGCGGAGCCGCCGATTGGGCGCTCTGCAAGCTTCGCATCGCTGCTGCGGGGTACACCCCCAAAAATCGCCCGATCTCCGCCGGTTTCCAGCCTGCCAGTCCAGGGTGAACCGCTGTTTCAAACGGCAGCGTCTCAGGAATTGGGTAGCCCGACGCGTAAGCGAGGTGCCGTGTGAATTCCTCGCTTATGCGTCGGGTTCCCCAGTATTCCCCCAGTCCTAGCCGTGATTTGCCCTGGCCTACCGACTGCCCTCCGCGACGATCCCGGGGGCAATGTGTTATGCTTTGCCCTGCTGAAATCCAACCTTCGAATATGGGACCTCACTGCATTGACTGATCTTTCCGTTCAGATAGGCCGATTGGCCCTATCCAATCCGATCATGGTCGCCTCGGGAACGTTTGGATACGCCCGCGAGATGGCTCGTCTCGTCGATTGCTCGCGGTTGGGAGGCATTCTGCCAAAAACGATTACCGCCCAGCCGCGGGTCGGAAACGCACCCTGGCGGACCGTCGAAACCTCCGCCGGTCTGCTGAATTCGATCGGTTTGGACAACGATGGGATCGATGCTTTTATGGAGCATCATCTCCCCTACCTGGCTTCGATCGGGACGTCGATCATCGTCAGTATCGCAGGCCGGACCGAAGAGGAGTTTGTCCAACTGGCGCATCGCGTCGGCCAGACCGGGCAGATCGCGGCGGTGGAGTTAAACGTTTCGTGCCCCAACGTTTCTGGCGGCGTCGATTTTGGGACCGATCCGGACGCCTGCCATCGCTTGGTCGCCGCGACGCGAGCCGGCTGCGATGTGCCGATCTTGGCCAAGTTGACCCCAAACGTGACGCGGATCGCCGATGTGGCTTGCGCCGCGGCAGAGGGCGGAGCTGATGGCGTTTGTTTGATCAACACCGTGCTGGGAATGGCTGTCGATTGGCGTCGCCGCCGTCCGATGCTGGGGAACGTGATGGGGGGGCTGAGCGGTCCGGCGATCAAACCGGTCGCGCTCCGCTGCGTGCAACAGGTCCGCTCGGTGACCGACGTCCCGATCATCGGCATCGGTGGGATCGCCACGATCGATGATGTGATGGAGTTTTTGGTGACCGGAGCGACTGCGGTCCAGATCGGCACTGCGAATTATTACGATCCGCAGGTCTCGACGAGGTTGATCGACGAATTGCCAGCCGCCCTGCAGGAATTGGGAGCCGCCACGGTTGGTGAGATCGTGGGAACGCTCGATAGCACGCGACGAGTCGACGAATGAACGAAGTCCCCTCTGCAAACTTGAACCTCCCCGATCCCCACGAGATTCGCGTGGGTGTCGGGCAGCTGCTGACGCATTTGCAGCGGGTGGGGGTGGAGTATCTGCCCGCCGCCGATCCGGGGCGCGCCGAACAATGGACCACCACGCTGTGGGCTAGCGTTGCGCAGCCAGCACCCGTCGCCGCCGAGCCTTCCGCCGCAGCGAGTGCCACCCCCGAGGGGCTTGCCCAACCCGCTGCGGCAGCAACTCCCGCGGCAGCACCGCCTGCGGCGGCCCCAGCTGCGCCAGTTGCCGCTCTACCGGCTGCCGCCCCGCCCGCGGCTGCGCCTCCGCAGCCTGCGGCGACACCTCCCACTGCGGCCCCTCAGACACCGGCTCCTGCGGCGCGACCGCAACCAGCTGCCGCTGCACCGGGGCCGACGATTTATCGGACCGCCTCGCTGCCGATCGCCGATCGCCAGGCGTCGCTGGACCATTGGGGGCAGCAGGTCGCACAGTGCACGCTGTGCCACGAATTGGCTTGCACGCGGAAGCAGACGGTCTTTGGAGCCGGGCACGCTCAGGCCCGCGTCGTTTTCTTTGGCGAAGCGCCGGGAGCGGACGAGGATCGCGAGGGGATTCCGTTTGTCGGCCGAGCGGGGCAACTGCTGACGAAGATCATCGAAGCGACAAAATTATCGCGCGATGAAGTCTATATTATGAACACGCTCAAATGCCGGCCGCCGGGGAATCGCAATCCGTTGCCGGACGAGCTGAAAAATTGCCGCCCCTTCTTCGAGGCCCAGCTGGAGATTATTCAGCCCGAATATATCGTCTGTTTGGGGCTGTTTGCCGCTCAATCGCTGCTTCAATCGGCTCCCTCGATCGGCAGGATGCGAGGCCGTTTTCACAACTACCACGGCAGCAAGGTCGTCGTCACCTACCACCCATCGTATTTGCTTCGCAATGCAAAGATGAAGGGGGCGGTCTGGCAGGACATGCAGATGATGATGCGCGCGATGGGGACGCTGCCCGCCTGATTGCCCTTGACGGGCAGTCCTCCCGAAAGTTACCACCCGCGATGGCTGCAGCATGTGTTGCGCGATCGTGAAGCGAGGGAGATGGGATTGTCCCGTATCGGAACTTATCGGATGTTGGGAGTCGCGATTTTAGC
The DNA here is from genome assembly GCF_007751715.1 of Rosistilla oblonga. Lineage (NCBI taxonomy): Bacteria > Pseudomonadati > Planctomycetota > Planctomycetia > Pirellulales > Pirellulaceae > Rosistilla > Rosistilla oblonga. The sequence goes on along the minus strand of NZ_CP036292.1, from coordinate 6,680,887 downwards.
GATTCTGTCAATAAATTGGGGATTCGCCCAAGATAGTCTGCTGCGCACCAACCCCAACTTTGGTGGTTCGGCTGGCGTTCCCAGCACAAATCTTGTTCCGGTTCCCTCGACCTCCGCCAACGCGTTGCAGAGTCCGCCGTATCCGCAAACCGTCGCGCCGACGCTGCCCCCCAATACGCAACCGATCGCACCGCCAGCCGCTTCGCTGGGGCCGCCTCAGTTCGATCCCTATCAAGCTCAACCGAACAACAACCCGATGTCGGGATTTTTTGGCGGCGCGTACAACCCCGCGCCAACCGCCGGTCCGATCGGGTACCCAACGACGCCAACGCCCTACGGAGCTCAACCGGCTTCGCCTTACGGGGCCGCCCCCGCTCCGTCGCCCTATCCATCCCCTTACCCAACTCAGGGAGCAAGCGCTCCGCTGGGCCAGGCGGGAGGAGCCTATCCGTCGTCGGTTTATCCTGGCACCGCTCCGCCGGTACTGTTTCCAGGCGGGCTGAATTGGAATGTTCCCGCCCCCAACATGCAGGGCTGGAATCCATCGGGATCGATGTTCGACGCGGGGCAAGGATCGTTTCAGTTCCTGCAGGGCCCGCGGTTTCGGCAAGCCTGGGTCAGCGGCAATAACTCTCCCGAATCGTTGGATATTCTGGACAGCGATTTTTCGCTCGCCCTCAACTGGCCGAATTTTCTGGGCAGCTTTCAACCTCTGTACATTTTGCCTTCGTTTTCGCTGCACCAATGGCAGGGACCCAATAGTTCCACCGGTGCCGATCTGCCGTCGAAGGCTTACAGTGCGTTTATCGACGTCGGCTGGCAGAGCGATCCGAACTTGATGTTTGGAACCGAGCTAGGGCTTCGCACCGGGGTATTCACCGATTTCGAAACGTTTAACGACAAAAGTTTTCGGATCATGGGCCAGGCGCTGGCGAAGCTGAGGATCACGCCCGCAACGACGCTCAAGCTGGGGGTTTATTACATCGATCGAAACGAGGTCAAAATTATCCCAGCCGGCGGTTTCCTCTGGCAGCCGACGCCTCATTCCCGCTGGGATATCTTCTTTCCGCTTCCCAAGCTGTCGCATTATCTGACGACCGTGGGGACGCAGGATATTTGGTGGTACCTGTCAGCCGAATATGGCGGCGGCAGCTGGACCGTGACTCGAGCCGACGGCGCCGAGGATTCGATCGACATTAACGACATCCGCGTGATGATAGGGCTCGAATGGGGCCGCAGCGACCTGATTAAATCGGGCCGCCGGATCGGATTTTTCGAAGCCGGTTTTGTCTTCGACCGCGAGCTCGACTACCGCTACTCACCCGACGATATCGACAACAACGATACCTTCGTATTGCGAGCCGGCTTCGGGTACTGAGCAGGTCGCGTTGCATTTCGCCGCATTCCCCCGCGTGCCGCGCTGGAGTAAAGGCTTCAGCCGACCGCGCGAACGGGGCTTAGCCGCGGATGCGGCGATCGCATAAAGCCTGCGGCGCGAGCCCTGTCAGTTATACGTAAGTCATGGTGAGTTATCGCGACCGAACGCTTGCCAGGCCAGTGGGAAGTCTTTCGTTCGTCGCAGACCGTTCCACATCGTATTCATCCGAGTCAGGGCCGCAGGCTCGACCGTTTGCATAGCCCAGGCCATCGGCCTGGGTTCTAGCGGCGATGATTGACATGATTGACATGGTTGGGCTGTAGGCCCGGTCGATTGTCCCCCCCCACCCCGGGACGTTGCCCCTTCGCCTGTTGTGAAATGAAACCGGGCGCCGTCGGCTGATACCCAGCCCTGCAGGCTGGGCTATGCAAATTGCTGGACCTTCGGCCCGCGCCAGGCGTGCCAGGAATGTGCCTGTCCCTTTCGCCCCTTGCTTTCGCCGTTCTCTGCGACTTGCGTATAACTGACAGGGCGCGAGCCACAGGAAACGCGAGCCGTGGAGTGAATGCGTGCACGAAGCCGCGGATGCGGCGGCCGCATAAAGCCTGTGGCACGAGCCGCAGGACAACGCGAGCCGTGAAGTGAATGCATGCACGAAGCCGCGGTAGTGGCGATCGCATAAAGCCTGTGGCGCGAGCCTCAGGAACCGAAAGCCGTGAAGTGAATGCATGCACGAAGCCGCGGATGCGGCGGCCGCATAAAGCCTGCGGCGCGAGCCTCAGGAAACGAAAGCCGTGGAGTGAATGCATGCACGAAGCCGCGGAAGCGGCGGCCGCATAAAGCCTGCGGCGCGAGCCGCAGAAAACGCGAGCCGAGGAGTGAATGCACGCACGAAGCCGCAGTAGCGGCGGCCGCATAAAGCCTGCGGCGCGAGCCTCAGGAAACGAAAGCCGTGGAGTGAATGCATGCACGAAGCCGCGGAAGCGGCGGCCGCATAAAGCCTGCGGCGCGAGCCGCAGGAAACGAGAGCCGTGGAGTGAATGCATGCACGAAGCCGCAGTTGCGGCGGCCGCATAAAGCCTGCGGCGCGAGCCGCAGGTATTGTGGTTGTCGCCTAAGACCCAAAGCCACGGTAGGGGCGACAGGTCGGAATGCTGTCGCCCCTGCCGGGGCTTTGTCTTGTTGTGTCTTGTTGTCCGGCGGCTTGCGCCGCAGGCTTTATGCGATCGCCGCCTCTGCGGCTTTTCTGACCGTTTGAGGGGCCCCAAAAAAACAGGCCCCCAAAAAACAGGCCACCTCGCACCTGGCCAATCGACGCGCGGGGCGTTGCCCACGCGGTTAAACGCAATGCCGTTCAACGAAGCGTAGTGGACGAGGCTACGAGCTGCTGATTACCCACAAGTCGTCGCAAAAACAGCTCGTTTTGGCACGGTATTTGCGCTTGTAGTATTTCATTTTGCACAATGAAATCTTAAGGTGAAAGCATGCAACCGACCAGTATCGCATACGAATTTCAAGATATTCAACTTGGAGACAAACGTCTCAACGATCGAGCCGAAGCGTTGCTCGCCTCGCTGGCGGCCAACCCTTCGGCCAGTATCAACGAAGCTTGCAGTGGCTGGGACGAAACCAAAGCCGCCTACCGTCTATTCGATAACCCCAACGTCGATCCCGAAGCCATTCTCGGGGCTCACGCTGAAAAGACACTCCAACGAATCAAAGCCCAAGACACCGTTTGTATCGCACAAGATACCACCGAACTGGACTACACCGCGCATCCGCCCGAAGGCGTCCGTAATCTCGATCGCTTAGGCCGCCGTGGACTTTACGATCATTCCCACATCGCCTTCACTCCAGAGAAACTTTGTCTCGGGGTGGTCGGTGTTAAGTTCTACGATCGCGACAAAGAAACGCTCGGCACCAGCAAGAAGCGAGAAGGCCAACCCCTACACACCGGCGAAGGGCAACGATGGCTCGATGGTTATCGCAAGGCCTGCGAGATCGCCGGGAAATGTCCTGAAACTCAGATCGTTTCGCTGGCCGATCGCGAAGGAGACATCTACGACATTTTCGTCGAAGCCGATCAGCATGAAACACCGGCTCAGTTCGTCATTCGCTCGCAGCGAAAACGCTCGTTGCCGGAGAAAGACCCCGATGGCGGGCCTGCGGCTTATAGGAAAATGCGTGCCGAAATCGCATCCGCCCAGCCGGTCGCTTACCGCGAAGTCCAGCTTCCCCAAACGCCCAAGCGAACCAAAGGATCAGGAAACAAACAACACCCCGGCCGTGAAGCACGCACTGCGAAGTTAGAAATTCGAGCGAAGCGGATGACTCTTCGTGCGCCACACAACAAGCAGTCTTCGATGCCGCCGGTCGAGATCAGTGTCGTTTGGGTGCGCGAGATCGATGGCCCAGGCGACGGAACCGAAGTCGACTGGCTGTTACTGAGTTCTCTGCCGGTCGACACGATTGCCCAGACGCTGCGGATTGTGGATTTGTATGTGGCTCGTTGGCCAATCGAAGTATTCTTTCGAGTTTTCAAAACTGGCTGCCGGGTCGAAGAGATTCAACTCGAAGCGAGAGACCGACTGATCCGCGCGTTGATGTTTTACAAAGTGATCGCATGGCGGATCATGTTTGTGACCTTCTTAGGCCGCGAGTGTCCAGAGCTTCCCTGTGATGTCGTCTTCAGCGAAGCGGAATGGAAGTCGGTCTGGAAAGTGGTGGAAAAGACGGCTCCCCCAAAGCAAGCTCCTGAGCTGTCACAATTCATCCCGGTCCTTGCGACCCTTGGCGGCTACAATCACCGCGAAGGCGACGGTCCGCCGGGAGCCGAAGTGATCTGGCGAGGCACGCGGCGAATGCTCGACTTCGCCCTCTGCTGGCAAGCCTTCGGACCAGACCAATGACTTGTGGGTAATCGACAGGAGGCTACGAGTCCTTCTGCATGCATCAGACCAAATCGCTGGGTCTCGTAACCTCGTCCACTACATCCCGCCGCTAATTCTTGCGACGGTCCGACGCGCCTTCGTTGAACGGTATTGCGGTTAAACGAGAAGACGCCGTGTTACCTCTGCCTGCCCCCCCCTGCGGGGATCAGCGCGGGCGGCGTTCTTCCACCCAGCCTTGGATCGGCACGCGGTCCAGATGCTCCTTGGCCCACTGCGGCTCGGGGAACCAACGCAGCGGGCTGACGCGGGGATACATTTCCCAGATATCGCCGCCGTCGATCTGTCGCGCGTCGCCAGTCGTTTCGAGATGCTGCGTCAGACGTTTGTGAAGATCCTTGCGGACGCTCTCGAACTCGGGGTCGGTCGCTAGGTTGTGCAAGCAATCGGGATCCCTCTGGATGTCGAACAGCTCCTCCCTCGGTCGCAGGTCGACCGACAGACCCAGGAACTTTCCAAACTTCGGATCGTCCCGTTTTTCGATCAAAAAGTCCAAAGAGGGACAGGCATCGATGTCGTGATATCCGCCATGGGCGTCCCCCAGTTGGGCATCGACAGGTTTGCCGGCGGCATCGTAGGTGACGCTGTCATATTTCTGAGCCGGTCCGGCCGGCAGCCGCTCGGGGCGGAAGTTGCGGATATAGAGGTACTGATGCGTGCGGATCGCTCGCTGTGGGTAGCCGAGCGAATTGAAACGCGACGAGGAATGGCGCTCGCGAGCGCTGAAGACCTCGGTCCGCTGCGGTTCGATGATCCCCGATTTTTGGGACTGCAGCATCGCTAGCATGCTTTTGCCCGAGAGCGGCTTGGCCGGTGGCGGCACGACGCCACTCGCTTCGTAGATCGTCGCGGCGATGTCGACGAATCCCACGAGGTCGTCGCTGGTCCGCCCCGCCGGGAAATGCCCCGGCCATGAGATCGCCAGCGGAACATGGATGCCGTGCTCGTAACAGTTGGCTTTGGCGCGTGGAAACGGCATGCCGTTGTCGCTGGTGACGATGAAGATCGTGTTCTCAAATTCCCCCGCGTCGCGGATCATCTGCATCATCGTCGCGCAATCGTCGTCGAAGCGTTCGGCTTCAAACGCGTAGTCGAGCAGATCGCTGCGGATCTCTGGGGAATCGGGCAGGTATCCGGGCACCTCCGCTTCTTCCAACTTCATCCCTTTCGCGAGGCCCGAACCGAACTTGTAAGGTCGGTGAGCGTCGGTGCTGCCGAACCAGAAACAGAACGGTTGGCCATCGGGTCGCTGTTCGAGAAAGCTGCGAAAACCGGCGGCGTAACGCGATTCACCCTTGGCCGGCTTGGCTTGAAATTTGGGGCCACACGGATCGCGCTTGCCGCCGAGCGTTTTCCAGTCGCCCGGCGCCCAGCCTTTTCCGGTGTGGCCGACGAAGTAGCCGGCGTCGGCTAATCGGATCGGAAACGTCTCGTATTCGGGGCTGAAGTAACTGGCATGGGTTCCCGCGTGTTCGATCATCCAGGTCTGGCGGCCTGTCAAAAACGCGGCTCGCGAGGGACTGCAACCGGGGCTGGGGCAGATCGCGTTGTTGAACAGCACGCCCTGCTTGGCGATCGCGTCAAACGCTGGCGTGGAGACCATTTTGGATCCATAAGCCGACGCGTGGGGCCAGGAAACATCATCGCTGATCAAGACCATGATGTTGGGGCGATCGGCGGCCGAGGCGACTTGGCAGGCGAGCAGGACGGCGCAGGCCAGTGGGGTCAAAACTCGCTTCATGGCTGTTTTTTCAGGGGAGTTGTAAGGTTTGGGGGTGGGGGAGACGACAATTATAGTTGTCGGTTTGCGCCGTCACAGGACGATTGGCGGGGGAAACCACCGCTGCCCCGCGCGATTTGGGGGTGATGTGGCTATATTAGAGCCGCATGCCGACGTGATTTGCACTTGCAGAATTCACACAGCTTGTCATAATCGTCCGTCTGTATGTGGTTTGCTGCGCGCGGCAGTCCGAATTTCAAATCTCCACAATCCAACAAAATTTAACATTTTCCATGGCTGCACGACCAATGAGTACCCGGAGCCGAGCACGCAAGCGATCGCGTGTCCGCTCCCGTCAGAAGAAGCAAGATCCACTGTTCGTCGATGGCACTCGGCCACGTCCGATGTACGTCGATTACAAGGATGTGGAACTTCTGCGTCGGTTGGTCAATCGTCACGGAAAGATTGTTGGACGCCGCAAGAGCGGATGTTCGGCGACCAGCCAACACGCTGTAACGCAAGCTGTCAAACGCGCTCGCTTCATGGCCCTGTTGCCATTCGTAGGCGAATAAGCTCCCGATCATCGGGCGCCCCCGCGAAAGACAAGACAACGAAGAGTCGTATGCATTCGATACGGCTCTTTTTTCGTGCGCCGACCACCCGCAACCGTGAACCGACCCACCGGCAGGATCGACGATGAGCAGCCCCTACCAGACCCGACGCCGCATCGAGTTTCGCGACACCGACGCCGCCGGCATCATGCACTTCTCGGCCTTTTTTACCTACATGGAACAGGCCGAGCACGAGATGCTGCGTTCCGTTGGGTTGAGCGTGATGCAGCCCGATGGCGAAACGACGATCGGTTGGCCGCGCGTCTCGGCGACCTGCGATTACAAGGGAGCGGTGCGGTTCGAAGACATCATCGATATCTCGGTCGCTGTCGTTCATCTGGGCAGCAAAAGCGTTCGCTATCGGCATGAGTTTCGGATCGCCGATCGCGTCGTTGCTGTTGGCGAAATCGTCGCCGTCTGCTGCCGAATCGACGCCCGCCATCAACTCGCCTCGATCGAAATACCCGCTCCGATCCGTGAACGATTGACCCGGCACGCGGTTTAGTTTTTTCAACGCGCTCTCTGCGCGGAATCCAGTCCCGGGGCACGCTCTGGAACCTCGCCTGCCCCTCTCTCCAGCCTTCCCCCTCCAGGCAAATGAAACATCGCAGCACCCGACAAGCAGTCGACGACCTCGCCGCTGGCGGGCGTTTGATCCGTTACGAGCATCCGGTCGACGCCAACCTCGAACTGGCGGAGATCCAGCGTCGCGTCTACCTCAGCGGCGGGCCGGCGGTACTGTTTACCAGCGTGACCGGTTGCCGGTTTCCGATGGTCAGCAACCTGTTCGGATCGCTGGACCAGGCTCGTTATCTGTTTCGCCACACGATCGACCGCGTTCGCAAATTGATCGAATTGAAGATCGATCCCTCGTTGGCGGCGAAGCAGTTTTGGCGTTACCCCAGCGTCCCGTTGGCCGCACTGACGATGTTGCCGCGCCGTTGCCGAAGCGGTGCGGTGATGCAGAATTCGATCGCTCTGCCCGAACTGCCGCAGCTGAAATCGTGGCCCGATGATGGCGGTGCGTTTGTCACGCTGCCACAGGTGCTCAGCCAACCGGCCGAAGGGGCCAGCCTGCAAGAGACAAACCTGGGGATGTACCGGGTTCAGTTGTCGGGGAACGATTACGATCCTCAGACCGAAGTCGGGATGCACTACCAGATCCATCGTGGGATCGGAGTCCATCATCGCGCAGCGCTGGAGAACGGTCGCCCGTTTCGCGTCGTCGTCACCGTGGGTGGTGCTCCTTCGATGACCCTTTCCGCCGTGATGCCGTTGCCCGAGGGGCTGTCCGAACTAACCTTTGCCGGCGCTTTGGCGGGGCACCGGATTCCGATGGTCACCGGCCCGGGGCATGCGCCGATCTACGCCGACGCCGACTTTGCCATCGTCGGCACGATCGATCCGACGCGTCAAAAGCCGGAGGGTCCGTTTGGCGATCACCTGGGCTATTACAGCTTGCGGCACGATTTCCCGGTCCTTAATGTGGAGCGTGTCTATCATCGCAACGACGCCGTCTGGCCGCTGACCGTCGTCGGCCGGCCTCCGCAAGAGGATACGACCTTCGGCGAACTGATCCACGATCTGACCGGCCCCGTGATCCCGACGGTCTTGCCGGGGATCAAGGCGGTTCACGCGGTCGATGCTTCGGGCGTCCATCCGCTGCTGCTGGCGATCGGTAGCGAGCGGTACATGCCGATGAGTGGAGCGAGCGAGCCGCAGGAATTGCTGACGCAGGCCAACGCTGTTCTCGGTAACGGTCAGCTGTCGCTTGCTAAATACCTCTGGATCGCAAACCACTACGACAACACGGAACTCGACATCCACGACGTCTCGGGCTTTTTGCAGCATATGTTGCAGCGAGTCGATTGGCGTCGCGATCTGCACTTCCAAACACAAACGACCATCGACACGTTGGACTACTCTGGATCGGGACTCAATCGCGGATCGAAAGTTGTGATCGCAGCGGTTGGCCCCGTCGTTCGCCAGCTGCCGACATCGATCGAGGGCGACCTGCATCTGCCCGAAGGGTTTGGCCAGCCGAAAGTTGCGGCTCCAGGAATCCTGATCATCCAAGGTCCGGCCGCGTCGGCGTCGGGGCCGCGGTTGGATGCGCTGTTGACCGATCGCATGGACGTCCACTCGCCGATCAATCGCTTCCCGTTGGTGATCGTTGCCGACGATAGCGACTTCAGCGCGCGAACGATCAACAATTTTGTCTGGACGACGTTCACTCGCAGCAATCCCGCGGCGGATAGCTATGGAATCGGAGCGTTTGTCGCCGACAAGCACTGGGGCTGCGAGGGATCGCTGGTGATCGACGCACGCGTCAAACCGCACCACGCGCCGCCGTTGATCGAAGATCCCGAGATCGTCAAGCGAGTCGATGCGATCGCCGCGCGCGGTGGAGCGTTGGCGAAGTATCTGTAGAAGATCCGGGGCTGTCCCGCGTCGCCACGATCTGCCGCGGGTTGCCAATTGCGATCCGTTGTCTACAACGGGAACGTAAGTTTGTCGACTCGGGGAGCAATGCGATGAAATCGATCCAAGAACTATTCGATGTCCAACGACCGGTGGCACTTGTGACCGGCAGCGGTTCGCCGCGGGTGGGCAATGCGATCGCCTGGCGGCTGGCTCGGCGTGGCTTTTCCATCGTCTTGCACTGCAACACCAGCATCGATCACGCCCGGAAGACCGCTGCGGAGATGACCGCCGAGGGGACGGAGGTCCTGATCGTGCAGGGAGCGATGGACGACGCGGACGATGTCGCGCGGATGTTCCAGGAGATCGATGACCGGTTCGCGCGGATCGATGTGCTGGTCAACAGCGCGGCGATCTGGAGCCCGAAGCGGTTGGAGGATGTCACCGCCGACGATGTCCGCAAGAATCTGGAGGTGAACACGCTGGGGACGTTTATCGCCGCGCAGGCCGCTGGGCTGCGGATGGTCCGCCAAAGTCGCGGCGGTGCGATCGTCAACATCGGTGATTGGGCGGTGGTCCGCCCCTACGTCGACTACGCCGCCTACTTCCCCAGCAAAGGGGCTATCCCCGCGATGACTCGCAGCTTAGCTCTCGAGCTGGCCCAGCGGAATCGATTTGTCCGCGTCAACGCGATCCTTCCGGGCCCGGTCCTGTTGGGGAGCGAGGTGTCGGACGAAGTCGAAGCGGCCAACCGCGACTCGACGCTCCTGAAACGTGTAGGCACCGCCGAACATGTCGCGCATGCCGTCGAGTTCCTTATCGAAAACGACTTCGTCACCGGCACCTGTTTGAACGTCGACGGCGGCCGCGCGATCTATGCGGGCGATCCGATGCAAGTCGAGCATCGCACCGACTGAAGCCGCGGCGATCGGCTTGCTCCGCGCAAAACTACGGTTTACGGAGTCGCTTTATCGCCGACGGTCCGCAACAGGAACTCGCGCTGCATCGCGCGGATCTCCGGCTTGCCAAACTCCGGGCCGCCGTGCCCTGCCCCTTCGATCAGATGCAACTGGCTTTCGACACCAGCGGCTTGCAACGCTTTGTAAATTGCTTCGCTCTGATTCGGCGGAACGGTTCGGTCGTTGCTGCCGTGCAAGATTAGAAACGGAGGGTCGTTGGCCCCGACGTAAGTGATCGGGTTCGCTTTTTTCGCCGCATCGAGATTCTTGAGCACCTCGCCTCCCAGCAGCCGCGTTTCGGGAGAGCTTGGTCGAGCGTGCGATTCGTAGCCAGGCGTCTGGACGAACTGAATCAAGTCGGTCGGGCCGTAGAGGTCGACAACCGCTTGCACGTCGCTTCGCTGGTCGGCCCAGCCGCCGTTGCCTTCGAGTTCCGCGACGCCAGCCGACGTGCCGAGCATCGCAGCCAAGTGACCACCGGCCGAGCTGCCGCCAACGGCGATGCGATCGACGTCGATGTTGTACTCCTTCGCATGAGCCCGCAGGTAGCGGATCGCACATTTGCAATCTTCGATCTGGGCAGGAAAGATCGCCTCGCCCGACAACCGATATTCGATCGTCGCACCGACAAATCCGTCGCGGACGATCGAGGGCAATTGATGCACGCCGCCGTCTTTGCTGCCACTCATCCACCCGCCGCCATGGATCCACACGTAACATGGCAGCGGTTTATCGGCGGGTTGTTTGGGTAGCACTAGGTGCATCTTCAGATCGCGACCGCCACCTTGGCCAAAGGTCACGTCGCGGCGGATCTGCACGTCGTCGGGTGTCTTCATCGCGGGGCGGTCTCTTCGCGTTGGCATCACAAAATCTTTGCTCGTGAGTTCGCCGTCTCCATCGCGATCCAGTCGGTCGAACAGCCGCGGCGGGCCTTGGAACTCTTCGCGAGTTACTTTGCCGTCGCGGTTGCGATCGTCACGTTGCACGCGTTCGAAGAGTGCCGACCGCGGGGCGAGTGGCGCTGGAGTCTCGGATTGCCCCCAACCGACGGTCGCAAGGGTGATGTTGAGTGCGGCGGTCAACGCCAGCCAGTGGGATCGTTGCATCGATCGAATCCTATGTGAGTTTGCCTCTGTTGCACAAGCCAAGCGCCGCGAGCACTCGCCTGCCGAACCAGTTGAACCCGAATGATGGTGCCAGGTTTCGCCAGTTTTTGGCTCTCAAGACTTCGGGCTGGCTGACTGGTAGAGCGTAACGTCTGGATCGCGGCATGATTCGCTTCCGCGCAGTGTGCTCAGGGATTGTGAGTCCTTTGCGCGGCGCGTGTTGGGCGGCGAGTAAGCAGGCCTCGATCGAGGGCGTTTTTTGATCAGCCGGGATGCAAAGTGGTTGTGCTAAACACACGCCGCCGATGTGCCCAACTATACTTGGGCTGCAAAGGTCTGCTCTTTCCTCTTCCCGATGATTTTGATGCCATGCGAATTGCACTCTGCAGCCTGTTGACCGCTTTGATCTGTTCGGTCGCTTGGTCTCAGCCGACGACCTACGCCACCCCCGAAGCGGCCGCCGAAGATCCCGACTTTGCAATCCAAGGCGAATATGTAGGGCCCAAGCGAGCGATGCAGGTGATTGCGCTCGGGGATGGAGAATTCGAAGCGGTCATCTATGGGGCCGGTCTGCCCGGCGACGGTTGGGACAAGACGCCACCACAACGCGTTCCCCTGGACGCCGATGGGGTTCTCGATCTGGTCGACGCCAATCAAATGCAACGCGTCGATCGCAAGAGTCCCACGTTGGGGCAACAGCCTCCGCCCGGCGCGATCGTGATGTTCGATGGCACCACCGAAACGCTGGACGCTCATTGGCAATCGGGTCGGATGACCGATGATGGGCTGTTGATCGAAGGAGTAACCAGCAAAGATCGTTTCGACGATTTTCGTTTGCATCTGGAATTCCGCACGCCCTTTATGCCCGCCGCCCGCGGGCAAGCTCGCGGCAACAGCGGCGTCTATTATCAAGGCCGTTACGAAACGCAGATCCTCGATTCCTTTGGACTCGCCGGCGCGATGAACGAGACCGGCGGAATCTACACGATCCGCGATCCCGATCTGAACATGTGCTTCCCGCCACTCGCATGGCAGACCTATGACGCCGACTTCACCGCCGCTCGCTACGATGATGATGGCAAGAAGACGGCTGATGCCAAGCTGACCGTGCGATTAAACGGCGTGATCGTGCAACAGAACGTGGACCTGCCGCACAAGACGCGAGCGGCTCCCAACGACGAAGGGCCCCAACCGGGACCGCTGTACCTGCAGAACCACGGCAATCCGGTTCGCTTCCGCAACATCTGGGTTCAGCCTCGCGATGCCGACAAAGAAGCTCGCCGTCCCCGCATCCCCGGCTTCGAACGCTTTGCTGCGACCGGCGACGCGGCGACTGCGTTGGGCGGGCACTTGCTGATCAGCGAACTCGGCTGTGCCACATGCCATGCACAATCCAAGCCCACCGTCGCCGCCAAACAGGCTCCGATCCTCGACAGTGTCGGCAGCCGGATTCGCCCCGACCATCTGCTCGCGTTCATCGGCGACCCGCACGGGGAGAAGCCGGGAACGACGATGCCCGATCTACTGGCGGGACTCGATCCACAGCAGCGCGACGCAACGGTTCGAGCGCTCGCCAGTTACCTCGGTTCGACCGGCATCGTCGTCGATCGCGTGGGAGATCCCGTCGCCGCTCGCCGTGGCAAAGAACTGTTCCACATGATCGGCTGCACCGCCTGCCACGCACCGCAAGACGGCACGGTCGTCTCCGATGCAACAACGATCCCGTTGGGCAAACTGGACCAGAAGTACACATTCGACTCTTTGGTCGGTTTCTTGAAACATCCACATGCGACGCGGCCCAGCGGTCGGATGCCCAGCTTCGGCTTCCAAGATGGAGAGGCGGAAGATCTGGCGACCTATCTGTTGCGAGATGTGATCTTGGGAGAAGCGGCGGTAAACACCAAGGCGACCTTTTACGAAGGGAGCTGGAAGACGCTCCCCGATTTCGAAACGTTGACGCCGGAAAAAGAAGTCGAAACGTTTGGCCTGGACATCCAAGCTAGCGGCCGCAAGGATCGCTTTGCCGCTCGATTTGACAGCTACTTCATCGCTCCGAAGCGAGCGAAATACAAGTTCCACCTGGGATCGGACGATGGCAGTCGTGTGCTTGTCGACGGCAAGCAGGTCGTGGTCTACGACGGCATCCATCCGCACGGCACGCGAACCGCAGAGGTCTTGCTGGAGCAAGGCGTTCACGAACTGCGAGTCGAATATTTTGAATTCGCTGGCGAGGAATCGCTGTCGCTGGAGATTGAAGGGGGCGGGTTAAATCGAACGATGATCGATTCGATCCTGTCGCTCGATCCGTCGGGGCAGATGGCCGAACCGCTGTTCAAGTCGACCTTCCAACCCGATCCCGCGTTGGTCGATCAGGGCCGCGCGCTGTTCACAAGCGTCGGCTGTGCGGCTTGTCATCAAATGAAGTCACTGCCGGCCGACGCGACAAAATCGCTGGTCGGTCCGGCGATGAAGACGCTCGATACGTCTGTCGGTTGCTTGGCCGAATCGCCTGCGGCCGGCCTGCCCAACTTTGATCTGAACGTCGCTCAGCGACAAGCGATCGGCCGCGCGATCGATGAACTGCGGACGGGGCCGCCGAAGGTCGACGCTGCGGGATTGGTCCATCAGACGATGGCCACGATGAACTGTTACGCCTGTCACAGCCGCGACAAAATCGGTGGTCCCGAAGCGACTCGCGATGCAGTCTTTAAGACGACGATGCAGGAGATGGGAGACGAGGGGCGTCTGCCGCCGCCGCTGACCGGCGTGGGGGACAAATTGAAGTCCGACTACATCACGCAGATCCTGAACAAGGGAGCGGACGAGCGGCCCTACATGCTGGCCAACATGCCAGGCTTTGGAACGCACAACATGCCCGGTTTCGTCGACGCACTGGTGGCGTTGGATCTGAAAAAAGAAGCCGATATCGCGGCGATCGATCAGCCGCGGGATGAACAGCTTTCGGCCGGCCGCATGCTGGCCGGCAACAAAGGACTCTCCTGTGTTAAGTGTCACACATTTGGTGGCCAGGGAGCTCCGGGAATCGGCGCAATCGACATGCAACGGATGACCTCGCGGTTGCGAGAGGATTGGTTCCATCGTTATCTGATGTCGCCGCAAACCTATCGCCCTGGAACGCGGATGCCTGCCAGTTTCCCCGACGGCAAGTCGGTGGTGCCCGATCTTTATGACGGCCATCCGAGCGCCCAGATCGGTGCCTTGTGGACCTATCTGGCCGACGGTGCAAAAGCCCGCCCGCCGATCGGCGTCGAGAAGGAACTGATCGAATTGGTTCCCGAACAGCGGCCGATCATCTATCGCAACTTTATCGAAGGGCTGACGCCGCGCGGGATCGCCGTCGGATATCCTCAACGCGTTCACATCGCCTGGGACGCCGGCACGATGTCGCTGGCGTTGGCTTGGAAGGGAGCCTTCATCGACGCCAGCAAGCACTGGGTCGGACGTGGTCCAGGGAATCAGGAGCCGTTGGGAGACGCAATCCGGTCGCTGGAGAAAGTCGCTCCGCTGGCCCGACTCGACGCGATCGATGCTCCTTGGCCGACGGAAGATCTACGAGCGCAGGGATATCGATTCCTGGGGTATCGCTTGGATCCCAGCGGTCGACCGACATTCCGCTATCGCGCCGGCGAGGTGACTGTCGAAGACACGCCCCTGCCCCAGGTCGATGATTCCGGATCTGTCTCGTTACGCCGCCAGTTGCAACTGACCGGCCCCGCCGACACCGCGGGACTGACGCTTCGTTTGGCAGCCGGCAAGAAAATCGAAGCGGCCGACGATGGCTGGTATCGCATCGACGGCAACTATTCGATCCGCATCGACGGTCCCACGCAGATGATCTCGGTGGGCGATGGGCAAGAGTTGCGGATGCCGGTTTCGCTGGAAAACGGTACAGCGACGATCGAAGAACAGATCCGTTGGTGACAAGTGTTCGCCGATTCCGACGCCAACAACTTTATTTCAAAACGATAACTTTCCTGCTGCACAGCGGTGGCTCTTATGAATCGATTCCCAATCGCGACGACTCTCTTTTCCGGCCTGTTGATCGGACTGTGCGTTACCGCCACCGCGGTGGCTCAGCCGCCAACCGAAGAGGACTTTTATAAGCTGACCGATCTGCAGATTCCCGAAGGGGAGCTGTTGGAGGTGGGAGCGGTTCAGTTGATGTCCGACGGCCGACTGGCCGCGGCAACCCGTCGCGGCGAGATCTGGATGATCGATGATCCGTTGGCCGATGAAGTCCCCGCAAAGAACTTCCATCGCTTCGCCCATGGGCTGCACGAACCGTTGGGGCTGACCGAAAAAGAGGGTTGGCTGTATGTGACTCAGCGTCCCGATGTCAGCCGATTGCGCGATACCGATGGCGATGGCCGAGCCGACGAATTTGAAGTCGTCGCCGATGGCTGGGGCATCACCGGCGATTACCACGAGTATGCGTTTGGATCCAAGTTCGATGCCAATGGCGATATCTGGGTGACGCTGTGCCTGACCGGTTCGTTCAGTAGCAAGGCTCTCTACCGGGGCTGGTGCGTTCGCGTGACGCCCGACGGCAAGACGGTTCCGACGACCAGCGGGATCCGATCGCCCGGCGGGATGGGGAGCAACCTCGCTGGCGATATCTTCTACACCGACAACCAAGGCCCTTGGAACGGAACGTGTCATTTAAAGCAATTGATTCCTGGAAAGTTCGTCGGCCATCCCGGCGGATTCGAGTGGTATGAACAGGCGGAAGAGGTGCTGGGGAAACGGCCGCAAGAACCCGAGAGCAACACGCGCTCGTTGGATCAGGCGCGGAAGATTCCCGAGTTCGAAGTGCCGGTGGTGATGTTCCCATACAACAAGATGGGCAAATCGGCGAGCGGCGTGACCTGTGATACCAGCGGCGGCAAGTTTGGTCCGTTTGCCGGGCAGATGTTTGTCAGCGACCAATCGGCCAGCACGGTGATGCGAGTCTATCTGGAGAAGGTTCAGGGGCATTACCAAGGCGTCTGCTTTCCGTTTCGCAAGGGCTTTGGTTCGGGGAACGTCGCCACCGAGATCACCTCCGACGGATCGATGTTTGTCGGCGGCACCAATCGCGGCTGGGGATCGGCCGGCCGCGATCCGGGCTCGCTGCAGCGACTGAACTGGACCGGCAAGATGCCGTTTGAAATCTTGGAGATGCGAGCGGCTAAAGACGGCTTCGATCTGCAGTTCACCGAAGCTGTCGATCCCGAAACCGCGGGCAACGTCGACTCTTATAAAATGGAATCCTACACCTACATCTACCAAAGTTCTTACGGCAGTCCAGAAGTCGACCACACGACGCCAAAGATCGTCTCGGCGACCGTGGCTGACGATGGCAAGACGGTCCATCTGAAGATCGATGGTTTGCAGGAGGGGCACGTGCACGAACTGCACAGCGACGGCGTGCGTAGTGCCGCCGGCAACCCGCTGCTGCATCCCGAAGCCTATTACACGCTGAACTATCGGGTGCAGTAAGCGGTTGCCGATACTGCGGCGAGACTTGCAGGCGAGCAGCCTCTTCTGTCGAACTGGTTTATGGAGACGGCTTCTGCAGCGGCAAACACTCGAGGTATTGTTCCAGGTTCACATAACCATCGCCATTCATGTCCTGCATCGCGTCGGCGGGGTCGTTGGGATTTAGGCCGTGCTGCAGCTCCCATGCATCGGGCATCCCGTCGCGATCTCGATCGGCAACCGTTCCCGGTTCAAGCGTAGGCCAGCCGCCAACTTCCGCTGGATCATTGATCATCACTCCCGTTCCCTTTCGGACGTCGTCGACGATTCGAATGTCGACGGCATCGCGTTTCGGGAGTGTCGCGCCAACGGTCGGCAGCAAGCGTTCGACCAGCGTTGCTGCCGGTTCGGGAATCACCGGCAAAGTGCTCATTGGGAAGGGAGTCTTCGACCGAACCGCTTGGTCGAGCAAGCTACCGTTGTACTCTTCGTCGCCGATGATTCCGTTGAACCCGACATTCAACCAGTCGTCTTCGGTTCCCTTGGAGCGACGTGGGCTCAAGTTGTCTTTCACGTAGATTGCGTTGTCGACCAACTGGCCGCCAACGACGATCGGGTAGCGGTGTGCGCGATGCTGTTTGCCGGGGAGGAAAACGTTGCCGATCATGTTTGCTTTAAACCCGCGGCCGATCGAAAAAATTATCCCCGCTTGATAGTAGTTGTAGATGATGTTGTTGACGACTTCGTTTTTCCCAAGTCCTGTCAGTAGCGGATTGCGGTCATCGTTGTGAGCGAAGAGGTTGTGGTGCACCGAGACACGCACGTTCTTTTGACCGCTCAGCAGGCCTTTGCTGTGCAGGCCGCGTTGGGTGTGGTTCCCGTCCCAAATCCCTTCCGAGATGATGTTGTGCTGGATGGTGACATCGGTGGCGTCGAACCAAAGATTCACATTTTCGTCGACTGCCCAGCTGAACGAGTTGTTTGCGATGACAATGTTTTTACCACCTAAGATAGAGATCGCGTCGACCGATGTGCTTGGTGCCGCCAAGCCGGGGCGAACACGCAGATAACGAATGATCACATCGCTGGCCTTCACAACAATGGATGGGCCTGCATTGGAACTGCTGTTCTTCAGTGCGATGCCTCCGCCCGGTGCCGAATGCCCGGCGATCGTGATCTGTGGATTCGAAATCCGCAACGATGTCTCCAGTTCAATCGTTCCGGCAACTGAAAAGACGACGAAGCGTGGCCCGTTCGATTCGACCGCTTCGCGAAGTGAGCCGGGGCCGGAATCGTTGAGGTTATCGACCACGATCACCCTTCCGCCACGACCGCCAGCGGTCTCCGCACCAAAGCCCTCCGCGTTGGGAAAAGCTTTCAGCTTGTCAAAGACGGCACACTCGGGAGCTTTGCCGGACTCTGAGAGGCCCTCGTTGCCGGCGGCACTCTGTTCGGTTGCTTGGGGTTGCTGGTCTTGATCGACGACCGATTTTTGAGTGGCGATCGGGGGCGTCTCTTCCGAACTTATCGCCCCGCAATCTGCGTTTGTTGATTTGCCGAGAAAGCATGTGAGCAATACCGCAGCGAGAACGAGTGTCGATTGCAACTTCATCATTAAACTCAAGTCGGTCGCGAATGAAATACCAAGCCGAGAGGACGCAATCATTGTACAAGCACGACAGCCCTCTGCACTTGGAACGCCAGCGTTCCTGTAGGGAGACCAAGATCTTTGTGTTTGCGTTGTTGTGCGGCAGTATTTCGGCGCGACGCGAACTTGTGGACGTTCTGCGTTGGTTGTCTCACGAACGGAGGTACATGCCGAGCATTTTTTGGATGTTTCCAAAAGTGAACTCCTGCCACTCAGCGAACGTCTCCAACTTTTCTTCGGGGTTGAAGAAGAGCATTAGACTGCGGGACATCACCCAGACAACGCCAACTTGAAAGCTCAACATGTCGTCATCGGATTCCGGATCGTTTAGTTCGTCGGAACCGGCGGCAGCGTTCCATTGGTGCAGCGTATGGAAGATGTGATCGAGGGTTTGGTCGGCAAATCCATCCAGCAGACGATAGAGCGTTGAGAAATCAGCAAGATCGTTGCGAGGGCCTGCGGAATCGAGGACAGGTCGCAGCAGACTCGCCGCGGATTGCATTAACCCCGCAGGCGATTCGTAAGTCCATGAGTAGATTTCGTCGTGGATCTGCTGAAGCAATGGATGCATTTGGTTTGGCCCAAAGTAGGTTATGTGGCCGGTAGGCTATAGAAAACGGATCACGGCAGTCAGAGCAAGCCCAGCCACGACGATGACGCTAAGTAGGATCGGTTTGTGGTGTCCAGAACCAAATTTCACCCGATTCGGAATCGCGAGCGGCGGGCTTGATTCGTTCGCCACGGGGATAGATGCAGAAGTCCTCTCCACCCTCCGCCCAAGTCTGCAACGCATCGGCGAGCGGTTTCAGGCCGTGTTCGGTGAATTCGACCGTCAGGCAGTCACCGTCGCAGCCAACGTAGAGTTCGGAGGATTCGGGCGTTGCGTTGCGGTAAAACAGTCGGATCGAAGTGCAAGGTTGTGGTCGAGCGGAGCCCAATGTCGTGAGCTTCCGTTGGTTTTCGGGGCCGACCGTTGCGAGTTCGTCGACGGCGTTGATGAGAGAGGCGATCGCGGAGCGTTCGGCCTGCATGCAGATGCAAAGCTTCGAGTGGCCGAGCCGCCGCCCGTCGTGTCGCCAGCATTGGATCGCGAGGTCAGAGAATTCAGGTCTCACCGGTGTCGATTCAAGGAAGAGGTGTGCGGCGTCGTAACGGACGAATCGGACGACGGCGAGTGGCTTTCGGTTTGTGGAATTGTACCAATGCTAGGCCGCGTTGCTAAACAGCAAAAGTGATCAAGCAGCGACTAACAGAAATTACACGTTGTGCGATATTACGCTGGGGAACGATCCTCGAATCCGTAGACGTCTGTGACGATCCCGGTGGCTCGAACTGAAAGCCCGTCCATCAATACGAAGCGTTGGTCAGGCTGAGCACTATCGCCGTGATGTTCGGGGTGAAGCAACCGCACAATGCAACGTGCCGATTCCTCGGGGGCGATTTTCGATACGGCATCAAACCTAATTTCAGTGCCATGATAGATGTCGGGGGCGTCACCAGCGTAACGAAGAAGTGGGCGCCACCCAGAAAACACGGGATTTGCATTGCCGGACTCAGCGGATGGTAACAGAGTGATCGTGGCGATGAGAACAGGGTTGTCGAGTGGCGATTTCACGGGATGGTCTGGTTGCACAATACGAAGAGAATGGCATTGGACAGTGAAAGGATCTGCTGCCACAAAAGGCCGGCGCAAAACAGCGAAGGCGGTCGCGGGTTTGTGGCATTGGGAGCGTGACCGAAGCGATCGACATTGCCCACCAAAAAACTCTTCTGCGATGCTAGACGCGACCTTGCGTAAAAGCTCTGTTGGGCGGATCGGAACGCTATCGGTCACGCCAATATCCAGGGCGGCGTTTTGCGTGGGCAACGGCAATGATGACGATACGATCGTCGTCGACCCGAAAAACTATTTGAAACGGAAACTTGATGACACTGCAGGATTGGTGCCGATCGTCGATGTTGATGAACCGTTTGGGGGCGTCCATGATTGACGTAATAGCTATGTCAACAGCGACCAGGAAATTGCGTGCAGCTCTCGAACTTCGTTCGGCGTACCATTCGGCGGACTCGGAAAGTTCAATTGTCGCAGCAGGGTGGAAATCAACCTGCATCACCGACACCGTGTTTGCCGAACAATCGAGCGCGAATCGTTGACCAGTTCTCGGTTTCGGCAGTGCCAGAGTCAATCTCATTGCTACGACGGTCGATCTCTGCGAGCCACTCGGGTGAAAGCCGCGGTGGATGGTCGTCGGGAACCGACGAGGCTAAGTCGTCGATCAGTCGAAGGCGGTCGTTAATCGGCAATTGCGTCGCGTTTGCGAGAATGTCTTGGTATTGGGACATGGCTAGGTCGCCTAACGGGAGGTGTTCGCGGCACCGCCGTGAACGAAGCGGTTGACGCTGTGTAAGTGGAATTGTACCAGCGTCATCGTCCGTTGCCAAAGAGCGAAGGTGGACACGCCAGGGCTAATAAGTGTTTGTGGCGGCTGATACTTCAAATTGAAACACTGAATAGCCCTAGCCTAGCGTCGAAAAACATGTTGGACGGCACCTACGCGCTAATCAAGCGATCGTACTCGGCGTGATTGCCGATCCAAAACCAAAGAAGACCGTCGTCGGCCTCGACGGCGAGCGCACGGAAGTCTCGCCCAACACGAGCAGAGCGGTAACGGCCGACCTTCTTGAAATGAATGGACGGATGATTCGGGTCAGCCTTGAAGAGAGCAAAGTTCTTGTCGGCCAGCGTTCGGATGGGGGCTGGAAGCCGCTTGTAGCACTCCCAAAATGATGGGCTTGCAGAATGAGTCACAGCGGCGTTGATTTGCCAGTCGTGTGGTCACGAAGGGCCGCGTCAGCAAGCGAATCCAAACGCCCGTCGCGTGCGTCAGTTTCGATGCGTTTGTCAAACTGTGCGGAATCAAAGTCTAGAAACCATTCGCGAAATTTCGCGAGTTCATCTGGAGGCAACTTTGCGATCGTGTTTTCGAGTTCTTGAAGTGACATATCGGATAGCCTTTCGAGCGGTTCCGCCCAACGGAAGGTTTTTGCGTCGCCGTTCGCAACCGACGAGACCGGCATTGAATTGCGATAGATTCTACCAATCCCTGCGTGGGTTGCCAAACAGCGAAACGATCGCAGCAGGGCAAATGACTGTTGGGGGGCCATCTTGATAACCCAACACGTAAACAAGACGCCGGGTGAATTTCTCGCTTACGCGTCGGGTTACCATTTCCAAAGACGCTCCTGTTTGGAAGAGTGAATAGCCCTGGCGATCGCAGGTCTGACGCGGATGGAGCGCGACCGAAGCGATTGACCGTTGCCAGCGGACAGGCTCGCAGAAGACGACAGCCGCGAACATGCGTAGAAAAACATGTTGGACGCCTCGTCGAATTTAGAGTTTGTGTGCGACGACTGAGAGCAGAACGAGCCAATCGCTGAAGCGAACATCTTAGATGGAATGCTCGGCGATTAGCACTGACTTGCCGCTACCGCAGGTTTCTTCTTCCATAAGATGCACAAGCCCGACACGATAACCAGTCCCGATCCAATCAGCATTTGAACACTCAATCGTTCGCCAAATAGCAAGACGCCAAGGCCGACTCCGAAGAGCAGACGCGTGTATCTAAACGGAGTTACCGCGGAGACCTCGCCGGTTCGCATCGCTTTCATTAACGAGGCGTAGGCGGCCACTCCTACCAGAACCGAACCAGCCAAGTAGAGGGAGGCGTCGAGATTGGGCCAGACGAAGCTAGCCCGCCTCCATGCGGAGATCAGAACGCCGGCGACCAGGACTGATAGGAAACCGTACAGTCCGAGAATCGCTGTGCTTACCGTGATCGGTGCAGCTCGGCTGGCCAAGTCCCGCCCTGCAAAGCCAAGCAGCCCGATGACCGCCAAAACGGAGAGCATCGAAAAGCTATCGCTGCCGGGACCAACCACGATCACAACGCCGATCAAACCCACGAAAACAGCGATCCATCTGCGGACCCCCACCTTCTCGTTAAAGACGATCGCGGCTCCCAGAATCACAACTAGCGGAGTTGCTTGCAGGATCACCGTAGTCGCCGACAGGGGAGTCAGTGAAATCGCGAGCACGTAAAACAGGCGCCCAGCAGTCTCGAACAGCATCCGGAAACGCATCGCTGGAGAGAATGCATCCGAAGTGAACAGTTGGTCTCTGTTTAGCTTGGCGATACATGCAAACAACAACGCTCCGCCGAAGCCGAAGATAATCAGTATTTGGC
Organism: Rosistilla oblonga; assembly: GCF_007751715.1. Lineage (NCBI taxonomy): Bacteria > Pseudomonadati > Planctomycetota > Planctomycetia > Pirellulales > Pirellulaceae > Rosistilla > Rosistilla oblonga. The sequence goes on along the minus strand of NZ_CP036292.1, from coordinate 6,658,374 downwards.
CGACCGGAAGCACCGCTGCGGCGGCTTTGACAAGCGTGTCCTCGACAGCAAATGCGGCCATGGAGATGACCATCCAGATTGATCCGATCAAGTTGCTTCGATCGTCGTTACCAAATTTAGTGAACACGAATTTCCATTGCGATCTCTGGATTGGGGGGATTGTTGGAGACGTCCAAAGGAAGGACTTTACGTCGCCGATCATCATCGAAGAGGGTGACATTGAACTGCGGGTGATCTTATCAAGGCTTGCGAGTGTTGCCAAACGGCGACGGTGATCGCGGGGCTGCAGCAGCGGGGACGTGACCGACGCGGTTGACGATTGCGCACCGAAATACGCTCCAATCACAACGGTCGCGACTTTGCGCAGGAAAGGTGTTGTGCGACTGATTACTCGCCAACAAAGCTGCCATCGGGCGAAAGGATGAAGTCGTGGCCATACGGCATCAGCGCGTCGCGCCCACCATCGTCGATCGACAGGATCACGCGGATGTCACCATTCGGCTTGTCGTCCCAGAATGCATTGATTTCAACGCAACAAGGGGTGCCGTCCGGCGCGACAATCTCGCGGACGATCGGTTCGCCAGACAGGAATGGCAGCCAAAACGAGTAAGGCATCGCGCGATGCTCCTCGGTGATCGGGGCAAGCAACTTAGAGTAGGCAGCATTGTCCATTGGGTTGCGGCTAAGTCGCATAACGGTAGGGTGTTGCGACACGGATCTCGGCGAAGCGGTGGAGTGTGAATCACGACCAGCTAATGATACGCCCACGCCGCTCGGACTACAAACGAAGGCCTAGGCACTGTTTATTAAAGCAGTTTGAGCACTCGCCGCATGGCGGCGAGTTGAACGAAAGCAAGGTACGAACAGGCAAGTTTATCGTATCGCGTCGCCACTCGGCGAGATTCTTTTAGCCAGCCGATCAGTCGTTCGATGATATTGCGGCGGCGGTAAGCTTCGCGATCAAAATTCGCATCCCGTGATTCGTTAGCCTTCGATCCGATGACCGGTTTGATCTGGCGGTCGCGGATGAACTGGCGAATCGCGTTACTGCTGTATCCCTTGTCTCCTGCGATCACTTCAGGACGACTGTCGTAGCGATGAAGACTTAGTTCACAGCTTGCGATGAGATTCTCAAGTTCCGTCGACTCGTGGCGTTGACCGCCAGTCGCCGTGATTCCGAGCAACGTTCCCTCGCCATCGCATAGCACATGAATTTTCGTCGAGTATCCGCCTCGAGAACGTCCCAGAGCCACTAATTCATCGTTCTTTTCGCTCTGCGGAATCATACCCGAAGCGCTGCGGTGAGCCCGAATGACGCTACCGTCAACGCACCAAAGCGACCGGTCAATCTTCTCCAGTGCGTCCAGTCGCTTCAGTAGTGTTTGATAAATTCTGGCCCAGAGCCCTTCCTTGGTCCATCGTCGAAATCTGGCGTAGACCGTTTGCCATTTCCCCAGTTGCTCAGGTAGATCTCGCCAGGGGCTTCCAGTCTTCGTGATCCAGAGTATCCCATCTATTACCGTGCGATGGTTGCTCCACCGTCGTCCCGGCTTACCGGGGCGCTGCTTGGGCAGCAGATGACGGATTGCATTGAACTCCCGATCTGTGAGACGATGGCGTGGCATTTGGCTTCCTCCTTGGAGCACTTTGGTAGGTACTCCGGGAGGTTGCCGAATGCGTTTCTGTTTGACCAGATCAGTTTGTTAAACAGTGCCTAGCGTAAAAAACATGTTGTACGACCGGTAAAGCGAGTTTACGCCTCGCAGCTAGCGAGAAGGCTGCAAGTGGTCGTGGTCAAATCCGGGTCGCGACCTGGGTCACGACGTGCAACGATCTGGCCATTGTGAACCCACGCGATCTCGCCGTAGCCACCGAGTGTGTTGAGACCCCATGGTTCAAGCGACAAGTCAGGAATATGGTCAGTATCACAGACAATCAGTTCGATGCGGCAGTCAACATCTACGTCCGCGATCACATTTGCGATACGGACGAGCGTTTGCATGGACGGGCCAGACCAAAATGCGTTGACCATCACGATCGCGCAGGAGAGATCGGCAAGCACGGTCGCCGACAGGTCGGCGTCGTAGCGGGCACGCCCGCCAAGTGCGTTGCAGTACTTTGCGATGATTGCGTCGCCGTCAAGGTCGGTCATCAGCAATTCCGGTAGGTCAGACAACGGAAGTGGGTTGCGACACCTCTCTGAACGAAGCGAGCGATGTCGGAACTACCAGGAATTGTACCAATGCCAGCCCCTGTGACCAACCAAAGAAGGTGTGCCGAAGGCCTAGCGTAAAACTATGTTAGGCGACCGGTGGACTACGATTCCAGTGCCCAATAGTCGATAAACTCGGCGCGTTCCTGCGGAGTGTAATCGTCAGCGATATGACCGGCGTGGAGCGGGTTACCGTAGAAACCGTCGTTGGCATCGCGGAGATACGTGCCGTCGTCGAATGCCACTAGCGGCGAAGACGTGTCATCAGACCAGATTGCAGAGATGCGGCGCCCAAGCACGGCGGACGGACGAAGTCCAGATGTTTCGCCGGGCATCGGGAAAGTGTCCACATCTGAAATCGTCAACTCGGCTACAAATAGGTCGAGAACGATACCGGTGTCGAGTCGCAAGTAGTGCGAACGAAACGTCGCAGGGCCGATGCCTTGCTGGACAAACTCGGGCTCGCTAAACGCAGAGTGGCCAATCTCGATCAAGCGTGAACCAATGATGCGATCTCGTGGAAGCTCGGACATTAGGTTTCGGTAGGTTGCCTGACGGGGTGTGTGACCGACGCCGCCCCGGGCGATGCGAAAGACGTTGGCCATCCAGAAGATTATACAGTGAGAACCCGCGTGGAATGAAGCCGGAAGGCGTATGCGGCATGGATGACGCAACTCATCGGCCGCACATTGTTGGGCGGCGCTCAGGCATTAACTACTTTGAGATTGAATCCAAAGCGGTTTTGGCCCGCGAAATCACGTGCCGCCATTCATCGTGTTCGGTCAAGTCAGCGCCAGGAATACGACGGTCGATCAATAAAACTGTTGCGTCGCGAATGAATTCGATCTCAGCGACAACCTTCGGAGAAAGTAGTTCTGCCTGTGCGATTTCGCGGAGATTGTCCACGCACAATGCGGCGCGGACATCTGCATCGAGATTCTCGTAGACTTGGTAATCAACCTCGTCATCCGGAAGTTCCGAGAGGGACGAAAGAACGCGCAGAGTATCCATCATCCACGCGACTTTTTCAGAAACTGTAAGCATCGATGAGATTTCGGGTGCCCAGTGGAACGTGTCTGCCGCACCGCCGTTAACGAAGCGGTGGAGTTTGAATTGCGAAAGATTGTACTAACACCAGTCCCGCGTGCCCAACCAAAGAAGGTGTGCCGAAGGCCTAACGTAAAAAACATGTTGTCGGACACTTACGGCGTCAATCGGAAACGATCGTCAAATTGGTCAGACGCCCAATCAACACCGTCATCGGTTATTACGGATTTCCACCAAAGGCTCTTCGGTTGCGCGAAGCAAACCGTTGCCCACGCCTCAAAGAAGCTCGTGAAATCGCTTGCCATTAGGAAGCCGTTGGCACCGGTACCGCCGTCGAGCCAACTGTGATGGTCGAACACGACGTTGCCGAAGCCCTCGGGATTCAGATCGAGTGACAAGTTGTCGCCGTTGCCTTCGGCGTGGAGCGGAATCCAGTTGTGCATTAACTTGTTGGTGACAAGTGCCAAGTCGGGATCGTCTGTATATGGGAAGCCGTAATCGCGAGCCGCGTCATCATCGTAGAATCGCCAATCACGCATCTCCAAAACGCCACCAACAGAGTTAGCAACAGGCTCAAGCTCAAACGAACCGAAAGGGCCGTCATCGGTTGTCCATGAGAGAGACAAACCATTGGCGAATTGCGTGACGAAATCAACGTACGCGGGTGGGAGAGCAAGCCCGATCCGCGATTGGGCCGTAGAGGTATTGTCGAAAGTTGTGTTCTTGAGTGAATGAAAAAGGTGGCGCATCCTGTTGGAACTATCACCCTCCAACGGCCCGATGTGGGCAAAGGAATACGCCATGAATCAGACTAAAACAGATCGAACCGACGGGCCAGTGGACAACCAGATCGATCCCTAAGTGGTTTCGTTTCGGGCTCAGTTCGACCAGCGAAGTCCACTCGACGAAATTGTCCGCGAAGGAGCCAGGCGAATGCTGCAATCTGCGATCGACGCTGAAGTCGAAGCGTTCATCGGCATGCATTCCAGTCGAACCGACGAGCGACGCAGACGACTCGTCGTCAAGAACGGCAGCCTGCCGGAGCGGGACATCCTCACCGGTGCGGGTTCCATTCCCATCACCCAGGGGCGAGTTCGTGACAGTGCCCCCGATCGCAACCGACGGGGCACGTTTTCGCCCAGCGTGTTGCCAAGCTACCTGCGAAAGACCAAGGCCATCGAAGAATTGATTCCTTGGCTGTACCTCAAAGGGATCTCGACCGGTGATTTCGCGGAAGCCCTTCAGTCGCTTGTGGGTGCGCGTGCCGCAGGGCTGGGTCCCAACGTCGTCTGTCGGCTAAAGGAACAGTGGTGTAGCGAGTACGACGATTGGAGCAAGCGTGATTTATCCGACAAGCAATACGTTTACGTCTGGGCTGATGGCATTCACGCGAAGGTCCGCCTGGAAGACGATGCCAACAAAAAGCAGTGCTTGCTGGTGCTAATGGGAGCAACGCCCGATGGGAAAAAGGAACTGATCGCCGTCCTCGATGGCTACCGTGAAAGCGAACAAAGCTGGAGTGAACTGCTCATCGATCTCAAGCAACGAGGCCTGAAGATGGCTCCGAAGATCGCCATCGGTGACGGTGCGTTAGGCTTCTGGGCGGCGATTCGGAAAGTGTTTCCCGAGACCCGCGAACAGCGCTGCTGGGTCCATAAGACGGCCAACGTTTTGAACGAGATGCCCAGAAGCGTTCAGCCCAAAACGAAGGGTGACCTGCACGAAATCTGGCAAGCGGAAACGAGGACGACGCGAACAAAGCGTTCGATCACTTCCTTGAAAAATACCGTGCGAAATACGCTCCTGCATGCGCGTGCTTAAAGAAGGACCGTGACGTGCTGCTGGCATTCTACGACTTCCCGGCGGAGCACTGGAGTCACCTCCGAACGACCAACCCGATCGAGTCCACGTTCGCGACGATCCGGCTTCGCCATCGAAAGACCAAAGGAAGTGGAACCCGGCGAGCAAGCTTGGCGATGATGTTCAAGCTCGCCCAATCAGCATCCAAGAAATGGAGACGCCTGAACTGCCACGAGAAGATCACTCCCGTCATCGAAGTGCGTTCCTTCATAGACGGAATCATGCAGGATGAGATCGCGGCCTAATTCAATTTCTCAAAACACAACAATTGACAATTACTCTGGGCCGTATCGACGTCACCAGTGGTGGCGGGTGGATTAAGCTCGACGTTTAGAGCGATGCCTGCATCGGCGAGGTGTTTTGCTACGCGATCGAGTGTCTTCTGCATTTGTCCGACAACGGAAGGGTTTTACGCCACCGCCCTAAGCGAAGCGAGAGATGCCTGAACTACCAGAAATTGTACCAATGCCAGCCCACGTGACCAACCAAAGAAGGTGTGCCGAAGGCCTAACGCAAACACCATGTTAGGTGCCAGTAGGCTGCGTTAACGGATTAGATTCAGGTTCAGACGGAAAGGCTGTCCAGGTAACCCAAGTGACGAAGCAAGCAAACGCCAAAACTGCGACGGAAATCGCGAGTTCGATACGTGCGACGATGGATGCCATCAAGGCCGCAAGGATCGCAGTCGAAATTAAAAAGTCGCGAATTCTCCAGTGCGGCCGAACGCGAATGCGGGCAGCACGCCCTAACAGCGCCGCAAATAAATAGATTGGCGTGAGAGCCAGACTCCAGACGAGATGCGGAAGAAAGTCGGACCAGTGAAGATCAAATGCGGATGCCATCTGAAAGATCTGTGCGCTAAACCAAGTTGCGTAGGACAGCGTGACGAATATACCCAAGACGTTGAATCGCATTACCAGTGAGATTCCGGCGATCACCCCGGCGACGAAAAAATATGGCGCGAGCGGAAGGTGGGCCAAGCAGTCCTGCTCAAAACGGAATAGGTTCTCAGGAAAGCGTTCGCGGGCGAACGTAGTGAAGGCAATAGTGGCCGGATTCCGCGTTGCCCAGAGGATGAGCTTGGACGCGAGGCCCCATGTATTGTGGGCCAGTCCAACGCCAACGCAAATAAGCAGCAAGGAAATGAACGGTCTCAACAGTGTTTTGATCTCTGACACCTTACGGAAGGGGCGGCGACACCGCCCCGGACGAAGCGAGTGATGCCTGAACTACGAGAAATTGTACCAATGCCGGCTCGCGTGACCAACCAAGGAAGGTGTGCCGAAGGCCTAGCGTAAACACCATGTTGTCGGACCGCCGACCTACAGACGAAGGTCCGATACGCGGGATTGTCGCCGCGCGATGGGGGCGAGCTCGCGAAAACCGAAACGACTGCCGATCGCTATGCGCCAAGTCGCGGCCGGGATATTGGACCATTAAGCTGCCGCCGTTGGTAGCCAGGGGTGAGGCGATGCGGCGGTTGCCCGAAACGGAGCGGAGTCGGTTGCGGGAGCCGGAATTTTACGAGCAGTTACAGGCTGCGATCCTGCAACGCTTGGCGGCTTGATCCCGTTCTAGATGTCGCTGTGAAGTAGGCGTTGGTTGGCCAGCCGCTCGATCACCGCGGAGGCTTGTTTTTTGGGACCTTCCAGCATCAGCAATTCCGCTTCCTGAATTGGATCGGCGGGGTGGACCGCCGCGTCGGCGGAATCGGTTGCCTGTGACGAATCGTGTGCTGCCAGTTCGGGCGTGGGATCCAAATCGCTGCGGGGTGCAGCGTCGTTGTCTGATTTGTCATCGATCTCCTGCCGCAATTCATGTACGAGCAGAGCCAGTCGGATCTGGGTGCTTGCCGAGCCGGACATCTCCGCCATCGGGATTGCGTCTTTTACATACTTCCACGATCGGTTGATGTTTCCACGGCCGTACCAGATCCGAGCGACACGGCACAATCGATCGGCGGCCAACGCTGGCCGAGCGGCTTGCGCATAAGCGGCCGATGCCAATTCCAAGGCTCGCGGGATCTCGCGATAATTGCCAGCCAGTCGTAGGTTTTTCGCCTCGAGATCGAGATGCCAACCCGCTTGCAAGAATTGCCCGCAGGCCAGATGGATCATCGCCGCAACGCTTTGCAGTTCCGCCTGCAGTTCAAAGTCGCAGATCTCCGCAGCCAGTTCGCAGGCGGTCTGATAATGGCATCGCGCATTGGGCAGGTCGTATTGTTCGGCGTACCAGCGAGCTTGGGCTAGGTGGATCTGGATTTGAAACGTCTGCTGGCAATCGGCCAGTTGTTTCCGCTGTTCCAGCTTCTCGCCGACGCAAGGGATTTTTGCAGCACAGCTTCCTTCGCACGGATCGTGTGGTCCACACAAGCAATCGCCCGAATCGCCTTCGCAGGGAGGTTCGGAACAGGAGGCGCGTTGGATCAAGCGAGCGGCTTCGTCGAACCGGCATTGGTTTTGCGCGAGCTTGGCCTCCAACAGCCAGGTGTTGCCATCGGGTTTGCCCGCTCGGTACAGTTCCACGCGGGCATCGACCAACCAATCGCGAGCTTCCGCCACACGCGACATGCTGGTCATCGCCGCGGCCATGTTGTACGCGTTGTTGCCCGATTCTAGCGGATCGTCCATCGCCCAGGCGCGGCGGATCACTTTGCGGTACTGTTTGACCGCATCTTCCAACTGCCCCTCGGCAAAAGCTTCGGTCGCCGCTTCGGCATGGTTCTTCAATTGAGGATCGATCTTCCGCTGCGGCGCACCGCCACTGCGGCATCCGATCAGGAAACCGAGTCCACAGATCAGGATTCCGACGACGGCGGCGTTAGGCCGTCTGGATGTTTGCGGTTGCGCTGCAATCACGGTGCACCTCCCGCTCGAATTCCCGACGGCGAGAGCTGCCGAGTGGTTGGCGATTGATCGGTGTAGCGGCGGAGCAGCCAATGGCTGCGAATCTCGCCCACCATGTCATCCGCATTGCCGACCGTCGCATTAAACTGTTCGACTGTCCCGGGCAGTTCTTCGCTCTCCTTGCGAACAACGCGGACCACATCGCGAGCTTCGTTGGCCAAGCGGGTCATTTCGTCAGCCGCTTCGCGGATTTCGACCAGCGTATTTGCGACGTCAGCGTTGACGTCGGTGGCCGTCGTTTTTACGCTTCCGGCGGCATCGCTTACATCGTCGCTGGTGTCGCGGACGCCTCGCAGCGTATCCCGCATGTCGGCCTCGACCAGCAGTTCGATCTTCTCGGTGAGTTGCGTGATCCGTTGATCCAAATTTTGTGTCGCTTGCCGAATTTCCAGCATTGTTTGCGACGCTTCGGGACGCAATTTTTCGTTGGTCTTTTGGAAGGCCGCTGACGCTTCACCTATGCTACGGAACGCCGGCCGCGCGTCCTCCTCGGTTCCCGTATCGATGGTCTTCGCCGCTTTGCCGATCGTGTCCATCGTCGGAACCATTTTTAATTCAATCTGTTTGATCGAATCGCTCACCGATTGGACTTCTCTTGTCAATTGATCCATACGATCTTCTTCGCCTTCGAAGTTGACGATCTCGCTGTCCGGCGGCAACTGTTTCAGCACACCATCGGCTGGCATGCCGCGGCGGATTACCAATAGCGGCGCACCGACACCACCGTAGCGTCGTTCGAGTGCGACGGTCGACGATGTGAACACCCTTTTGCTGTACTCGCGGCGAATCGCCAGGCTAACTCGCACGTTGCTGGTCTGGTCGATGTACCGGATGCCTTCGACCTCGCCGGCGCGTTCGCCCAAGATCACCACTTCGGATCCCTTTTGCAATCCATCGACCGCGTGTTGTGGCACGTCGATCCAGAAGTGATCTTTCTCTGCGAAGTAGTCTTTGGTTCGAATCATCAAAAACGACACGACTAACGAAAATAGCAGGATCACCAATAGAAAGGTGCCAACCACTTGGTTCGTGTAGCGCAACCGATAGGGATCGTTCATGGTGTTGTCCTTATCCTACCGGGGTCAGATGGAAATCGTGGATTTGATAGTGGCGTGCCGATGTTGGGAATTTGTCGCGTTGCAGATCGCTGCTCGGCGCGATCCACAGCGCAGCGGCGCCAGCTTCGGTCGCCGATACGACAGCTTGCAACAGAGCTGGGAACCTCGCCCTGGGAACCGAACGCATCGGATGTTCCAACAACAACAGACGCGGCGATCCGATCAGTGCGCGGATCCATTCGCAGATTCGTAGGAACGTCTTGCCGACAAAGGCGGGACGTTGGTCCTTCATCGATTCGATCTCAAAGCGTCGCGACCAATATTGGATCTCGCGATCGAGTTCTTTGACCGTTCGGTGGTTGTGGTGCTGGTGCGGCAAGACGACGTTTTCATAGATGTTCATGTTCTCAACCCACGCCTTTCCGTCGAAGACACGTCCGATTTGGCTTCGCATTCGATCGTGTAACGCATAATCTTCGCCGGTCCATTCGTTTCCATCAAACAATACGCGGCCCTGTTGTGGCATCCGCAGGCCTAACAGCATCGACGTGAAAGCTCGCGATTCCATCGATGGCGGTAAGGTTAAGGTGACGAGGTCGTTTTCAAAAATTTTTAAATTGGCGTCGCGGAGCGTCACCGATTGGCGTGTCAGATCGCGAAACGAAAGATCCTCCAAGACCAAGATCTCGCGGCGAGGATCAGCTTCCGCCGGAGCGGGATCGTTTTTTTCGAGACTGCTCATCGACACAAGCTAGAGGATTTGGAAGACCAAGATGCGGTTGTAAATTAGTATCGACAAGATCGCAGAGATGCCAAACACCGCCGTCATCGCATGGATCCCGCTGCGGCTGGCGACTCGCGATACATCGGACATCGTGCCGCGAACGGTCAGCCCATCGGCACAGCAAATGGCGCCGGCAAAAGCACCTGCGATAATTGTTTTGGGGACAAAAAATGCAAAGTCCAGGAGATTCGATTCACGCAGCAACGACTCCAGAAACATCGACCATGGAGTGTGGATCACTCCCATCAACCAACCGACCATATAACCCATCACCAGCATCGTCGTCGCGACCACGATTGCCAAGCAGAAAACACTCAGCGTCATGCTTAACACGCGCGGCATGATCATGGTTGTCATCGGATCGACGCCCTGCGATTCAAGCACTTCCAATTCGCCGCTGACCAGCATCGTCGCCAGTTCGGTCGAGATCGCGATTCCGCTGCGACCGACCACAACCAGGCTGGCGATCAGTGGCGCGATCTCATGGATCACCGCCTTCCACAACACCGGCGAGATGCCGTCGGTTGTTGCCCCCACCGCGTCCAACCACATCGCGGATTGTACGATCACCAACACGCCGACCGCCGCGGAGATGCGAATCGCAACCAACAGCCCGTCGACCGCAGTGAACAGCAACTGGCGAGCAAAGACCATCCGCGTCAATGGCGTCCACGACCGCGGGCTTGCGGCGATAAACGCCACCGCCCAAACAAGCGCCAACAGGTTCACGACGACCTTCAGCACTTCGATAAATCGTTTGCCGACCATCTCCGTCGTCAGCGCAAAACGACGGCCCAATTGCCATGGTTTCGGATGCGTTAAGTTGGGACTGGATGGCACGCGAAAAGTCTCGTCGGGTTGGGCCAACATCATGTGTCGGCCAATCGATCATCGCAAATGAAAATCGCACTTCGGGCGGTTTGACAACAACCGGTTCCGCCAACATCGGTCCGTTGCTTGTCCATCCCATCGGCATACGCTCTGCGACCGACCACGAAAAAGTGGCCAAGCGGAACCGCCACAGCGGTGCCCCGGCAGCACATGTCTCCACACCCGCACGGCTTCAATTTGCTGGCATTTGACTAGGCAAACTGTAACGCGGCGGCGAAATCGAGGACCGGTTTGCTAGCACCGCCGCGGCTATTGCCCCGATTCGCTGGGCGTGGCGCGATCGATGCTCATCAGGTTGTCCCAGTAATGGTCCAGCTGGCGGACCGAGGTCTCCGGGCTCAGCACGCTGACCGTGTCGCCACCGCCATCGAGAACGATCCCCAGTCGGTGCAATCGCTTCATCGCCGAATAGGGATCGAAGCGGATCTCGATCGCCAATAGATCCTTTAACAGTAGTTCGACCCGTTTGCACATCGCCGCTTCGGACATCGGTTCGTCGCTGGTCGCGAGGATGAAATAGACGACGATCGATTCCAGCAGATCCTGTTGGCGAGCTTCCTGCAGCAGGCGATAGATGACCCCGGCGTTGCTGTCGAGCTTCTGGTAATAGAGGCTGCGAGTCATGTTCAACAGGTATTTGTCTTTGGTGTGAAAGTAGGAGACGATGCTGCGGACGGCGTATCCGATGATGCCAATCGCCAGCACCGCCACTCCCATCACCGCCGCCAATCCGGTCGCCGCGATCACCACCGCACCGCGGAGGATCTTAAACACCGTGACTCCGATCCCGCCCAACGTTGGCGCGAAGATCTTGGTGCGATCCAACCAGCTGAATCGGATGCTCGAACCGGGCAGCAGCATGTCGACATCGGCTTGAGGGATGTTCTTGAACATCGACAGATGCAAGCGATCGCGATGGTATTGGCCACCGGCATGGGCGCCGACCAGTTTGGCGTCGGGTTTGAGTTTGAAAACCGCGACCAACCGCTGGTAGATCGGCACCTCCATTTCGGACATCTTCCAATACGATTTCCACAGCCGCCGCGTCCGCATCCCGACGATGTCGCCTCGCGCATAGACGTCGATCGATTCGAAGATGTCGAAATTGATCTGCAACCGCACGCCCCAGTCGCTGGAGGTTTGGATCGCCCCGCGGATTTGTTGCTGATCCAGTTGCGTGAAGTTGGCGGCTCGCAAGAGATCGTGCAAGTAACCTCGCATGTGCCGCAGCGATGCGTCACACTGGTCGTCGGTCGGTTCGGTCAACAGTTTCAGATCGCGATCGGGATCGAGAACCGAATAGTGCGTTTCGAGCTGCTGGTGTAGATTGCGGTAATCGTGGTTCAGGATCGATGTCAGCGATTCGAAAACGCGATGCAGATGATCGGCTTGAGCCGCCGCACGCGGATGTGCCAGCAGCACGCTTTTGAGTTCCGCGGCAGTGATCGGGATGAACGGTTCGGCTTTCCAATGCGGCGCATCCTCGGCAATATATTCACCCGATAGAGATTCCTGAGCTAAACGAACTCCTTTGCGAGACCCCAAAGACATGTCAAATCGATCCACTTCTGCCGGTTCCAGTTGGCCGCATCCGATCCAAGCTGTCGCGTTGGATATGGATGGGCTGATGTTTGATACCGAACCATTGTACTACCAAGTCGGTACCGAACTGCTGGGCCGTCGTGGATTTGAATTCAACATGCAAATCCAGCAGAAAATGATGGGCCGTCCCGCTCCCGAAGCGATCGGTGTGCTGATCGCCGAGTTCCAGTTGACCGACCTGCCAGCCGATCTGATGCAGGAGAGCGACGACCTGTACGCCGCTCTGTTAGCCGATGGATTGGTCGCGCTGCCGGGGCTGTTCGAACTGCTGGATCATTTAGAGACGCAGTCGATCCCATTTGCCGTGGCGACCAGTAGCAAGCGCCGCTTCGCCCAGCAGATGCTTTCGTCGTTCGACCTGATCCCGCGGTTGCAGTTCCTGCTGACCGGCGACGACGTCTCGCAGGGCAAGCCGCATCCGGAGATGTATCTCGCTGCGGCCGACCGCTTTCAGATCCAGCCGGAAAATATGCTGGTCTTGGAGGATAGTGAAAATGGCTGCATCTCGGCGGCTCGGTCCGGGGCGTGTGCCGTCGCCGTTCCGGGTGAACACACTGCGGGGCATCGCTACGATCAAGCCTTCTTGAGCATCGATTCTTTAGCCGATCGGCGGTTGTTCGAGCTGCTGCAGTCCTAGCCCGGATCAGCCGCCCAGCTGGACGACCATCCGCACTAGTTCGGCGATCGATGTCGTGCCGGTCTTTAAGAACAGCTTGTGGCGGCGGGCTTCGACAGTCCGTTGGCTGACGTCCAAACGGGCGGCGATGACTTTGTTCGGCAGGCCTTCCAGCACCAATCGCAACACATCGCGTTCGCCTTCGGACAGCGATTCCAATCGCTCCCGCTGCTGCAGCGATTCGATCGCTCGCGGCCGTTCGACGCGATCGATTTCAATCGCGTTGGCGATCGCATCTCGCAGCTCCGCCGCGGGTTGATTGGCTTGCAGCACATCGGTCGCTCCGCCGTGAGCTGCGCGAGCGATGATCGTCGCGACAGCTTCGACGACGACCAACACGATCTGAGTGGGAACTTTTAATGCCCGCAGACGATGGATCAATTCCAGCGATTCGCGACCGTCGGACCAGTTGTAGATCACCGCGCATCCGTACCGCTGTTCCGATGGCTGCGACAGCAACGTCTCGGGCGATTGGTGGCTGACCATTTCCCAGTTCTGATGCTGTAGTTCTATTCGCAGCCGGTCTGCGAGCTCGAGCGGCATGCACAGGCAATCGACGATCGGTCTTGTGGAGCTTGATTCTTGTTGCACCATGGGGCCTTGCGGGAGGCGACTTAGCGGGGGGCGAACTATAAAACTTTTCTTCGGCCCAAGCACTGCGTCTAGTGTTGCAGAAATTTCAGGTTTGCTTAATGCCGAAGCGCTGATTATCGCGCGCTCTGCAGTAAGCAAATCGAACCGCCATTGTTTGTGGTGATCGTCGTAGCCATTGTAGTAGGGCTGGCAAGCCCCCCCTGGAGCTGTGTTGCTGGGGAGTGGCATCGATCGCGGTTTAGAAGGGGCAATCGTAGCAGGCCTGAGCTGGCTTACGAAGCGCCACGTAACGACTCCAACAACGGCATCCGTAGCACTTGTCTGACAGCAATCGAAGCGGCCAGTAGGCCGACTGCAAATACGATCCCCAGCATCGCGATCGGCTCCACAATTCCTAGCTTCGCCTGCCCGATCAGCATGTACGGAATCACCGCTGCGAAACTGGCCAACAGACCGCATCCAATCCCGGCGATCAACAGCGCGCTGTTCTCCAAGACGACCATCCCGGCCAGTCGCTGCCGGCTGAAGCCTGTCGCCCGCATCACGGCCAGTTCCCCACGCCGTTCCAGCACGCTGCGCAACTGCACCGTTGCTAAACCGAACGTTCCCAGCAACAGTCCCAATGCGCCGAGCCCTTGGAAAGTGCGAAGATACGTGTTCTGCACAGCCAACAGGCGAGCCAACACATCGCGGCTGCGAACGACGTCCATCCCCGAATCGCTCAGCCGGTTTTCCAAGATTTCAGCCAGCCGATCGGCGTCGATTCCCTCGGCCTTCATCAGGTAATATTGATACCCTGAGATCTCCGGAAACGCGTCCTCAAAATTCGCTTCGCCGATCATTAGCGAGCCCTGCAAAACCGAGCCGGTGATCAGGCCGACAACTTGAAAATATTGCGGCTTTCCGACGACGTATTCGAACGATTTCACCTCCCCCACACCGCCATACATCTGCAGCGCCCACATCGCTGTATTTTGGTCCAGAATCATCGGGATTGGATCCTCCGCGGTGCCGCTGGCTTTCGTTTCCAGTAGCTCCCAAGGATTGTCGCTGTCGGTTCCCACCAATCCGAATCTTGGCATCACTTTGGGGTCGCTGAAGCGACTTGTAAAGTTGTCAGGCACCCCCAACACTTGAGGCTGCGATGCTTGGTATAGATTGTTGCAACTGGCATCCTGTCCCGGCTTCAACCGGAAACCAAAGATCTTGGCGTCGGAGATCGCTTCGGCATCGCGCCCCATCTGATCCGCTCGGATCGTCGGGTCGCTGAGATCGCGATACAACGGCATCGCAGTCTGTCCGATCAGATCGAACCCGCCGACCCCTTCGTCGGTCGGCGACAACTGAAACGCACTCATCGATACGATCAAGAAACAAGCGACCGCCAACAGGCCGATCGACAGCGTGCTGCGCAACGGATTGCGTCGAGCGCTTTGCATCGCCATCCGGAACAGGCTGTAGCTGTGGTTTACCACATGTCGCGGCTTGGTGTTTGTCAATCGATGGAAAACCGCCAGCACGATCGCTGCCAACAGCAACATCCCGCCACCGACGAAGGCGCCGGCTTGAGCTTGTCCGCCCAGCCAGACGGCGCTGAGGCTGGTCAGAATCGCCACGACAAAACATCCGATCGCCACGGGGCCCGCCCAACTTCGCCGCCGCTGGCCGCTTTCGGTCCGCAGTTCGTCGATATGTCCGCCGACCAAGCTTGATACCTTGCTGGAGCGCAGCCGTCGGCTGGTCCACCAAATCGTGACCGCCGCCATCGCCGTCCCCGCCACGATCCCAACGATCAGGCTGACCGGCGACCAATGGAATCGCAGAAACGGAACGGTCACCGCCCCGACCCACCAGTTCCGCAGCGCGTACAGTACCAGCCACGCGTAACCGATCCCGCCGACAACCCCCAGCACCGAACCGATCAATGAGACGAGGATTCCTTCGCGCAGCGCCATTCCGGCGACCAGGCGGCCCGACAGCCCAACGGCCATCAGCGTTCCGTATTCGCTGGCCCGTTGTTCCATCCCCAACCGAAACAGCAGCGCGACCAACATCAACGCCGCGACGATCACGAAGAAGCTGAGCGATACGAACAGTGCGTCGAATGGCGTCGTTCCCTTGGACGCCGCCAACTGCAGCGCCCGCGTCGGCATCACGGCGAAACCGATCTGGTTGCGATCCTTGTCGGCGACTTCGGTGACCAGAGTTTGCAACGCATCGACGTCGGCAACCGCCGACTTGCGAATCTTCAGACTGGTCAGATCGCCGAACCGGCTGCCAAACAATCGCTGCCCGGCGGTGAGCGGAATGAAGGCCTTGGGGGTCAAGCGATAGTAGTCCCAGTACAGATCGTCCTCCTTCGATCGCGGCCGTTCCAGTTTGAACGGCAGGTCCCAATCGTCGATCGAATCTTGATCGGTCACTCCCGGCACGGTCGGTGTCAGCCCGGGATCGTTATAGACCGTGGGGGCTTCGTCGAACTTCGGTGGCCGTCCCCGGCGGTATTTCGTCTGCGGCTCGGTGATCGGCACGATCCCGCTGACGACCGCGTCGAACGATTGCTCGACCTCTTTGCCCGACGAGGTCTCGGGGTCGAAGTAGAAGATCCGAATCTTGTCTCCCACCGCGGCCTTCAGTTGTTCCGCGGTCCAGTCGTTGATCACGACGGGCACCGGCAAACTGAGATCGTTGGGATCGTAGTCGCCAAATTCCAGCGGCATCGCGTCGCTCGAATCGATCGCCGTGATGATCGAATAGGGAACCGATGCGGCGGTCTGGTCGGCATCGTCGATCCGGTCAATCGCGTTGGCCAGGTAAGTCATCACCGGCTCGGTCGCTCCCGGCAACTCCTCGCGGACACTTTCGGCGATCGCGGTCGGCAGCAGCAATCGGTCGCTGGTCAGGCTGTAATAATCGAAGACCTCTTTTTCGTTGCCCTCGGCGTCGGTGAAGATCTGCCGAATCTCTTCGATCTTCAATCCATAGTCGCTCAGTTCCAACGCCATCGCCGCGGCGATCTGGTCGGCTTGCGCGCGAGCCGACTCCAGTTGCAACGCCTGCGTCCCGGCGGCATCGATGAAGACCACGTTTGCTTCTCCCTCGCGATCCAACGAATCTTGCACCAATTCCAACGGCAGGAACGCCGCCAGCGGTTGCTGTTGGCTGGGCTGCAGGCTGAAGCGTCCCAGCCCGCGATCGGGAACGATCGAGACGACTTCCAATCGCGGCAAGCCTTCGCTTTCACTCTCGCGGCGTCCCAGCGGACTGTCCGCCGGCACCGCCTGTTCCACAGGCAGTCGAACCGTCACCAGATCGCCGACGTCGACTTGCAACTCCGCCGCGGCCGATGCGTTCAGAACCACTTGGTCCCCCGCAGGGATCACGTCGGGGCGGACTCCTTCGACATCGAGATCCCAGAACTCCGCATCGGCTGCGATCACTTGGATCGATCCGGCGCGGCGAACGACGTCGCTGGCTGCCCGATCGGTCTCCACGACAGCTTGCGAAAATAAGATCGCCGGGACCGCGCGGTCGACCAACGGTTGGTCGCTGTCGCTGCGGAGCGGATCGACGGCGGCGGCTCGGAAAAATTGGCCCGGATAGAGGACATAGTCGATCGAACCGAGGCGTTCGATCGTCAGTTCACGCAAGCTGCCCCGCATCGAATCGCCGACCAATAGAGCTCCCGTGACCACAGCGGTGGCAGCGGCAACGCCTAGCGCGACCGCGGCGCTGATACGCCAATGGTGTCGAAAACTTTTGCCTACAAATCGGCCTGGGGTCAGCGAAACCGTAGCCGTTGTCGGCGAGGGCATCGAATCCATATCCTTACATCCCGTATTGGAAAGATCGCTTGGCACCCGATGGAGCTCAAGCGGTCGCGTGGCGGAGAATTGCTACCGCTGCATTTTAGCAACTAAATCGCAATTGCCGACGCGTGGGATGTTTGGCGGCGGCTAAGCTTCCACCGGTGCGTCCAGCAGTCGTTGGATCGACGCTCGATATTCGTTCGACAAGGCTTCGGTTTGCGCCGTCGAATAGAGGTGCGAATCGCAACGCATGCAGATCTTCAGCACGCGGCGGTAGGTGAAGATCGAAATCGTCAGCCGCGTGCCCGATCGCATCGGCGGCACCCCAACGATGTCGGTCATCGACAGGTTGCCCGCTTGCAGCAGTCCTTTGACGCGTGGGAACGCGACGCTAAAGCGTTTGGTCGGGTCGCCGGTGTTCGATAGGATCGCCGTCGCCATGCACCGCCGCGAACTGAGCCAGCGTTTCAGCCAGGTCGGATAACGCTGCATGTGGGCGATCATGCTCATGAACGGCGTCCGTAGCCGGTTCCGCTTTAGCATCACCATCTCTTGGCGAATCGAATCGATCAACGCTTCGGATTCGGTGCACTCGGATTGTTTGCGTCGGATCAGAGCGTAGGTAACTAGATTCGCAGCCGTCGCCATCCGGCTCTCGATCTCGCGCAGATCCATCGGCATCATGATGCACAGATCGCGGCGGCCTCGATCCCCTTGCATCTGGTTCCACTGGCGCAGCGTGACCAACAATCGTTCGATCAACAATTCGTTAGTCGATTGCCCGCGTCGCTCGGCAACGTGGCGGAGATCTTTGTAGACCTTTTTGTCGAACTCAAACCCACACAATCCGGGGAATAGGGCACGGGGATTCTCTTCCGGCTGCATCGCCCGCGGTTTAGCGAGAGCTTGCACGCCGGTTATGCATTGCCAGCCGAGAGCTTTCGTTTCGGCGGTGTCCAGTTTGCCATCGGGCAGGCGATAGTTTTCGACATCAAAACTGTTCCGGTTCCGCTGACGCAGCGCTTTGACATCCAGTGGCGGTAGCGGTTCGTCGATCGGTTGGCCGACGTGCGACGCATAGAACCACAGCCAGTCGCCGAGGAACTGATACGCGCCGATGCCATCGCATGTGGCGTGATGGAACTGAGTCGTGATGGTCGCTTGGTTCTCGTCGCTGCGAATCCAGATCCGCAGTCCCACGTCTTGCCGCAAATCGATCGCTTCCCCGGCTGGCAGATCGATCGGTTTGGCCAGGTCGGCCCAGTCGATCGCGATCTCCGGCTGCGGCGCGTTGACCCAGCAGTCGCGATTTCCTTTGGCTGGTTGCACGATGGCTTGCAGCAGCGGATGGCGTTCCAGAGCTTCGGGCAATGCCGCTTCGATCGCCTCGCGGTCGATCGTTCCAGCGAATTCCATCTGAACCACGAAGGTCATCGGATATTCGGGCCGATCGTCCCAGATCATGTAGTCTTCGAACGGAGTCAGATTAAGCGGCAGAGTTCGCGGCGGACGGACTTTGACCGGCGGCGGCGATTGTTCAACGGTAGCCATAATAATGAAAACTCCTTGCCGGATCGCAACGCAAGGCCGACAGAGATCCTTGAGGTGAGCGTGGGTGCGCAAGTCAGTCGCCTAACCGAAGTTAGCGGCTTGCCGCAACCAACCGCGTCGTGCGGTCGCTGTGGCTAGTAATTCTTGCACACAAGAACCCCCACCGACCAATAAAATCGGCTGGGGTTTGTCAAGGATAATCAAGAAATTGTCATTCAGAATGACTTGTCCCCCTCACAATCCAACTTTTTGCTGCACAACCGCACGCTACAGCCGATGGGGAGGGGGACCGCAACCGCTATTGGTACTCTTCCATCGGCGGGCAGGAGCAGATCAGGTTGCGGTCGCCATAGGCGTGATCGATTCGCCCCACGGTCGGCCAGAATTTCGCATCCCGCAGCCACGCCTTGGGCCACGCCGCTTGTTCGCGACCGTACGGATGTGGCCATTGGTCGCCGCCGATCATCTGCATCGTGTGCGGTGCGTTCTTCAGCGGATTGTTCTCCGCATCGCTCTCGCCCCGCTCGATGGCTGCGATCTCTTCGCGGATCGCCAGCATCGCCTCGCAGAACCGATCCAGTTCCGCCTTCGGTTCGCTTTCGGTCGGTTCGATCATCAACGTTCCCGGAACGGGAAATGACATCGTCGGGCTATGGAATCCGTAGTCCATCAGACGCTTGGCGATATCGTCGATGCTGATGTGCACCGATTTGTCGAACTCGCGACAATCGACGATGAACTCGTGGGCGACGTTTCCGTTTTTGTCGGTGTACAGGATGTCGAATTTATCGGAAAGTCGACGGGCCATGTAGTTGGCGTTTAGCAGCGCGACCTGCGTCGCTCGCTTCAGTCCCTCGGCACCCATCAACGCGATGTAGACGTAGCTGATCGTCAGGATGCTGGGGCTGCCGTAAGGAGCCGCCGAGACGGCACCGATCGCAAACTCACCCGCCGTGTCGGGACGAGCGACACTGTGGCCGGGCAGGAACGGCACCAATTGCTCTGCCACGCCGATCGGTCCCATTCCGGGGCCGCCACCGCCGTGCGGGATGCAGAACGTCTTGTGCAGGTTCAAGTGGCAGACATCGGCGCCACACGTTGCCGGGCTGGTCAGTCCGACTTGTGCGTTCATGTTGGCACCGTCCATATAGACCTGTCCGCCGTGACGGTGGATCACGTCGCAAACTTCGCGGATCGTCGATTCGAAAACGCCGTGCGTCGATGGGTAGGTGACCATCAGTGCCGACAGCGTCTCGGCATGATCGGCAGCTTTCGCTTTCAGGTCGTTCATGTCGATGTTGCCGTTGGCGTCGCAAGCGACCGGCACAACATGCATTCCCGCCATCACCGCCGACGCCGGGTTGGTGCCGTGAGCCGAGGTGGGGATCAGGCAGACGTTCCGCTTGTTCTCGCCGACGGCGTTGTGTTCGTGGTACGCCCGGATCACCAACAGCCCGGCGTATTCGCCTTGAGCACCGGCGTTGGGTTGCAGGCTGACCG